>JBKJQG010000196.1:0-13776 GCA_046594925.1 Bacteroidia bacterium
GTTTTCCCTGCACCATTTGGTCCTGCTATGATATATAATACCGGCATTTAGTAATATTTCTTCCCCACCAAATAATTCTCCACATAATCTTTCACGCCTTCTTCCAAAGTATGAAACGGTTTTGAGTAACCTATGGATTTCAATTTCGCCATGTTGGCTTCGGTGAAGTATTGGTATTTATCGCGGATATCGATGGGCGTATCCATAAAATCGATTTGCGCAGGCTTGTTTACTCCTTTAAAAGTGTTTTTGACAAGATCCCAAAAGGTACGCGCTTTTCCAGACCCTAAATTGTAGATGCCCGAATCTTTGCGGTGATGCAAAAGGAAATGACAAACTTCCACCACGTCTTTCACATAAACAAAATCACGCAATTGTTCTCCGTCTTTGTAATCGGGATTGTGTGAACGGAATAATTTCACGGAGCCTTTCTCCTCGATCTGATTGTAAGCATGCATGATCACCGATGCCATTCTTCCTTTGTGGAATTCATTCGGTCCGTAAACATTAAAGAACTTCAAGCCTACCCAGAAATAAGGCTTCTTCTCTTGCTTCAACGCCCACTTATCAAATTCGTTCTTGGAATCTCCATAAGGATTTAAAGGCTTCAATTTCTCTATCACCGCTTCGTTATCATCATAGCCGAATTCACCCAAACCGTATGTCGCAGCCGAAGAAGCATAAACCAAAGGCAATCCGAACTCTACACAAATGTTCCAAATGTCTTTTGTATAATTCACATTCAACCGATCAAAAATCTCCTTGTTGAATTCCGTGGTATCCGTGCGTGCACCGATGTGAAAGATGAATTGCACCAAGCGTTGATTTTCCTTCAGCCATTGAATGAACTCATCGCGGTGGATCTTTTGAGAATATTTTTTTCCTTCAAGATTTTTCATCTTTTCAGGGTCCGAGAAATCATCCACCAGAATCAGGTCGTTAAACCCTTCCTGGTTAAGTTTGCTTACCAGACAACTACCTATAAACCCTGCTGCTCCTGTTACTATGATCATTTACGAATACTAATTTAAAAACATGTTAAAAGCTCCGTCATTGAGTACCCTTCGACTCCGCTCAGGGTGACGACATCCCTTTCCATCTCACATTATACATCATCCATCTTTTCATGCGTGTAGCAATTTCTCTGTTTGAAACAAGATTGCTTCGTGCCTCGCAATGAAGTTCTAATCAATTCCTCTTTCCGAGTAATTTATAAAAAAATGTCTTCTTCAATCTTATTGATCACCCCCCACTCTTCTGCTTTATCGAATAGCAATTTGACTGCACGTTTGCCTTCTGTTCCCAGGTCGACGGAATAATTATTTACGTAGAGCTCGATGTGTTTGTACATTACTTCTTCGCTCATCTCCTGGGCATGTTCTTTTACAAAGTTAAGACTGGATTTCGGGTTTGCAAATGCAAATTCCACACTTTTGCGCAAAACGCGGTCGAATTTCTTTTTCAGCTCCTCCGGGAATTCCCTTTTGATGACAATGCCACCCAGCGGAATTGGGGCTTTTGTCAACGTTTCCCAGTATTCTCCGAGATCTATGATCTTCTTCAATCCTTTTGCTTCGTAGGTAAATCTATTTTCGTGAATGATCAGCCCGGCTTCTACTTTTCCTGTCAGGACTGCATCTTCAATTTCTGAAAAGAGCATTTCTTCTTTGTTCGTTGCTTCCGGATAAGCCAAGGACAGCAAAAAATTAGCTGTCGTGTATTTTCCCGGTATGGCAATTTTTGTATCACTGTGGATCTCAAGATCCGTATTTGCTATCAGCAATGGTCCGCAATTATTTCCCAAGGCGCTTCCGGAGTTCAACAATTGATAATTCTTGGTCAGATGCGCGTAGGCATGATAACTCAGCTTTGTCACATCCAACTCTCCGCCGAAGGCTCTTTGGTTGAGTGTTTCCACATCCTCCATGTGAACATCAAAATGAAGACCTTCCGTGTCTATCTTCCCATGCAGCATGGCATCGAAAATAAAACAATCGTTGGGGCATGGACTAAAACCAAGAGTGATCGCAGAAGGCATTTACAGACAGTCTAAAATTTCTATTAATTTATCGTTCAATTTTTTGATAGCCAAGGGAATGTTCCAGGCATCACGGTTGCGTTTTTCCACGAGGTTTGAAACAGCGCGGATCTGTGCATAAGGAATTCGTTCATTCTCGCAGACAAACATAAATGCAGCACCTTCCATACTTTCCACTAAGGGATGTGTGCGGTCAAACACTTTTTTGATGCTCGCATCATTTCCATGAGTTGTATTTACTGTAATGCCATTCACGCGGGGAAGTTTTTCCAACTCAATACAAATTGCCCCGCTCTCGTTCAGCACTTTTGTTGTCCCTTCCAATTTAAGATCATCCAAGGACAAGAATTCGGTATCGTTCTCAGCACCCAGTTCTGAAAAATGATCTTCGCAAACATTCACAACCGTTCCGTTTTCCAGATTGGAATTAAAGCTTCCACAGATGCCCGCATTAAAAGCAGCATCGTAAGAATCATTAAGTGTTTTGCCCGTATGGTAAGCCGTAGCCACCATTCCTACTCCGGTGATCAAAACGTCAATTTCCAGTTGCTTGTACTTGAAACTCGTGAGCCGCTCATTCACAAGGCTTCCCGTTCCCATTTTTTCCAAAAAGGGAGCGAGCTCAGGTCTTGTAGCAGCAACAACGAGTATCTTCATAACCGGATATTTACACAAATATACAAATGATTGATGCGTAATTAGCTCGTGACTAAATAATATATTATTAATGAACTCGTGAACCGCAAGAGGTTTCGTAGTATATTTGTATTCTATCTTACCACCATGATCTATATAACAAGAAGAGAACATTTTAACGCCGCACACAAGCTACACAACCCTGCCTGGACAGAAGAACAGAACAACGAAGTCTTCGGAAAATGCGCCAATCCGAACTGGCATGGACACAACTATAACTTATACGTGACCGTAAAAGGCAAAGTGAATCCGGACACCGGTTATTCCGTGAACCTGAAAGAACTGAGCGCCATCATAAGAAAATACATCACCGACAAACTCGATCACAAGAATCTGAATCTCGACGTGGATTTCCTAAAAGGAATAATGCCGTCCACAGAGAATGTTGCCATAGGTATTTGGAAAGAATTGCAGCCACACGTAGACGCATTGGATTGTAAACTGCACTGCGTAAAATTGTTTGAAACAGAAAACAATTACGTAGAATACTTCGGAGAGTAAGTACAGATAAAGAATCTTTGCAGATATTACAGATTGGTTTTTGCTGAAAGTGACGTTCACTCAGATAGAACACTTCCCTATTAACCATTAACTAATAACAATTAACGACTATGGGACACGACGAATTTGATGATGTAGATGGCTATAAAAAAATTGACCAGTACAACCTGAAATCAATTGATCACATCGCATCTAACTATAAGAATATATTGCTCGACCTCGGGGAAGATCCTTCCCGGGACGGTCTTTTGAAAACACCCGAGCGCGTGGCAAAAGCTATGCAGTATCTGACACATGGCTACGACCTCAACCCCGAAGAGATCCTGAAGTCCGCAATGTTTAAGGTAGAATACAGTCAGATGGTCATAGTAAAAGACATTGAAGTGTATTCAATGTGTGAGCACCATTTATTGCCCTTCTTCGGAAAGGCTCACATTGCATACATTCCGAGAACCTGTGTGGTCGGCTTGAGCAAAATCCCCCGCGTGGTGGATGCATTTGCGCGCAGACTACAAGTGCAGGAACGTCTGACAAATGAGATCCGTGATTGTATTCAAAACACAATGAATCCTATGGGTGTGGCAGTTGTGATCGAATGTTCCCACCTCTGCATGCAGATGCGCGGAATTCAGAAGCAAAACTCGGTGACCACAACTTCAGCTTTCACCGGGGAATTTTTGAAAGACACTACCCGCAAGGAGTTCATCAGTCTGATTGGCGCCAAACTGCACTAAAAGTTGCCAAAACTGTTGAAAACGCTGACATTTTTGCATACCTGCGCAATCGGTATTATCTTTGTAATCTACGAACAAAAAAATATATAAAAATGGAAACCAACAACATTAACAATTTCAACTACGTGTCGCAGGAAGAAAGCGCTTCCATGTCCAAAACCTTTATGGCAAGTGTATTCTCTTGGATGTCCCTTGCTTTGGTGATCACCGGAGTTACTGCTTACCTTTTCGGAACAGACGAAGCATTGCTTTCACTGATCCTTAACGAAAGAGGTTTTACGGGCCTGGGCTATGTTGCCTTATTTGCTCCGCTTGCATTTGTGCTGGTGATCAATTTCGGATTTGAGCGTTTGTCTTATCCCGTGATCATTCTTTTGTTCAGCCTGTACGCCCTGATCATGGGAATCAGTTTGAGTTTTATCTTTTTAATCTATGCCCATGCTTTCATTTTTCAAACGTTTTTCATAACCGCAGGAACTTTTGCTGCGATGGGAATATTGGGTTATACCACTAAAACAGATCTTACAAAACTGGGAATGATTTTGATGATGGCGCTGGTTGGTGTTATCATCGCATCGGTTGTGATGATCTTCACAGGGGGAGACACTTTCATCATCGACTGCTTATGTGTTCTTATCTTTACCGGTTTAACCGCATACAAAGTGCAGATGCTTAAAAACCTTGGTGCGACCGCGGCTCTGGATACAGAACACGGCAAGAAAATGGCGGTGTGGGGCGCGATGTCTTTGTACATTACCTTCATTAACCTTTTCATGACCTTACTGAGATTGTTCGGAAGAAAATAGTCACACACATTTCATTGTGAATAAAAAGAGTTCTGCAGAAATGCGGGACTCTTTTTTTATTACTAATATTGAATGGTAAACTACAAAAAAATTAAAGAGATGAAAGCATACGTATTTCCGGGACAAGGTTCCCAATTTGTTGGAATGGGAAAAGAACTTTATGAAACTTCCGAATTGGCAAAAGACATGTTCGAAAGAGCGAATGCCATTTTAGGATTCAGGATCACGGACATCATGTTCTCAGGAACAGATGAAGAATTGAAACAAACCAAAGTAACTCAGCCAGCCATTTTTTTACATTCAGTGATCCTGGCAGCCACTTTAGGAGATAGCGTAAAACCGGAAATGGTAGCAGGACACAGTCTTGGAGAATTCTCAGCATTGGTCGTTAATAAGACGCTAGCTTTCGAAGATGCACTCATTTTGGTTTCCAAACGTGCGTTGGCGATGCAAAAAGCTTGTGAGATGAATCCCTCTACAATGGCAGCGGTATTGAATTTGGATGACCAGATCACGGAGAATATTTGTGCGGAGATCACAGCGGGAGGCGACATAGTTGTTGCTGCCAATTACAACTGTCCGGGCCAGCTCGTTATTTCAGGTTCCATAAACGGAGTTACGATCGCATGCGAAAGATTAAAAGCTGCCGGAGCAAAACGTGCACTGGTTCTTCCTGTCGGAGGTGCTTTCCACTCACCATTAATGCAGCCCGCCGCCGTTGAATTAGAAGCAGCCATCAACGCCACCACTTTCAACACACCCATTTGTCCGGTTTACCAAAACGTTCCCGCAGCAGCAGTTGTCGATCCTGAAAGAATCAAAAAGAATTTAATTGCACAACTGACAGCTCCGGTAAAATGGACACAGACAATAAAACAAATGATAGCCGACGGCGCAACTTCCTTTACCGAGATCGGTCCCGGTAAAGTATTGCAAGGCCTGGTAAAAAAAGTGGACCCGGCCATGGAAGCAGCCAGTGCTGTATAGTTTATTGGTTCACTGGTTTATTGGTGGGCTGAACGTATTGATAGTCGATGCTTTTACCCGATTCACCTATTCGTTTGATTATTGAAGTACTTTGTTTTAAAATTTTTCGTTGTTCTTAAAAAAATGAACTACTAAGTATTCACAAATTCCATAAAAGTAAATCGCAAATGCGTAAAAGTGTATTTTTTCTTATCATCATTGTTTTATCGATTGTGCAATCCAAAGCACAATTCGTTAACAGCATTGGACTCACTGCAGGTGTTTCGGCGGGGAATCAAAAATTCTTTTTCAAAGAACCTGTTGCACTTTCTCGAAAAAAATACATCGTTGGTTTTAATGCGAGCGTTTTTGGGGAATTCTTCAGCAATGATCATGCACGCTGGGTAACTGAGATCCAATACGATCAAAAAGGTTCGCTCGACAAACAGCCTGAAGGAACTTATGGAAATTCACTTCAATATTTATCCTGGAACAATTACCTGAAAGTACGTTACGAAATGTATTCAATCATTCCTTACATTATGGTAGGACCAAAGTTGGAATACATGCTCTCACAGGGAACAACTTCTCCGGCAGTTACAGGGAGTTTTCTTCCTTTACACGTCAGCGCTGCTTTCGGCGGAGGAGTTGAATTTATAAGCTATACGAATTTCAAATTCTTGGTAGAAGCATTTTATAATCCCGACATGATGCCGGCATACGTAGATCCTCTGTTACACATCAAGAACAAGAACATTCAACTGCGCGTTGGAGTGAAATATGAGTTTGGCGGACAAAAAGAAAGCTGTAACACTCCTACTTATATAGAGTAAATGGTGACTAGGTGACTAAGTGACCGGGTGGGATTAAGACATTATCAAAAGAAACGCCCCTTAGAAAATTCTAAGGGGCGTTCTACATTCTACACAAACAAACAAATTATCTTCCTCCTTTGCCTCCACCCATTTTAGAGGTGCCACTGCTGTGTCTCGGAGCAGATTGTGGTTTTGAACTTGGTTTACTACTCGGCTTTGAAGCGCCACCGTTGGATGGTTTACTAGAGGGCTTCGCGGATGGCTTGGATGAAGGACGGCTGTTACCGTTACCTTCTTTTGAATTTCCACCTCCGTTAGGCTTGCTCACTCCTGAATTACCTTTATCACGTGATGAATTTTCTTTACTCACTCCAGAATTACCCTTCTCACGAGATGAGCCCGGATTCACTGTTTCTTTGTTATAAGCCGGATTTGATTTTCCTCCGCCGATCTTTCCGTCACCGTTTCTGTCTTTGGAAGCATAGGTCTTGTTGTAAACTTTTGCGTCCCGGTATCCTACTACAGTTGCCGACATCGTTCTGTGCGGAGCATAGATAGCGTGCGCAGTAGTTGTTCTGTAGTATGATGTGCGGTGGTACCAACCGTGGTGGTGATGATGATAATGATCGTGATGGTGCCAGTAATAGCTGTGCCAATACCAAGGAGCCCATGGATTCCACCACATCGGATAAGAATACCAACTCCAAGGGGAAACGTAAACCACATAAGAGGGTCCGTAAACATAATTTACGATCGGCCATTGGTTAGAGTTTCCGTAATAGTTATTGGTGGTATTGTTGATGATGGTCGTATTGCCGCCTTCATCGCCTGATCCTGATTTTGCATCAGCGCTTTTTGTCGCAGGATCATTTTCTTTTGGTTCAACGATGTAATCTTTTCCATACAAGTCTTCGTTACCAACGATCTGAACCACGACTTTTCCATCTTTGTTCTTCTCGATCTCGACCACAGCTACGTCCTGTGTTTCCTTCTCATTCACAAGAACCTGCAACACAACAGCATGGGATTCTCCCGTTTGATGATCGATCACTTTTATGTAATCGGTCTTGCCATCATTGTTAAGGTCGAGGTTGTTGATCTTGGAATCTTCGGAGTTGAGCTGTTTTTCAAAGATCTCGAAAGTTTCTGATTTTTGAAAAAGATCAAGCACAGCGTAAAGGTCTAAATTGTCCCCGGGTAAACCCAAGGAATCCATTTTTTCGGTGGTCTGAGAAAATGCGCTTTGATTACAAACTATCGTTGATAAAAAAAGCAGGGCAATGAATTTTTTCATTTTGGTTCTTTATATATTGACTAATTATACCGGGGATGGTTTAATCGGGTATGCCAAAATCATTCCAATAATCGAAAAATTATCAAAATATGTGCATTTTAAAACAAATTGTCGAGCAATCCATCATCCACCAGGTTTGGCAGGGTCACTTTCAGCTCCGGTGTGCGTTGCATCTCCCGTTTAATGGCAAATAAAGCTTCTTTGTTCCTGGCCCAGCTTCTGCGGGCAATTCCGTTGTTCACATCCCAGAATAGCATAGATTTTAGTCTTCTGTCACTATCGGCACTGCCATCCAGAACCATCCCGAATCCTCCGTTGATCACTTCGCCCCAGCCGACCCCTCCTCCATTGTGAAGGGAAATCCAGGTAGCGCCGCGAAATCCGTCGCCGACAAAATTCTGAACTGCCATATCCGCAGTAAAACTGGATCCGTCGTATATGTTGGACGTCTCCCGGTAAGGCGAATCCGTTCCGGAAACATCGTGGTGATCTCTTCCCAAAACGACGGGAGCGGAAAGTTCACCGGACTTAATGGCTATGTTAAATGCTTCTGCGATCTTCACGCGGGCTTCCGAATCTGCATACAAGATGCGGGCTTGTGAACCTACGACTAAATTATTTTGCATGGCGTCTTTTATCCAAACGATGTTGTCGCTGATCTGCTGTTTGATCTCTTCAGGTGAAGTTTTGTACATCTCTTCGAGCACCTGCAAGGCAAGTTTGTCGGTTGTGGCCAGATCTTTCGGGTCACAGGAAGTACAAACCCAACGGAATGGACCGAATCCGTAGTCAAAACACATCGGCCCTAAAATATCCTGAACATACGATTTATAGATAAAGGTTCCATCGGGATTGACGATGGCAGCTCCAGCACGGGATGCTTCCAATAAAAAAGCATTTCCATAATCAAAGAAATACATTCCATTCTGCGCCAATACATTTACGGCATTCGCGTGACGCACCAAAGTTGCCTGCACTTCTTTTTTGAATTGCGAAGGATCTTTTGCCATCAGCTCATTGGATTGCTCCAAAGAAAGTCCGGCAGGATAGTAACCGCCTGCCCAAGGGTTGTGCAGGGAAGTTTGATCCGTTCCAATATCGACTTTGATCTTTTCTTTAACCAGGCATTCCCACAGGTCAACAACATTCCCCTGATAAGCCAATGAAACAGCCTCTTTCGAAGCTTGTGCTTTTTTAATTCTAGCCACCAAAGCAGGAAGTTCTTCAAATACTTCATCTACCCAGCCTTGTGTATGTCTTGTCTTTACGGCCTTCGGATTTATCTCGGCAACCACCGAAACCAATCCGGAGATCTTTCCTGCTTTTGGCTGAGCACCGCTCATTCCGCCCAATCCGCAGGTCACAAATAATTTTCCTTTCCTGTCTTCTTCGGATGTTGAAATTTTTCGTGCAGCATTCATCACGGTTATGGTCGTGCCGTGTACAATGCCTTGCGGACCGATGTACATGAAGGATCCGGCAGTCATCTGTCCGTATTGCGTAACCCCCAAAGCATTGAATTTTTCCCAATCGTCGGGTTTACTGTAATTCGGGATCATCATTCCGTTGGTGATCACCACTCTCGGTGCATCTTTATGAGAAGGAAACAATCCCATAGGATGGCCGGAATACATTGCTAGCGTTTGCTCGTCCGTCATCTCCGCAAGGTATTTCATGGTAAGCAAGTACTGTCCCCAGTTCTGAAAAACGGCTCCGTTGCCACCATAAGTAATGAGTTCGTGAGGATGCTGAGCCACGACATAATCTAAATTGTTTTGCAACATCAGCATAATTGCCGCGGCTTGTTTGGATTGATGCGGATATTCGTTGATGGGGCGGGCGTGAATTTTATAATCCGGACGGAAACGGTACATGTAGATGCGTCCGTACTCTTTTAACTCCTGCGCGAATTCTTTCGCAAGAATAGCGTGATGTTTTTTATCAAAATAACGCAAAGCATTCCTCAGCGCTAATTTCTTTTCTTCCTTATTAAGAATGTCTTTCCGCCTAGGAGCGTGATTGATCGCTGCATCGTATGCTTTCGGCTCCGGCAACTCACTTGGTATTCCCTGTAATATGTCCTTCTTAAAATTCACACTCATAATTTTAAATTTTTTAATCTTCAATCCCGATAGCTATCGGGATCAAATTATTTCTTCTTCTCGATTCTTCCTTTGTCTTTGTTAAAACCATAAGGACAATGTTTGCATCCATTCTGACAGCAAAAACCTCTTTTCAAAAGATACTTTTCAGTAAAAACGACATACCCTTGTTCGCTGTAATAGAAATCATCAGGTTCCAATCCCTTATTGTTTGAAAAGCCAAGACCATCTGCCATAGAGCAAAGATAGGGAGCTAAACAGAACTGACAAAAGTATTTTGGCAAAACATCTTTTCGAAGTGATTATTTTGATAAAAGCACAAAATTTATATCTTTGTTGTGTGCGTTCCAAGAGCAATGTCTTAGTTATTTTTTCCGTTGGATTGTGTTTATTAATAGCCTGTTCCAAGGATCCTATCATCCCATTCGACCTGGGAGAAAAAGAATTGAAACCGGTACTTCCTGAAACACCTTTCACTTACGGAACGGATACATTTCCAAGCCATTTTAATACACCACCTCTTTCTTCTATTAATTCCATTCAGAACCCTATCACCAGTGATGGCGCCACTTTGGGAAGAGTTTTGTTTTATGATAAAAAATTATCCGCAAACAATACGATTTCTTGCGGGTCCTGCCACCTGCAATCAAAAGCATTCTCCGATCCGCGCCAGTTCAGCAGCGGATTCGAAGGGGCTATCAGCAACCGCAATTCCATGGCGATCGTCAACACCCGTTTCTCGTTCCGTTTTTTCTGGGATCAGCGGGCTGATTACGTGGAGGAACAAGTGCTCATGCCAATCGAAGACCACGTGGAGATGGGAATGAATTTAGCCGACTTGCCAGCAAAGCTGAAAGCCATCGATTATTACCCCACACTTTTTGAAAAGGCATTTGACACCTCGGAGATTACGCTCGCAAAGATCCGTATTGCGCTCGCAGAGTTTGTGCATTCGCTCACGTCATACCGTTCCCGCTATGATATGGGCATGCAGAATGGCTTTGCGGACTTCAATACCTTGGAGCTTGACGGGAAAGCATTGTTCCTGAGCGGCACGATCAACTGCAATAATTGTCACGCCACAGAAAATTTTTACGAAACACAGGCCTTGAATAACGGACTGGATTCCATATACGCGGATAATGGCAAAGGATCGATCACGGGCAGCAGTTCCGACATGGCCCGGTTCAAAGTTCCTTCCCTCCGCAACATAGAGATGAGTGCGCCTTACATGCACGATGGCAGATTCGCAACGCTGGAGCAAGTGGTAGAACATTACAACAGTGGCATTCAGCAACATCCCAATCTGGATGACCGGCTCACTACCACCGGTGTAACTGGGGGCCCACCCAAACGTTATTACCTTACTGCTTACCAGAAATCTTCTTTGGTGGCTTTTCTAAAAACGCTGACCGATCAAACATTTCTGACCGATGAACGTTTTTCCAATCCATTCAAATGATTCGGACAGATCTTCCTTTAGAGAAAATAAAATCATCCTTCGTTGAAAGCCACGACGTCGAACTTTATGTTTACCGTCTGGATCTGAATCATCCGCAAATCAGCGGAAACAAGCCACACAAGCTGAAGTACAACCTTGAGGCTGCAAAAGCACAAAACAAAAAAACACTTTTGACCTTCGGAGGAGCATTCTCTAATCACATCGCAGCAACCGCTGCAGCCGGTAAAGAACAAGGCTTCCGAACCATCGGCATTATCCGCGGAGAAGCGCTTGAAGGCGGCAATCCGACTTTGAACTTTGCGGAAGAGTGCGGAATGGAATTGCATTTTGTGAGCAGGACACTATATTCAGACAAAGAAGCGTTGACGAAATTCGTTGACGAGAAATTTTCAGAGGCGAATTGTTTCATCATTCCCGAAGGCGGTTCGAACGAAGAAGGAATTACCGGATGTTCAGAGATCATCAAGGAGATCCCGTTGGATTTCGATATAGTTTGCTGTCCCTGCGGAACCGGCACCACCCTAGCAGGAATCATTCTTTCCTTAAAGCCTCATCAATCGGCCATCGGATTTCAGGTCTTAAAAGGGGAAGGCTATATCAAACAGGAAGTGAAAAAGTGGTTGGAGCGGCATCCCACAGCCAGTAAAAAATGGGAAGTCAATGAAGGCTACCATTTCGGGGGGTATGCAAAGCTGAAACCCGAACTCTTGAATTTCATGCTAGGGTTCGAAAAGGAAAATGCCATTCCGCTGGACTACATTTATACCGGGAAAATGATGTTCGGGCTCCTGGAACTGATCCGGCAAGAAAAATTCAAAAAAGGGAGTAGGATCATTGCTTTGCATACAGGCGGACTGCAGGGAAACCGCGGTTTCGAGAATTAACAGCAGCTTGTTAGAAAGTAGCATCATTTCCATTTTATTTGGTTAGAATATTCCGTATTTTTGATACAATGTTAAAACGTTTATCCATATTCCTTTTACCGGGCCTTCTCACCGGATCCATGTATGCTCAGCCAGCTGAACACAAGATGACCTCAGCACAATACGTTGAAAATTACAAGGACGAAGCCATCAAGGAAATGCTGATGTACAACATTCCCGCGAGCATCACGCTTGCACAGGGAATGCTGGAAAGCGGCAATGGGAACAGCGATCTGGCCGTTTATGCCAACAACCACTTCGGCATCAAATGCCACAAAGGGTGGGAAGGCCCAACCTTCACAAAGGACGATGATGCCAAGGACGAGTGTTTTAGAAAATATCAGTCCGTTTTGGATTCGTATACCGATCACTCTTCCTTCTTAAAGACCCGCAGTCGTTATGAAACACTGTTCGAATTAAAGCGCACCGATTACAAAGGATGGGCAAAGGGCCTGAAAGAAACGGGTTATGCCACAGATCCGAGATATACGGAGCGTTTGCTGCAGATCATCGAGACCTATAAGCTCTACCAATACGATCAGGTAGATGAACTGCCGAACATCACTGTGTCCGCAGAAAAACCGAAACATCCAGAAACGATGGAAGCCAGGGAGATTCTGCGTTTTCGTTTCATCAAGTACATCATCGTGAAACCCGGAGATTCATTTTACAAGATCGCAGTCGACACCGACAAAGACCTTTGGCAATTGTATAAGTTCAATGACCTGGAGCCGAATGCCAAACTGATCGCCGGACAAAAACTTTACCTGCAGCCGAAGCGGAACAATGCCAAAGAGCCTTTCCACGTTGTAAAAAAAGGCGAAACGATGAAATCCATTTCACAGCTGCATGGCATCAAACTGAAAAAATTGTACAAGAAGAACAACATGAAAGCAGGCGAAGAACCCAAGTTAGGAGATCAATTGTACATGCGTGCGCAGAAGCCCGTTGCCGAAAAAAAATAATCTATTTTACTTTCTCGATCTTAAATTCTCCGGTCTCACCCTCGTGAAGAACGCCGTCCTTGTCTTTGTATGATAAGTTCTTTATCCACAAACATGAACCTGTCATCATGTATGATAATTCACGCAGCGGCACCGTTAAAGTATATGCGTTGGCTGTTCCTCTTTTATACATCACCTGTGACTTAAAAAGTTCGTAATCATAGCTAACTATCCTATTATCCGTTTGCTGCTCCATTGCATCCGCCATATAGAGACCGGCGAAATTGAACACTAAAGGAAACAGCTGCGATTTATATTCTTTTGGAAAATACTCTTTAAAACTATAATTATAAAATCGTCTGCGAAACACCCGTACCTGAGGGAGGGCCACACTGCTGGCCTTTGAGATGATGTAGGTGATCTGCCCCGGCTTCTTGATCTTGATCGTTCCTCTTTTCACGTCCTGTGCAAAAAGCAGATCCGGGCAGGCGATCA
>JBKJQG010000237.1:0-8666 GCA_046594925.1 Bacteroidia bacterium
CTCCTCAAAGCAGTGGACAAGGTTGTTACACGGTTATCAATGGTAACAATTTTTATAGAAAGTAGAACAAACATAAAGTTATGATAGACAAAATCAGGAATAAAGAAGCAAAAATTGCAGTCATAGGATTGGGATATGTTGGATTACCGATAGCCTTGGCCTTTGCCAAAAAAGTTAAAGTGATTGGTTTTGACATCAACGAAGAACGCGTAAAAATGATGCAGAACAACATCGACCCTTCCCAAGAGCTTTCCACAAAAGATTTCGAAGGGTGCGACATTGAATTCACAGCTTCAATAGATGTATTGAAGTCTGCTAATTTTTTCATCGTAGCAGTGCCAACACCCATCGATGAGCACAACCTACCCGATCTTAAACCGTTGCTGGGCGCTTCCCGTTCTGTGGGGAAAGCATTAAAGAAAGGCGACTACGTTGTTTACGAATCTACCGTTTATCCGGGATGTACCGAAGAAGATTGTATTCCGGTGTTGGAAGAAGTATCCGGGTTGAAATTCAAGACGGATTTCAAAGTCGGCTATTCGCCGGAACGAATCAACCCGGGCGACAAAGAACATACCATCACGAAGATCCTGAAAGTCGTTTCCGGCTGTGATGAAGAATCATTGGAAACCATTGCAGAAACCTATAAGATAATCGTTGAACCGGGTGTACACAAAGCCTCTTCCATCAAAGTTGCCGAAGCCGCAAAGATCATAGAAAATACACAGCGCGACGTAAACATTGCCTTGATGAACGAGCTGTCCATCATTTTCAGTCGCATCGGGATCAACACATACGACGTGTTGGAAGCAGCAGGAACAAAATGGAACTTTTTGAAATTCTCCCCGGGGCTTGTCGGCGGACATTGCATAGGCGTCGATCCATATTACTTGACTTATAAAGCCGAAGCATTGGGATACCATGCAAGGGTAATCAACTCGGGACGTTATGTGAACGACTCCATGGGTTTTTATGTAGCCAAACAAACTGTAAAAAAGATCATCGCTGCTAAAAAGAATCTCACAGAATCGCGCGTATTGGTCATGGGTGCAACCTTTAAGGAAAATGTTAGCGATGTGCGCAATTCAAAAGTATCGGATGTGATTAAGGAATTCAAATCTTTCGGAGTTCAAGTTGATGTCGTGGATCCTTATGCGGATTCATCTGAACTGCTTCACGAATATGGTTTTGAACTAGCCGCATCCATCGGCAAAGGTTACGATGCCGTTGTAGTTGCAGTCAACCACAAGGAATATATTGGTTTGGATGAAGCGTATTATAAATCCATTCTTTCCGATGGTGGGATTCTGGTTGACGTTAAAGGAATTCTCAAAGACAAGATCAAAAGCCTTACTTACTGGAGTCTTTAATTACAAATAGCGAACAAAAACGAATATTACGAATCTGTGTTTCCAAAAAAATTAATCGTATTAGTTCTGATAGCATTGACTTCCACTCTTCTCCTTTCCTTCAAAGGCAGTATGGGTAAAAAAGTCATTGGACATTGGACATCCGAAACAGATCTGTACGACATGAAAGTGAACGACACTTTAATTTTTACTAAAACAAAGAATACCGACAATCTATATCAATGGGCCGGCGCGGTTGCAGGAATAGAATTTTCTGCTGACAGGAATTTTGCCGAATTCCACAATGTCCTTTGCAGTTCAGAAACCAGCCCCTTAAGATACAACGATGAAAAATGGACCTTACACAACGACCTGATCACCATCTCAGGGGCTGAGCGAGAAGAAGCTTGGAGGATTATGAATGTGACCAGCAAAAAAATGACAATTGTAGTTTTAAAAAACGAAGCGCATGAGCACTAAAAAAATATTAATTACTGGCGGGGCGGGATTCATTGGCTCACACGTAATAAGATTGTTTGTCAATAAATATCCCAATTATCAGATCGTAAATTTAGACAAGCTGACCTATGCGGGCAACCTGAATAACCTGAGGGACATTGAAAACAAAGACAATTACAGTTTCGTAAAAGGCGACATCACCGATGCTACTTTCATCGGTGAGCTATTTGATCTTCACAAATTTGATTCCGTCATTCACTTGGCCGCAGAGAGCCATGTCGACCGCAGCATTTCCAATCCGCTTGAATTTGTGATGACAAATGTGATCGGGACCGTGAATTTGTTGAATGCGGCAAAAACGATTTGGAAAGACAACTATGCAGCTCATCGTTTTTATCACGTTTCCACGGATGAAGTATACGGAACCTTGGGAGAAACAGGGCTGTTCACAGAAACGACTGCTTACGACCCACACAGTCCGTATTCGGCTTCCAAAGCCAGCTCCGATCATTTTGTAAGAGCCTACCACGACACATACGGAATGGATGTTGTGATCTCCAATTGCTCGAACAATTACGGAAGCCACCATTTTCCCGAAAAATTAATTCCGCTTTCCATTCACAACATCAAGAACAACAAATCCATTCCCGTTTACGGAAAAGGAGAAAACATAAGGGATTGGCTGTGGGTGGAAGACCATGCAAGGGCCATCGATGTAATTTTCCACGAGGCAAAGACCGGTACTACATATAATATCGGCGGACATAATGAATGGACCAACATAGATCTCATTCATCTGCTTTGTAAGATCATGGACAAAAAGCTGAACCGTGCAGACGGAGAATCCGCAAAGTTGATCACATTCGTAAAAGACAGAGCCGGCCACGATCTGCGTTACGCCATTGATTCGACCAAGCTACAGAAAGAACTGGGATGGGTGCCCTCCCTTCAATTTGAGGAAGGACTTGAGAAAACGGTTGAATGGTACCTGTCCAACGAAGACTGGTTGAACAATGTAACATCCGGAGATTACAAGAATTACTACGAGCAGCAATACACAAAAAGATAATTCCGGATGTACGATACACCCTTTCATACCATCGACCTTTCCAATAAGACCTTTTTAGTCACCGGCGGAGCAGGCTTCATAGGATCCAACATAGTGGAGTACTTAATGAAGTACAATGCCAAAAAGGTAGTGGTGCTTGACAATCTGGCGACCGGATTTGAAGAGAACATAAAAACCTACCAGAACCAGTCCAATTTCACTTTTATAAAAGGCGACATCTGCAACTTGGCAGATTGTCAAAAAGCCTGCGTTGGTGTTGATCACATTTTCCATCAAGCCGCTTTGGGCTCAGTTCCGCGCTCGATTAAAAATCCGATCGCAACTCACAACGTAAATGCAACCGGATTCATAAACGTATTAATAGCCGCCCGCGATGCAAAAGTAAAACGAGTAGTTTATGCAAGCTCTTCTTCGATTTATGGTGACAGCAAACTTTTGCCCAAAGTAGAGCACATCATCGGAAAGCAACTTTCTCCTTATGCCGTATCGAAGATGACCAACGAACTGTACGGTGAGATCTTTGCAAAGACTTACAACATGGAAATCATCGGCCTGCGTTACTTCAATATTTTTGGCCCACGCCAAAATCCACAAGGAGAATATGCTGCAGCCATACCTCTGTTCATAAATGCGTTGCTGACAAATACACCTCCAACGATCAACGGAGACGGAGAGCAAACAAGAGATTTCACCTTCGTGGCCAATGCCGTTCAGGCCAACATCAAAGCAATGTTTGAGCAGAATGTAATAACAGAAGGTACCATATTCAACATTGCAGTAGGTGAGCGCGTTTCCCTCAATCAGTTGGTAGAAACCTTGAAAAAACTGATCGGATCAAGCGTTCAGCAAACATACAGGGCAGACAGGCCCGGTGATGTCCGAGATTCCTTAGCTGACATCACAAAAGCACAAACAGCATTGAATTATCAACCTGCGATAAAGGTCGAAGAAGGATTGAAGCTTACGTTGGATTGGTTCAAAACCCAACATTAATATGGGACTATTAAACATCTTCGGCAAGAAGCCAAAAAAATTGAGCGCTCCAGTCGACCTATCGGTCTTGGGTTGCGACATCCATTCCCATTTTATTCCCGGCATTGATGACGGAGCACAAACCATGGAGGACAGCCTCCAGATGATCACCGAAATGCACAAGCTGGGATACAAAAAAATCATCACGTCTCCACATACCATGAGCGATTATTACCGGAATACTTCCGAGATCATCCTGAGCGGGCGTGACAAGGTAAAAGACGAATTAAAAAAAGCAGAAATCGGAATTGAATTTGATGCTGTCTCAGAATATTACCTGGATTATGATCTTGAGAAAAAATTGGATGATGGCCCTTTACTAACATTCGGAAACAACTACCTGCTGTTTGAAATTTCTTACATGAATCCCCCGGATAATTTATACCACCTGATCTTCAAAATGCAACTGCTCGGATATAAGCCTGTACTGGCACATCCGGAACGTTATAATTTCTGGCACAATGAGTTTAACAAATATGAGTCATTCATCGACAAAGGTGTTCTGCTCCAAATGAACATTAATTCATTAACAGGATATTATTCGATGTCGACAAAAAAAATAGCCGAACAGATGATCGACAAGAACATGATTAGTTTTCTGGGAACCGACTGTCACCACATAGGTCACGTCAACCTGATCAAGCAGGTTGTTTACGAGCCTTACCTGGAAAAACTTATTGGAAGCGGAACTCTATTAAACAAAACACTATAACTATGAAAAAGTTATTCCCTCTTTTTATCCTTTTCATTTTTCTCGACTCCTGCTCATCGGATCCTCAACCGAAAGAAGAGGCGACCAGCCCTCCGAAAACAGAAGAACTTGTCGCGACAATTGGTTATGACGTGATAGGAAAATTACCCCACGATCTTAGCGCTTACACGGAAGGCTTCCTGTTTCACGACAAGCAGCTCTATGAAAGTACCGGAGCACCAGAGAACCTCCCCGAAATAAAAACCATGGTGGGCATACTTGATACAACAAAAGGCAAACTGGATGTGAAAATCAACCTGGGAAGGGAATTTTTCGGAGAAGGAATTGTTGTTCTAAATGGAAAGATCTACCAATTGACCTATAAAAATCAGGTTGGATTTGTTTATGATGCCAAAACCTACAAACAGCTTCTGAAATTCAGCTATAAAAACAAAGAAGGCTGGGGATTAACAACCGATGGAACCTCATTGATCATGAGTGACGGAACCAATCTGCTCACCTACTTGGATCCGGCAACTTTAAAGCCGACAAAAACCATCAATGTTACCAACGCCGGTTATGCGGAGGACAATATCAATGAATTAGAGTACGTTGACGGCTATATTTTCGCGAATATATGGATGAAGAATTACATTGTGAAGATCGATCTAAAAACTGGTAAAGTAGTTGGGACAATGGACTGTGCAGAGTTCACAAATGAAGCTCACAAGCAGAATCCTGAGTCGGACGTTTTGAACGGAATCGCTTACGATGCTGCTACAAAACGGATGTTTGTAACTGGAAAAATGTTTCCGAATGTTTATGTTTTAAAATTGAGATAATTCAGCATGTACAAAACACGCTTTCTTTCTTTGTTAAAAAAGCCAACCTTTTATTTCTTTGTCCTGGTGATCCTGTTTTCCCTCACCAAGCATAAAGACTTGACCGTAAGCTCCAATGAAGAAGGAAACGGCCCTTTCGAATACGATGTGGAGCAATACTATTCCTTTTTGCCGAAAATTTTTTATGAGACTTCCGACAGCGTAACTGAAAATTTCACCACGAACAAAAGAACCATTGGAATGGCAGTGATGTATCTCCCTGCCTTTGTATCGGGCCACGTCATAGCAAGCATCACCGGCGCAGAAAAAACAGGAGTTTCCATTCCCTACCGGAAGACCATCCGCTGGCTAAGCATCCTGTATGTTATTGCCGGCCTCTTATTTTGTAGGAAAAGCATGTTGTTGTTTTTCAATGAATTCATTGTAGCGGCATCATTGACCTGCGTCTTTTTCGGGACGAACCTATTCTTTTACACTTATTGCCAGGGAGAAATGCCGCACGGCTACCTGTTCTTTCTTTATTCAGCTTTCATCTACACAACTATACAGTTCATTCACCGGGAAAAAAGCTCTGCCCTTCTTTGGATAGGCCTGACTGCCGGAATGATCACATTGATACGGCCCACCGATGTCATCATCATTCTGTTTCCATTGATGTACAAGATTCATTCGTTAACCGATCTCAAGAACAGACTGTTTTCCTTTTTCAAGAAACCTTTTCAGGCAATCACAGCCCTGATGCTTTTTCTAGCTCCATTTGTTTTGCAAATGTGTGTGTGGAAAAAATATTGCGGTGAATTTATCCATTACAGTTATACAGATGAAAGATTTTTCTTCAACGATCCTCAGATCAGCAATTTTCTGATCAGCTATAAAAAAGGATGGCTGCTATATACACCCATCATGATTTTTTCTCTAATTGGCATAGTCTTATCAAAAAAATACATGAAGGACATGTTTCTTTTTCTTTTGGTGTTTAATGTGCTGAATGTTTACATTCTGAGTTGCTGGTTTGACTGGGCTTTCGGAGGATCATTCGGCTGCCGGGTGCTCGTTCAATCCTATTCGGTGCTGCTCTTCCCATTTGCCTTATTTCTTTCCTGGAGCTGGAACGTATTCAAAAGCCCCGCAGATTTGACTTGGGTCAGCAGAATTTTCATTTCCTTGATCCTTGTGATGCTTCTCCGCTTCAATTTATATCAGAACGACCAATACAGGCGTTGTCAGATTCATTGGGATGGGATGAATGAGAAAATGTACAAATTTGTTTTTCTGAGAAATGACCTCAGTCCGGAAGAATTCCAATGGTTGATGTCGCAGTCAACACCGCTCGACTATGTCAAACTAAAAAGAGGGGAAAGAGAGCTTCCCGAGAGTCGTTAACCTTTCAAAGGTCTTGCATAAGCAATCACGTCTTTGTCGCTAATGGTCTTATCACACAAGATGATCAGTCTTTCCACCACATTCCTAAATTCACGGATATTTCCCGTCCAATTGATTTTTTGTAATTCTTTAATGGCCTCTTTCGAAAAACTTTTGCCGGGCATGCCGTGATCTTCGCAGATTATCTTTAAGAAATGTTCAGCAAGCAAAGGAATGTCGTCCTTGCGTTCGTTCAGTGAAGGCACGTGGATGAGGATGACACTCAGACGGTGGTAAAGATCCTCACGAAAATTTCCGGCTGCGATCTCCTTCTGAAGATCCTTATTAGTTGCCGCCACTACGCGCACGTTCACTTTAATTTCTTTCTCCCCACCTACCCGTGTGATCTTATTTTCCTGTAAAGCGCGCAATACTTTCGCCTGAGCAGAAAGACTCATGTCACCGATTTCGTCCATGAACAAAGTTCCACCTTCTGCTTGTTCGAATTTGCCTTTACGCTGATTGATAGCAGAAGTAAAAGCTCCTTTTTCGTGACCGAACAATTCGCTTTCTATCAACTCACTTGGAATCGCAGCACAATTCACTTCTATCAAAGGTGCATTGGCACGGTTACTTTTTTCGTGCAGCCAGCGCGCCACCAATTCTTTTCCACTCCCATTACCTCCTGTGATTAAAACACGGGCATCTGTCGGAGCCACCCTTTCAATCATTTCCTGGATCTGTTGAATGGATTTTGATTCACCCACCATGTCGAAGGTCTTGCTCACTTTTTTCTTCAACACTTTAGTCTCTGTAACCAATGTGGATTTATCCATCGCATTGCGGATAGTGACCAAAAGGCGATTCAGGTCTAAGGGTTTCGCAATAAAATCAAAAGCTCCTTTTTTAACAGCTTCCACAGCCGTCTCAATATTCCCGTGTCCGGAGATCATCACAATGGGAGTATCCGAAGACAACTGCATAATTTTGTCTAGGACTTCTATACCATCCATCTTCGGCATTTTAATATCGCAAAGAACGATGTCGTATTTCTCCTTTTGGACCATGGTGATTCCTTCCACACCGTCAGAAGCCTCATCTACTTGGTATTTTTCATATTCCAGGATCTCACGCAATGTTTTACGAATGCTTTTCTCGTCATCTATGATCAGTATTTTTGCCATCTCTTCGGGAATTATGAATTATAGAATAAAAATGTTTTGTTCTTTAGTAAAATTACAAAGTAAATCATGAATTCAACAGTCTGCCTCGTTCGTAATTTATAATTTTCCTTTGAGCGCTTCATAGATCACTCCTTCTTTAAGGGAGTAGGTCGACAAACGCATTTTTTCAATGTGGAAGGAACGCAGCACAAAATTAACGATGATGCTGGATACAACAATCATGTCGACCCGCATAGCCACCAAGCCTTTCATTTGAAGTCGTTCTGCATTGGTTGACTTTAAGATGCTATCGTAGATCTTTTCACAATCTTCAAGGTCAAACGTAAATTCGGTTTTATCATCCAATATGTCGGGACTATAATACCGGTGTGCTATCATTTCTGCCAATGAATCAAAAGAACCGGAGGAACCCAGGAGTTCACGGACGGGATACTTTTCTATCGCCAGAAAGAGCGGTTGCAGTTCATTCCTCAGATGTTCTGTAAAAATGGAGATCTCCTTATCCGTGATTGGATCCGAAGGCGGAAACATTTCGAGCAAACGAGCAGCGCCTAATAAAAAACTTTGTTTCCATAAGATCTGATCCTTGTTACCGATGATGAATTCGGTAACAAGGATCAGATCTTATGGAAACAAAGTTTTTTATTAGGCGCTGCTCGTTTGCTCGAAATGTTTCCG
>JBKJQG010000346.1:0-4567 GCA_046594925.1 Bacteroidia bacterium
ATTCGGGATGCGTTGCTCAGCCATTCCTTTGTTTGCGGAAAGGACCAATGGTAATGTACATTCCAACACTTCGGTTCCTCCGTCAATATCATGCTCTATGGTTGCAAGACCTGAAGCAATGTCCAATTTAGTCGCTAATGAAATGTATGGCAAGTTCAACAACTCCGCTAACATCGCACCCACCATGGAGCCGTTGTAACTGATGGTCTCTTTTCCAGCCATGATCAGGTCAAAGCCTTTGTCTTTAGCGTAAGCTGCAATTTGTTCTGCCACTGCAAAAGCATCGTTTGGTTCTGCGTCAATTCTCACGGCATCGTCAGCTCCGATAGCCAATCCTTTACGAATGGTTGCTTCACTGTCGGCTGCTCCCACGTGAATGATGGTCACATTTCCGCCTTGGGCCTCTTTCAATTCAAGGGCGCGCACAAGAGCATACCACTCGTCGTAGGGGTTAATCACAAACTGAACGCCTGCCGTATTGAATGTGGCATTGTCGGCCGAGAAAGCAATCTTGGTAGTCGTGTCGGGCACATTGCTTATACAAACTAATATTTTCATATTTAATAGAATTATTTTCCTTTTGTCATCCTGAGCGTAGTCGAAGGATGATGTTTTTTTAAGAGTCGCAAATTTAACAAAATATGCTGTATAAAAAAATAGAATTTATGAGTCCTTAAGGGTTGTTTTTGGCTATTTTAAGATGCTGTGAGACAGGTAGTTAGTTTAGCTTAGGGGAGAGGAGTCAAACAATTGTGAATAAAATCATTACTGGGGTAATAGGAGCGTTTTGCTACCGTACAATATTCCATCTTTTTAAACTCCAGGAGTCGACGTTATCATGAGGTAAGAAATATACTTTTTTAATCAACCCGATGGTGTCCGAATAATAGTAAACCGAATTGTGCGCAAATTCCGGATGATAGAGGGAATCATTCGCATCAAACTGCATCTGGCCTATGTTGTAGAATGTGTTTGTGTTTAAGGTCAGCGATGGAATTTTTGCAATCAACTCCCCGCCTGCCCATGAAGTTCCGGGAGCAGCTGTCGGGGAATACAAGGGCTTACCTGAGCCGATACCCATAAATTTTCGGTAGATGTAGTTGTTGAATATGGTCTCTGTGTAATAACGGGCGTTTCCAAAATCATGCACGTACATGATGTAATAGGCGTACTCAAGTGTTGTTGCATGTGGAATGCTCATGTTTAAAACTCCTGTAAATACCGAATCTACGACAACACTGTCCAATACAGCGGTCGAATCATTTTTATAAACCCAATATGTGCCAGGTTTGAACTCATAAAGCGGAACGCCTGCGGGATAATGAATGACTTCCGGCTGACTTGTATGTATCGGAGCAGGTACTTCTTCAGGCTCTTTTTCACAAGATGAAAAAATAAAAATTAAAAATGACACTAGCAACAGTAGATTCTTCATCAAATTGAAACTTGGGCTTAATAGTAAAGATACAAAATTAATGGGAAACATCCTTTTTTGCGCGTTTCCAATAAATTCATTACTTTTACAGTCTACAGTGACAATTACCACCAACACAAGCCCCATGCATCAAATGGAAATGGAATACAATACGAGTCTGCCGAAGATGATCATCCCCGAGTACGGCAGAAACATTCAGAAAATGATCAACTTTGCGATGACCGTTAAAGATCGCGAAGAACGTAACAAAGTGGCCCGTGCCATCATTGACGTGATGGGACAACTGAATCCGCATTTGCGTGATGTGACCGATTTTAAACATAAATTATGGGATCATATCTTCATTATTTCCGACTTTAAACTGGATGTGGATTCGCCTTATCCGATGCCCACTGCCGAAACATTTCAAACCAAGCCCGACCGAGTGGCTTATCCAAGCAACGACATTCGTTACAAGCACTATGGCAAAACGGTAGAACGGATCATAGCCAAAGGCAAAGAATACCCTGACGGAGCCGAAAAGGATGCGCTGGTAGAACAAATTGCCAACCTGATGAAACGCTCTTACCTGACATGGAACCGTGATTCGGTGAACGATGAAGTGATTCTGAAACAACTGGAAGAACTTTCAAAAGGACAACTCAGATTGGCGGATATTTCCTTGTTGAGAAGCACTCAAACCTTTGTTCCCCGTCCAACTGCAAATGCCAGTCAGAACAATAACAATAATAACAAGAAGAAACAAAACAGCGGCGGCGGCAAGAACAATGGCCACCGTCACCATAAGAGCAACACCCAGAATTTTAAACGCAAGCCGTTTTAAGTTTAAGGTTGAAAAATTTAAAGTAAAAAAGCATCATCGGTGACGAGGGTGCTTTTTTTATGAATATCCGTCTCATCACCATCACGATCTTCCCTTCTCCATTATATATGTCCGGCTATTAACAATTCGTAGTTGGTAAAAACCAATATGCCCTCTCTCAATTTCCCTCATTAAACGCTTACTTCGTAGTAGAAGGAATTACTCCTTTTAACGATTAGCCATTAACAAATAACCATTAACCATTAACTTAACCAAATGAGTGTATTCGAGATCATTGGCGGAAAAAAACTAAAAGGCGAGATCATTCCGCAAGGCGCTAAGAATGAAGCATTGCAGATCCTCTGCGCTGTATTGCTGACTCCTGAAAAAGTCGTGATCCAGAACATCCCCGACATCATAGACGTCAATAAACTCATAGATCTCTTAGGTGATCTGGGTGTGAAGATCGAAAAGACCGGACACGAAGAATATACTTTTCAGGCTGATAATGTAGACGTGGATTACCTGAACTCAGCCGAATTCAAAAAGAAAGGCGGAAGCTTGAGAGGTTCCATTATGATAGTAGGACCATTGCTCTCCCGGTTCGGAAAAGGGTATATCCCTAAACCGGGTGGAGACAAGATCGGCAGACGAAGGCTGGATACCCACTTCATTGGTTTTCAGAACCTCGGAGCAAAATTCATTTATGATGAAGCCAACGATTTTTATAAAGTAGAAGCTAAGGATCTGAAAGGTTGCTATATGTTGTTGGATGAAGCTTCCGTAACTGGAACGGCCAATATCCTAATGGCGGCGGTGCTCGCAAAAGGAACCACCACCATCTACAATGCTGCTTGTGAGCCTTACATCCAACAGCTTTGTAAAATGCTGAACCGGATGGGAGCCAAGATCAGCGGCATCGGTTCTAATTTGTTGATCGTGGAAGGCGTAGAATATCTGGGAGGAACCACCCACAGAATGTTGCCGGATATGATTGAAGTGGGAAGTTTCATCGGATTGGCGGCCATGACACAGTCGGAGATCACCATTAAGAATGTGCAATACGACGAGCTGGGTGTGATTCCTGCGGTATTTCAACGTCTGGGCATCAAACTCGAACGCAGGGGTGATGACATTTACATCCCTTCCCAAGAAAGCTATGAGATCGATACTTTTATCGACGGTTCTATCTTGACCATTGCTGATGCTATCTGGCCGGGTTTTACGCCCGATCTTTTAAGCATCATTCTGGTGGTTGCCACCCAAGCGAAAGGTGCTGTAATGATCCACCAGAAAATGTTCGAAAGTCGCTTGTTCTTTGTCGATAAGCTCATCGACATGGGAGCCCAGATCATCCTTTGTGATCCTCACCGTGCTACAGTGATCGGATTGAACCGCGAACACAAACTGAAAGGTATTTCCATGACTTCCCCGGACATTCGCGCGGGTGTTTCCCTTTTGATCGCAGCACTTTCGGCCAATGGAAAGAGTACTATTCACAACATAGAGCAGATCGACAGAGGATATCAGAACATTGATGTACGTTTACAAAAACTTGGCGCACAAATTGTAAGAAAGTAGCCGGAAAATTTGTAATATTGTATCAATAAACCAGCCCCTAATGAAAAAAGTAAACATTCTATTGACGCTCGCTGCCGTTTCGGTCTTAGCGTTCGGATTCATCAAAAATGACTCAACTCCTCTTCAGGAAGCTATCGGAACCAGCATAGGTAACAAAGCTCCGGAACTAAATTTCAAAAACCCTGAAGACAAAGAAATTGCGCTTTCTTCTCTCAAAGGAAAGATTGTTTTATTGGATTTTTGGGCCTCCTGGTGCGGGCCTTGCCGTAAGGAAAATCCAAATGTAGTAGCAGTGTATGGAAAATACAAAAACCAGAAATTCAGTAAAAAAGCCAAAGGATTCACTGTTTACAGCGTTTCTTTGGATCAACCCAATGGCAAACAAGCTTGGATAAATGCCATTGCAAAAGATGGTTTGGTTTGGGAAAACCATGTGAGCGACTTGGGCGGCTGGCAATCAAAAGCGGCAGCCTTATACGGCATCAACTCCATCCCTGCCGGTTATTTGCTCGATGAGAACGGAGTGATCATTGCAAAAGGTGAATCTTTGAGAGGTGCGGGTTTAGAGAACGAGCTTAAAAAACTGATCAAATAAAGGTCATTTCTATACTTTTTTAAAGACAGAATTCGTAAGGGTTCTGTTTTTTATTTTCTACCTGCCTGATTTTTTTTAGCTTTGGTAAATATTAAAGAACAGCATGCTATCAGCCTTAAAATATATTCTTCTTTCACTTTCATTCCTGAGTCTG
>JBKJQG010000227.1:0-5304 GCA_046594925.1 Bacteroidia bacterium
CTATCTCTTATTAAAAATGTTGAACAGTGAATTAAAATTAACATTCGCTATAATGTAATTCGTGGAGGTCGACTTGAATTCCTCTTCGATGGAAAGGATCTCAAGATCTTTTAGTTCCTCCCGGTTCTGATAACGGATGTATAATTTGATCGGGAAATCGTATTCGATCTGTTTTATGCCATCTTCGATCTTGTTGTTCCCATTCAATGCCTTTTTCAATTTCTTGTAACCATATTTGTAATCATAGGTCAGCGCCGAAATGTCGGATAATACAGCACTCCCGGTCGGATGGCTCCCCGCTCCTTTTCCGACAAATGTTTGCTTGCAGGAAAATGCACCTTCCACCTCAACGGCGTTGTACTCGTATAGAACATTATAAAGTTCGCTTTCGCGGTCTACAAAATGAGGAAGTGAATATGCCCTGAATTTTTCTCCAACTTTTTGTGAAACACCAAGCATTTTTATGCGCAAGCCGCGTTGCTTGGCATACAAGATGTCATCGTAAGTCACGTTCTGAATTCCGGTATTGAAAATATCATCGGGCTTCAGGACAATTCCAAAAGCATGAACCGTGAGCAACAAAGTTTTGAATTTAGTGTCGAAACCAGCCACATCCAGCCAAGGATCGCTTTCGGCAAATCCGTTCAGCTGAGCGTCCTTCAAGACATCGCCATAATCTTTGTTTTCCAACTCCATGCGCGTAAGGATGTAATTACAAGTGCCATTCAGAATGCCCTTCACACTGCTTAACAATTCATTATCGTAATACTCTTCCAGGTTCCTGATGATGGGAATGCTTCCCCCGGCAGAACCTTCATAGATGAGCGCAACATTGTTCTTCTCCTGAAGCAGGTATAATTCCTTGAAATTTTCTGCCAGCATTTTTTTGTTCGCCGTTACTACGCTCACGCCATTGTTCATAGCATCCTTCACAATCGCGAAAGCTTCATCTGCATTGTCGATCAGCTCTACTATCACATTCAGATTGTTGCGCTTCAAAATCTCATCACGGTCGTATGTGAAAAAAGCCGCATCTATTTTCCGCTTTTTATTCTTGTCCTTGACACAGATCTTTTCAATCGTGGCTTTCAACCCTTGTGAGTGATTCAAGACGTCGTACAGCCCTTGTCCAACGCATCCAAAACCAAATAAACCTATCGTAATGTTCTTGTTTCCCATCTGTTAATTTTAGCGTTTGTGATTTTTAGAATTCTTGAAGTCCCCGAAATCCAAACTTATTATTCTATTGTGTTTTTGTTCCTTGCGAAAGTAAATTTTTTGCTCCTGTCTCGTATTCGTTGTTTTTGCTTTTATTAGCAATTGATAAATTAAATCTGATTCTAAAATCCCATAAATCCAAACATTTCAGATATGCAGTCCGCATTCGGTCTTCGATTTATTCACCCACCTTCCGCTTCGGCCCTTCCCGGCTACCGTGCAGTGAAAGCAGCCGACTGAGCTGTAGCCTTGAGAAAGCAAAGGGTGTTCTGGCAACTGGTGCTTAACAATGTACTCTTTTGCTGTCTTTTCACTCTGGTCGATCAATGGAAAGAATTTCAAAATATCATCCTTCTTTTCAAACACTTTTAAATTCTGACGGAAGGCATTCTGAGAAGCCATCAGCCCGGACACCCAAACATCGAAATTCCCTTTGAGCTTATCTATTGGTTCTACTTTATTGATGGAACAACAGAGATCAGGATCTGAGCCCCATGTCTTGTCCTGTTCTGTGAACTTGTTTTTCCAACTCTCCGGTCTGACATCCACCACCTTTAAGTCCAAAAGTTGCGTCAGTTGCTCCTTGTAAGCTATGGTCTCATTAAAATGATAAGTCGTGTCCAAAAAATAAACAGTTTCCTGTGGCCTTATCCGGTGAAACAAATGCAGCAAGAAAGCGGAGGTTGTTCCGAAAGACGAAGTAAACAGGACTTTGTCGAAATCCTTATACAGCTCGGAGATGCGGGCTTCCGGACTGAGTGTCAAGTATTTTTTATTCAGCTCGTCGAGGTTCATCAGAATAAACTAACAAAAATATTACGTAAACTAACCACCACGACCACGATCCCAACAAAGATCAACCCTGCTCTAACCGGAATTTTCGAAGTCATGTATGCTGCCAGCGGTGCTGCGATCATTCCGCCTATCACCAACCCTGCGATCACCGACCAGTGGTGAATCCCAATAACAGTAAAGAAAGTAATTGAACTGGCCAGCGTAATAAAAAACTCCGCCAGGTTCACCGATCCGATGGTGTAACGGAAAGCCCGTCCACGAGCGATCAAAGTAGAAGACACGATCGGCCCCCAGCCTCCTCCTCCGATTGAGTCCAGGAACGCTCCCACAAACGCAAGCAAACCGATCCTTCTGATCTTCTTTTTTTCTGTGATCTTTTTTATTGCTTTGTGAATGATTACGAGTCCGAGTATGAAAGTATAAACCGACACAATTGGCTTGATAAAATTTCCATACTCCTGAAAGGATGAAAGGATGTATGCACCAATGATGGCACCAATGATTCCCGGAATAAGCAGGTGCTTGAACAATTTTGTATTCACGTTCTTAAACTTCAGGTGCATCAATCCGGAAGCGCCGGTGGTGAAAATTTCGGAGGCATGAACACTGGCACTGGCTGCAGCCGGAGTGATTCCGAAGGAAAGTAAAAATGTTGTCGCCGTAACCCCATACGCCATCCCCAATGCGCCATCCACCATCTGAGCAATGAATCCCCCTAAAATAAAGATCAGAACCGTCTGATCCAAAGAGCCGAAAAGATCCACTGCAGAACTGCCAATAGACGAAAGCGGGATGAAAGAGAACAAGATGTGACCGACGATCATCAGGGAGATCGCAGCCAGGAAATAAACAGCAAGCACTTTCGGCTGCTTGTAAAACGGCCTTTTTGTTTTCTCAACGGCCAAATGGGGTTGCAAGGCCGCCAAGCTGTTCTCTTTGTTCAACACAGCGGTGACTTCGTTCAGTTTTTTTACTTTGTTCCTAAAATCACCCTTTAGATGCTCACGGAACTTATTTAAATTTTCGATGCTTTGCTGAGTCTCCTCTGGCAATGCTTCATTGAATACTTCTTTGAGGCGCTTGGCAAGTGTGGGAGATTTTCCGTTGGTGGAAATGGCGATTTTGAGATCTCCCTTCTGAACAATAGAACCCAAATAAAAATCACAAAGGTCCGGGGTGTCCGCAACATTGATGAGCAGTTTTCGCTTTGTTGCTTCGAAACGGATCAATTCGCTCACCGACCTATCGCCGGTGGCCGCTATCACCAAGTCTTTCCCGTCGAGATCGCTTACTTCGAAGTTGCGCTCACAAATAACCAACTTTTCCGATTCGGCCTGAAACGCTTTAATATCAGGCAATACGTTGCGGGCAACCAAAGTGATTTTCGTTAGCGGGCTGTTCTTCAAAACCGCCGTGATCTTCTCCAGCCCAATGCTACCCCCTCCTACAATCAGAACATGCAACTGTTCCAACTTGAAGAAAACGGGAAATAAATGATTGACTGAAGCGTTTTTACTCATGGCTTGCGAAAATAGTCCTTTTTGTGAATTTCTTGTTGAAACAATGTTAATTTCTAGTGCATTTGTTATTTAACAGCTGTTTAACTACTGTTTATAGTAGATATTTTCTTCTTAATTATTGTTTATTTTCTCTTTATTCTCCTTCTTTGACAGATTTCTGTCTTAAATCCAGATTGTGAAAAATGTTGATAACCAGCACATTGTTGCTTTCAAAATTGTCAACCTTCGCCTTTTGAATGAAATCATTCATATAGGAAACCTACACGGTCAGCCTGTCGCTGCGCCGGAGTCCGAAATCCAAATATAAACTCCACTTATCATTGAGTTTAGCGGTGGTAAAATCTGCCAGCCAAATCAAGTTGTTATGCGTTACTGTTCGCTAAGCAAAGGATAAAAACGAGAAGCAGAAGTGTTCTTTTCATTTCTAGTTCAGTAAATATTTCCAGTCCGTTAAACTTACCGGGAAGGACTCGTGCAGTTTCACTACGTCGCCAACAACAATGATGGCGGGGGCTCCGATCTGTTCCTCTTCGGCGATCTCAACAATGGTTTCGATGGTTCCCAAAGCGATGTTCTCGCTGGGCAATGAGCCGTTCTGAATCAAAGCAATGGCTGTGTCTCCCTTCCCTTCAGCGGCGTATATTGCAGCAATTTCTTTCAACTTATTCAGGCCCATCAGGATCACTACTGTTGCGGTTGATTTAGCGGCTAGTTTAATATCCTCCGACAATTCACCGTTGCTTTTCGTTCCGGTAATCACCCAAAAACTTTCGCTTGTCCCTCTGTTCGTAACTGGAATACCCTGCAGCTCTGGGACAGCAATTGAACTGGAAATACCGGGAACGACTTCCGTTTCAATGTTAAACAGTCTTGCGTGCGCCAATTCTTCGTACCCTCTGCCGAAGACAAAAGAATCACCGCCTTTTAAGCGGACCACGTGTCCGTGCGTGAAAGCAAAATCCACGATCAGGGAGTTGATCTGTTCCTGGGTGTAAGCGTGGTTGTTGTTGCGTTTTCCGACATAGACCTTCAAAGTCCCAAGCGGGGCGTACTTCAACAGTTCGGGATTTACCAATGCGTCGTATAGGATGACGTCAGCGGAGCCTATGGCTTCAACGCCTTTTACGGTAATCAGGTCAATGTCCCCCGGGCCTGCGCCAACAAGGGTTAATTTCGGGATAATGTTATTTTTTGTGTTCATTTTCTTTAGGTTTTTTGTCCAGCTTCTCTAGCCGGGATTGATTATTTTGAATTTGTCTGGTCGTTATTTTAAAAAAGTTATCGTACCAACAACTTCCGAATTTTATGTGATGCTTGAATTGTGTTTTCATTCTTTGTCTGCCTCCTGCAGCTGTTTTTCTCTGTATGCGCTGGCTTGTTTAATAAATCCTTGTGCTTCTTCCAGGTATCTCACGGCAAATTCCTCGGTGGGCTCGTTCTTATTAATCTGCAGTACAAAATCCCGGAACGGGCCTTCTAACTTAATGTCCGAAGTTTGAATAAACTGTTTGTCAAAGTCATTGATGATGTCATTCTGAGTATTCGTCTTCAAGCTCTTTCCCAACAACAATGCTTTAGCTCCGCTGATGATGGTTGCGTAACTGTGATAAATGCTGTCTGCAAATAGTCCGTCACTCAATGCATTCTCAGCCCAATCCAATTTTTCTTCTGCTTCGAAGATCAAGGTCGCGACAAGATCTATCATCACTCCGGCACATTCCCCGACTCCAATCTCCGTTTTAAATTCTTCTGTATGTCCCCAGTCCAGGTA
>JBKJQG010000290.1:0-23017 GCA_046594925.1 Bacteroidia bacterium
CATCACCTCATCACCTCATCACCTCATCACCCCATCACCCCATCACTTCATCACCCCATCACCTCATCACCCCATCACTCTCTTAAAACTTCGTCTTCAAGTCCTTCATAAACTTCGTAGCATAAACAAAATCACAAACTTCCTTGTTATCGGTCTTTAAGATCTCTTCTTTGCTTCCCTGCCACCAGTTATCGCCTTTGTAAATGAACATGATGTTATCTCCGATCTCAATCACCGAATTCATGTCGTGTGTGATCACGATTGTAGTGATATCGTATTCTTCAGTAATTTCCTTGATGAGGTTGTCGATCACGATGGAAGTCTTTGGATCCAGTCCGGAATTTGGCTCATCGCAGAATAAGTATTTTGGTTGAACCGAGATAGCCCTGGCAATCGCCACGCGTTTTTTCATTCCTCCACTGAGTTCAGAAGGATAAAGGTTATTTGCATCCACGAGGTTTACCCGCTGAAGGCAAAAATTTGCCCGGTCGCGTTTTTCGCTTTCACTCAGGTCGGTGAACATGGAAAGCGGGAAGACCACATTCTCTTCAACTGTTTTTGAGTCGAACAAAGCGCCGCCTTGGAAAAGCATGCCGATTTCTTTTCGCAGCTCTTTTTTACCGTGAAAATCCAGTTCATAAAAATTCCTTCCATCAAACAACACTTCCCCGTTGTCGATTTCATTTAAGCCTACCATACATTTAAGCAAGGTCGTTTTTCCTGAGCCGCTTTCTCCGATGATGATATTAGCCTTTCCTTTTTCAAACGTAAAGGAAATATCATTCAGTACCTTCCGTTCTGAAAATGATTTAGATATGTTCTTGATCTGTATCAAACCAAAAGTACTTGTGTTAAGATGAGATCGAATGCAAGAATGAGAACACTGGTATAAACCACGCCCTTGGTACTGGAGCGGCCTACTTCAAGTGCGCCCCCTTTGGTGTAATAACCATGATAAGCCGGGACAGAAGCAATTAGGAAAGCAAAAACCATGGTTTTGATCAAAGCATAGGCGATGTTAAAGGGTCTGAATTCATAGGTGATTCCCAAAATGTATTCGAAATCGGTGACAACTCCCGCCATTAATCCGAACACATATCCGCCTAAAATGCCAAGAAACATGGAGAAAATAATCAGGATTGGATTGAAGAAGACGGAAGCAATGATCTTTGGCAAAATCAGGTAGCCTGCTGAAATGATACCCATGATCTCCAATGCATCGATCTGTTCAGTCACACGCATAGTACCGATCTCAGAAGCAATGCTGGATCCGATCTTTCCGGCCAGAATAAGGCTGACAATGGCAGGAGAGAATTCTAAGATCATTGTGTCGCGGACGGCCACACCAACTGCGTAAGGCGGAATGAGCGGGCTCTCGAAGTTAAACGCGGTCTGGATGGTAATAACCGCTCCCATAAAGATCGAAATGATGGCCACAATGCCCAGCGACCCAACCCCTAGTGAATAGACCTCTTCAAAGATCCTTTGACGGTAGATGGATCGTTTTTCGGGCTTGCCGAAAGCACGCTTCATCAGAATATAATATTGACCGAAATGAAAAAAAATATTCATGTGGTGATTAAGCAGTGTCAGGTTGAATTCTGGGCTAAAAATAAGAATAATTGACCACAAATGATCGTTTTGTTTTTGCTATCTTTGTATTATCAACCTTTTGATCATGAAGCCTTACACCCGAAAAGCAGTCCGATTCATTGCCCTCCTTGTTTTCATTTCCATGTTCTCAGGTTGCTTTGCAACGCGCAAAAAAAACAGGTGTGGCGACTGCCCGAAATGGAAGATCGAATGGGTAGACATCCTCTTCAAAATAGGCTGATTGGAGCCAAAATACCCTTTTTTAGGTATGCTTTCTCCCTCTTAAATCGCTTTACAAAGCGTACCTTTGCCTTACTACATGATTAAAAAATTGAGAAATCTAGCGGAATTAAAAATCGGGCAGAGTGCCATCATCGACTCCTTTACTGACAAAGAAATGTCATTGAAGTTGTTGGAAATGGGCTGTACACCCGGGGAGATCGTTAAGCTCGACCGCATTGCGCCGCTTGGTGACCCCATTGCCATCTCCGTTGCCGGATATTTATTGAGTCTCCGCAAGGCGGAAGCAGCTACCGTGCTTGTATCTCCTATTTTAGCAAAATAAATTTTTTATCGTTGTGGAGCCGGTCAATTCCTTTGTAAATTTTTCTGAAAAAATAAACCTGAAAGTTGCCCTTGTTGGGAATCCCAATAGCGGGAAATCGACGCTGTTCAATGCGTTGACAGGCATGAATCAAAAGACCGGAAATTTCCCCGGGGTGACAGTCGACAAAAAATCGGGGTTTGCTAAACTCAACCCTTCTGTTACTGCTCAATTCATTGATCTTCCCGGAACCTACAGTTTATATCCGAAGTCGCTCGATGAGCGTGTGGCTTTTGATGTGCTTTGCAATCCGGATAACCTGGACCATCCCGACGTAACCATCATTGTGGCGGATGCGAGTAACCTGAAGCGCAGTTTGTTTTTAGTTTCGCAGATCCTGGATCTTCGCATTCCTGTGGTGCTTGCACTGAACATGATGGACATGGTGGAGAAAGAAGGAGCAGTGATCGATGCAGTGAGGCTGTCGGAAAAGTTAGGCGTGAAAGTGGTCGGTATCAGTGCCAGAAGCAAAGACGGGGTGGAGGTGTTGAAGCAGGCTTTGTTGCAGCCGCTGGCAGTTCCTCAATACGACTTTATCGATATCCGTAAGATCGCTCCCGAAGCGATCGAAAAAGTACATGCGGTTACCAAAGTAAAAAGTGATTTTGCTGCTTTTCAGATCATCAATAATATTTCCGACATTAGCTATCTGCACAATGCGGAGCAACAGAAAAAGATCGGAGAGGCACTTAATACGCTGGTCATTGATGTCAGCAAGCTTCAGTCGCTGGAAAGTGTGGAGCGCTACAAGGTCATCAACCGGATTGTGGAAGAATGCATCACTCACAAGTCGGCCATCAAAACAGAATCCTTCACACATAAACTGGATACCATACTTACGCACCGTATCTGGGGATATTTTATTTTCCTGGTCGTCCTCTTTTTTATTTTTCAAACCATCTTTTTTCTTGCGGCCTTTCCGATGGAGTGGATCGAAAGTTTGTTCCTTACGCTTTCCGAACTGGCATCTTCAGTGCTTCCTGAAGGTGAGGTCAGTAATCTTATAGTAAATGGAATCATTGCAGGTTTGAGTGGAGTGGTGGTATTCGTTCCGCAGATCGCTTTGTTGTTCACCTTTATTGCCATACTGGAAGACACCGGCTACATGGCAAGGGTGAGTTTCATCATGGATAAATTGATGCGGAGGTTCGGGTTGAACGGGCGCTCAGTCATCCCTTTGATCAGCGGCGTGGCTTGTGCTGTTCCTGCGATCATGAGTGCGAGGACGATCAGCAGTTGGAAGGAACGCATCATCACCATTTTTGTCACTCCTTTGATGAGCTGCTCGGCAAGACTTCCGGTATACACGCTCTTAATTTCACTGGTCGTTCCACAGGATGAGAAATCAGGTTTTTTTAATTATCAAGGATTGATCCTGATGGTGCTCTATCTCATTGGGTTTGTCGCAGCATTGCTTGCCGCTCTCATCATGAAATGGATCTTAAAGGCGCGGGAAAAAAGTTATTTCATCATGGAATTGCCTGTTTATCGTACTCCTCAATGGAGAACGGTTTGGCTGACCATTTACGACAAAGTAAAAGTTTTTCTCTTTGATGCAGGAAAGATCATTGTTGCGATTTCGATCATCCTTTGGTTTTTGACAGCACACGCACCGGGAAACAGATTTGAGGACATCGAAAAAAAATATCAGGAATACAATGTTCGAGGAGGTTTGAATCAAAATGAGATCGATGCAAAAGTAGCTTCCGAAAAACTGGAAGTGTCTTACGCGGGAATGTTGGGAAAATCCATAGAGCCTGCAATCAAGCCCCTAGGCTTCGATTGGAAGATCGGAATTTCGTTGGTGACCTCCTTTGCTGCGCGGGAAGTATTCGTTGGCACCATGGCAACCATTTACAGTGCAGGAAACACAGACAACACACAAACCATCCGCGAAAAAATGCAGGCTGAAAAAGATCCCGAGACTGGTCAGCCAAAATTTACGCTAGCCGTAGGTTTTTCACTCATGATTTTTTATGCTTTTGCCATGCAGTGCATGAGCACACTGGCTGTGGTTTACCGCGAAACAAAAACCTGGAAGTGGCCCACGCTGCAGTTCTTCTTCATGGGTGCTTTAGCGTATGTTTCGAGTTTTCTCGTTTATCAGATTCTTAAATAGTTCACTGGTTCATTAGTTCATTGGTTGATTTGTCGGAGCTGTGTGTATTATGGGAAGGTTTTGTGGATCAATGCTCAAAAAAAATTCGTTTTGTTTTCTTGAAGTTGTCGTATTTTTGTCTGGTTCGACCATTCATTTGTTTTCGGGTAGCGCATACCCAGTATACTAATGAACTAATGAACCAGTGAACCAATGAACCAATTAGAAAGAAACCAATCCATTCTCCACAAGTATATTCCTGAAACGGCAGTGCCGGTGATCTCCGAATGGATCTATAAATTCGATTTCAAGCTGAAGATCAAAAAAAGCCGTTCATCTAAATACGGTGATTACCGCCCGCCTGTGAAAGGGGAGAACCACCTGATCACGATTAATTACGATATGAATAAATACGCTTTTCTCATCACATTGGTGCATGAGATCGCTCATTTGTCGACATACAACAAGCACAAAGACCGCGTAAAACCGCACGGCGACGAGTGGAAACTACATTATAAAATGCTGATGCAGCAGTTTCTGGTTCCGGAGATCTTTCCTTTGGATGTGATCAATGCCTTGCGCAAGTATATGAACAACCCTGCGGCTTCCAGCTGTTCGGATACCAACCTTTTGCGGGTGCTAAAAAACTACGATGTTCGCGACAATACGGTCCTCCTGGAAGATGTTCCTCTGGGCGCCACCTTTTCCTACAACGAGAACCGCCACTTCGTGAAGGGCCCGCAGTCCCGCAAGCGCATCAGGTGCACAGAAGTGAATTCCAAAGCGGTTTACCTGTTCAACCCCATTACAGAAGTATTGGTAATTCAGACTCCCTTGTTTGCCGAAAACAGCTCGAATTTGGCCAATATTTAATTAACAAATAAGCACAAGGTAGTGGCTTTTTGTTAAATTTGTTACCGGTCAAAGGGGAAGTCAAAAGAGGGGAAAGTCAAAAATCAAAAAAGTATAATTTAACTATAAGCGCTAAAGAATTCACGAAAAACTTTTGTAATATATCTGCGATCCCGATAGCTATCGGGACTGCGGGCAAAATTAAATAAGTATCAACAATGAGTACAAGTACAATGGAAAAGAACATCGATTTGGAAGTATCCAAACTTGCTAAGAACATCATCGGATCCGAGATTATTAAGTTGGCTGCGGAGGTCAATGAAAAGATCAAGCAGGGCGAAAAAGTTTACAATTTTACGATCGGTGATTTTAATCCGAAGATCTTTCCCATTCCTGCGGAATTGAAGTCGGCCATCATTCAAGCTTATGAAGATGACCAGACGAATTATCCGGCAGCTGATGGAATGCTGGAATTGCGCCAGTCGGTTTCAAAACTTTTGAAAGAAAGAGGAGCGTTGGATTACAAAACCGATGAGATAGTGATAGCCGGTGGTGCACGTCCCGTGATCTATGCCATTTTCAAGGCACTCGTGGATGAAGGCGATACGGTTGTGTTTCCGGTTCCATCCTGGAACAACAATCACTACACTTACCTGAACAATGCAAAGCCGGTGCTCATTGAAACGACACCCGAAAATAAATTCATGCCGACAGCAGCGGATCTGCAGCCGCACATCGCAACAGCAAACCTGATCGCACTTTGTTCTCCTTTGAATCCTACCGGAACAACATTCAAAAAGAAAGATCTGGAGGAGATCTGCGACATGATCCTGGCTGAGAATGAGAAACGTCATGCGGCGAATAAAAAACCTTTGTACCTGATGTACGATCAGATCTACTGGGCTTTGACATTTGGTGAGACCCAGCATTACAACCCTGTAACGCTTCGTCCCGCGATGAAAAATTACACAGTATTCGTGGACGGCATTTCCAAGTCGCTCGCTGCAACCGGCGTTCGTGTTGGCTGGAGCATGGGGCCTAAAAAGATCATCGAAAAAATGAAATCAATTTTGACTCACGTAGGCGCATGGGCTCCGAAAGCAGAGCAAATGGCTACTGCAGCTTATTTGAATGACTTGAATGCTTACGATGCCTTTTTGGCTGACATCAAAACAAAGATCAACGATCGTTTGGTGAATATTTACAAAGGATTTCAGAGTTTGAAGGCTGAAGGGTTTAAAGTAGATGCCATCGCTCCCGAAGCAGCCATTTATCTGACCGTTCAGTTTTCTTTGCACGGACAAACAAAAGCTGACGGAACCGTTTTGAAAACAACTCAGGACGTAACCAAATATATTCTCGATGAAGCAAAAGTTGCCTTGGTTCCTTTTTATGCATTCGGTGCATCAACAGATTCCAGCTGGTACCGTTTGTCGGTCGGAACTTGCAAAATAGAAGAGATTGATGCGATGATTGAGAATCTTAGAAGTGCTTTGAAAAAGCTTAAATAGTCCAGGTACAGATAACGAATCAAAACGTCCCGATAGCTATCGGGATTACAGATCTGGGTTTGCGAGATTTAGTTATGACCTGTGCTTTTTTCGTCTGCAACATCTGTAACGATCTGTTATCCGTACCAATGAAGAAGTTAAATTTGCACCAAAAACAAAATCGTGAAGAATAATTATTGTGTGATAATGGCGGGCGGCGTAGGAAGCCGTTTCTGGCCAATGAGCAGGACGGCCCATCCCAAGCAATTCATGGACATCCTGGGAACAGGAAAGACTTTGCTGCAACAGACCTATTCGCGTTTTCTGCGTGTTTGTCCGAAAGAGAATATTTTCATTGTTACCAATGACTCCTACGTGGATTTGGTAAAAGCGCAGATCAAAGGAATCGCAGCAGCAAACATTTTGAGCGAGCCTGCCCGTAAAAATACTGCACCTTGTGTAGCTTATGCTTGCTACAAGATCGCACAACTGAACCCCGATGCACTGACGGTGATTGCTCCTTCCGATCACTTGATCGTGAAAGAAGATACTTTTGTTAAGGCCATCAAGGCTTGTTACCTGAAAGCAGCATCCGAAGATTGTCTTGTAACGTTGGGGATTCGGCCCAGCCGTCCCGACACGGGCTACGGATACATTCAATTCGTAGAATCCGAAGCAACAGAAAAAGACAAACGAATTAAAAAAGTAAAAACATTTACAGAGAAGCCCGATCTGGAAATGGCGAAATTCTTTTTGCAGAGTGGCGACTTTTTGTGGAACTCCGGGATTTTTATCTGGAGCGTAAAGAGTGTGATCTCGGCCTTCGAAAAACATTCACCGGACATGGATGCCATCTTCCGCGAAGGAAATTCAGCCTACAATACATCGAAAGAAACAGAATTCATTGCAGAAGCCTATTCCAGCTGTAAGAACATTTCCATTGACTATGCGATCATGGAAAAAGCAGAGAATGTTTATGTGCGTTCATCCATCATAGGCTGGAGCGACCTCGGAACTTGGGGTTCACTGTACGATCATATCAAACACGATGATAACAACAATGCTGTAGTTGGAAAAAATGTGATGATGTATGATTCAAAAAATTGTATCGTGAATGTTTCCAAAGACAAATTGGTGGTGATGCAGGGACTCGAAGATTATATTGTTGTGGAGTCGGACGGGATCTTACTGATCTGCAAAAAAGCAGATGAACAGGAGATTAAGACTTTTGTGAATGATGTTAAGATTCAGAAGGGCGATAAGTTCGTTTAGGACGTGATGAGGTGATGAGGTGATCGGGTGGAGTAACGTCGTTTCGGAATTTAATTTCATCATGGACGTTTCAGGACATTCTCCATCTCACATCATACTCCCGATAGCCATCGGGATTCCATCAGTCAATACTCTTTCCATCCGCATATTTCTTTCCTCTGTAGGCACCTGAAAAATAGACTATGAAGCGCGCTCCGAAAATGGCTTGCTCTTGGTTCCAATCTACATAGAACGCTAATCCTGCTCCCACATCGTAAGTGACTTTCTTAACGCCTTCTATCTGCGCGTAAATGCCCGGTTGGGCATAAGGTCTTGTGTAGACGGTGTCTCCTACTTTTCCGTAACCGGTTGCATACGAAATCCCAACAAATCCCGCAAAGTGAATGTCTTTATCCTCGTAGCGCTTTCCGTATCCCAGGTGAAATTCATAACAGTCATAAAAACCAAATTTCTCTCCGGTGATCATTGTCCCGATCTGGAAATACTGCTGCTTGATATGAAAATTAAAATCCAGCCCGCCTGCAAATCCGGCTTTGCGGTTGTAAGTTAAATTCTGGTTCAGTCCTCCGCCAACCGTCAGCCAGTTGTTGTAATACCTTAATTTTTTGTTCTTAATAACAAAGATGCTGTCCACCGGAGGAAGTTGTTTTTTCTTTTTAGCAGTGCCTGGAGGTATGGGTTTGGCGTCTTCCACGATCTGGTAGCGTTTCCCATTGATGATCGTATCCGTCTGCGCATAAGAATGCAAGGCAATAAAATTTATCGCAAGAACAAAAAGATAAGTAGAATACTTTTTCAAAATACTAATAGTAAAATTATTGGGGACGGTTTACAATCAACGCGCAAAACCCATTTTTAGTGTCCGATCTACCCTTCATCCCTTCATCACCCCATCACCCCATCACTTCATTGAGCCGCACATGTCTTCCGGCTTCACCCACTCGTCAAACTGCTCATTGGTCACATACCCCAATTCTATGGCTGCTTCTCTCAAGGTCTTATTCCCTTTGTGAGCCGTCTTTGCGATCTTAGCAGCTTTCTCATAACCGATGTGAGTATTCAATGCTGTTACCAGCATTAATGAATTTTCCAAATGTTGTTTCAGCATAGGCAGGTTTGGTTCTATTCCAACGGCACAATTGTCGTTGAATGAAACGCAGGCATCACCAATCAGGCGCGCCGACTGCAATACATTCGCAGCGATCACCGGTTTGAATACGTTTAATTCAAAGTGTCCATTAGACGCACCAATGGAAACGGCAACATCATTTCCCATCACTTGAGCACAAACCATAGTTAATGCTTCCGGTTGTGTCGGATTTACTTTTCCTGGCATGATCGAAGATCCGGGTTCGTTGTCTGGGATGATCAATTCGCCAATTCCGGAACGCGGACCAGAGGATAACATTCTAATGTCGTTTGCAATTTTCATCAAGGAAACTGCTGTGCGTTTTAATGCTCCTGATAATTCCACCATGGCATCGTGTGCTGCCAGTGCTTCAAATTTATTCGGCGCCGTTACAAAAGGAAGGCCTGTTAAGTCGGCAATTTTTTTCGCCACCAGCACATCGTATCCTTTTGGAGTATTCAATCCTGTTCCAACTGCTGTTCCGCCCAAAGCCAATTCACTCACCATTTCTAGTGCATTTTTAATCGCACGGATTCCGTTTGTCAGTTGTTGTGCATATCCTCCGAACTCTTGTCCCAATGTTAAAGGCGTTGCATCCATGAAGTGGGTGCGTCCTGTTTTTACAATGTTCTTGAAGTCGTTTGATTTTTTTACCAAAGTATCTCTCAGTTTCTCAACTCCCGGAAGTGTGATGTCCACTACTTGCTTGTAAGACGCAATGTGCATTGCCGTCGGGAACGTATCGTTGGAAGATTGTGATTTGTTCACATCATCGTTGGGGTGCAGGACTTTTTTCTCATCAGAAAGTTTTCCTCCGCTGATTACGTGTGCGCGGTAGGCGATCACTTCGTTGGCGTTCATATTGGACTGCGTACCTGAACCCGTTTGCCAAATCACTAATGGAAATTCAGCATCCAGTTTCCCTGCAATGATCTCATCACAGGCTTTTGCTATCAGGTCTTTTTTATCAGCCGTTAAAACACCCAATTCACAATTGGCCATGGCTGCTGCTTTTTTCAAGTAACCGAAAGCATTTATGATCTCCTTTGGCATGCTTGCTTCAGGTCCTATCTTAAAATTGTTGCGGGATCTTTCTGTTTGTGCTCCCCAATATTTATCGGCAGGTACTTTTACCTCGCCCATCGTGTCGGTTTCGATTCTGTAGTCCATAATTTTAGCCTTTTTGTTTAGTAAATAGCTTGCTCAAATTTACACATTTTTGTGGAGATTGGAAAGTGAATTTGGGTGGGTGTGAAAAGGCTGGAAGTGTCTTTAAGTAGCCGTTTATGTTTTAAAGGAGTGAATTTATATCTTAGCGGGACTTCGGTGTACCGAAGGTGTGGTTTCAGGATGGGCGAGGGAGTGAGTGGATTGCAGGACTTAAAATCCTGTGATCATTGCGATCGTACCGGTTCGATTCCGGTCCCGGGTACTAGGCTAAAACGCACGCTCAGAGCGGGTTTTAGCATTTTTTTTGAAACAAAAAAGCCTCTCAGAAATGAGAGGCTTTTTTAGTTAGGTGGGGAAGTTAGGTGGGGAATTTTCTATTTTTTGATGATCTTTTCCTCCCCAAATACGCTGAAAGGGTATTATAAACTAAGCATGGTAGTGTAGTTGTGCGGAGAACGGATGCGCTTGTGTGTTGCAATAAGTTCGTATTGCAGGTATAGGTCAACCTCAGAGCGTGAGTACTGCATTCTAATTTTCTTACCGATCAGCTCATAAGGAACGCTGTAATAATGCTGATCTTCATACAGGTGAACATGCCCGTTCTTCATCACCGTTACCTGTTTGATCTTGCGCATTTCATACCCTGTTGCGGGCAATGGATGAAGCGAAGAGAGTTCCATCAGCCATTGATCGGTACGTGAGCAGTCCTTTCCTGTAAGCGTACCGTCATTCAATGAGGCAAGGTGCTGCCACATCTGCTTGTTAAGCTCTGTTAAAGGAACGATCTGCTTTTCGGGCAGTCTCGTGTAGATCTGCTGATAAGAGAGCTTTACCATGTTCTCTACATGTGCTTTATCCTGTGGTTTTCGGGAGCGCGCAGGAAGGATAGCGATACCATAATGATCTGCGAAGGCTTTAAAGTTTTCGTTGAGCGTAGGTTCATACTTGCTTGCTTTAATCACAGCAGACTTTAAGTTATCAGGAACAATGGCCAGTGGAACGCCTTTAAAATAACGTATTGCGTTTTCTGTTGCCGCAATAAAATCTTCGATGGTCTGGCTCGGCATGGCTTCCACATAAGCGTATTGGCTCCAGCCCAGGATCGCCACAAACACCTGCGCCTGTTTTATTTCACCGGTATCTGTATCAACATAAGCAAGAGTTGCCCCTGCATAATCAACATACATCTTATCGCCAACCTTATGCTCGATGTGCATTGTGGGATTGACTTTCTTCTTCCACTGATTGTAATAAAAGTAAAAGGATGTTTCCCCATAAGTTTCAGGATGAAGTTTTTTAAACTCCTGGAACTGCCTGGCAACAGTCATTCCCTTCCTCCTTAGCTGAGCCGCCATTACAGGAAAAAAATCAAACAGTTGTTTAAGTTTATCGTTATATAGGGTTTCTTTGGGTGGATGAAAAAGTCTGTTCAGATCAAAATCGGTTAGCTTAAGAAGCTCTTCCTTAGAGCTTTTAAGGCTATGGAACTGCCGGATATAAAGCTTTACCGTATTCTTGGACATGCCAAGGCGATCTCCAATCTTTTTCTTTCCCATCTGCTGGCAATACAGCTTAATGATTTGTCGTACGTTGCTCATACTTGTGGTTTTATTGGCCATGATTTATAGGTTTACTGAAGCGTAAAAATCACGATTCAAAAACTATAAATCTGTTAGCTAAAAACAGTATGATTAAATCAAAAAAGGGTGGGGTCAGTTTCCTCCGATCTACTGGGGTCAGTTTGGTCCGATCGAGTGGGGTCTATTTAAACCGATCTAGTGGGGTCTGTTTGGCTGAAATTTCCATAATTGATCAAGGCACCTATATATGCATCCGAATATCGCTCCTCCGAAATGATTATTTCTAGAGTTACGTTATTTTGTTCAATAATTACTTTCCATTGCTTCATTCTTGTACCTGCTCTACTAATTTAAAATTCAGACACCATATTCAACAAGACCCGAGGTTTTAAAATAATTATTTTAGTTCCTTTTGTCATTATTATTCCTTCGTCTTTGAAGGTACGAAGCATCCTCACTAAGGTCTCCTTAGCTGTTCCAACAAACCCTGCAAAATCTTCCCTGTTTATTGCAATTAAAACGGGTTTCGATTTTTCTTCTTGTTGTTGGTATACTTTATTTAGTATTAAGAGACTCAATGCTACTCTTTCTTTTACTCCATATTGAGAAAACACTGTCATCTTATTGATCCAAACAGAAAATTCTTTTGATAAAGTATGTAACAATTCAGTTGCAAGGGTTGTGGACTTACCAATAAGACTTAGAAAAAATTCCCTTGGAATGAAGGAAATAACTGTATTGTCCATTGCAACAGCTGAAACAGGATGCGGTTCATTCGCAAGTATTGGCCTGTAACCAAAATAATCTCCCTTCTTATAAATGTAAACAATGCTTTGCTTACCTTCATTGTTCATCTGAAATATTTTCACTTTTCCTTTTCTCACAATATAGATCCCCTTCGAAAAACTTTTTTCCTTAAAAAGGTACTCCCCCTTTAAGAATTCTTTTCGAATCATTTTACTCTTTACCACTTTGACCTCATCATTTGACAAGAAATCGAAAAGAGAAGATGATTTCAGGTGATAATTTTCTATTTTATTATACTCCATTCAGTAAGTATATGAATCTTTATTTTGAATAAAATTGACAATTGTCAATTTCCTATAATTAACATTAAGGTATCTTTGTTTCGTAAATAATTATAACTATACCTGTATGACCTGTTAATGCGCTACGGCATTAGCAGGTTTTTTCTTTTTGAATGAACAATTTGCAAACTGAAATATTAAATATGCTGCGGAATGCTATTGATTCTGATGATATTCAGGTAATCGCCTCATTAATAGAATCTAATTTATCAAAAGAACAGATTGATAAATTACAAAAAATGTTAAAAATTGCTCTTCAAAAAAATGAGTTTCCATCCTATGAGGCCTGTTCTATAAGCCAATTGCTCAATTTCATTGATTAACTGAATTTGAAAATTGACAATTATCAATGCTTTAAACTAAGCAGGTGTATTACTTTACATTATTGAAAAAGCGTTTAAAATGATATATCTGGGATTAATTGCAATTGTTTGTTTAATAGCTTTCGCGCTAGCCGCTTTTACTTTGGTTCTTTTTTACTGGCATTTGAAAAGGAAAAAATAAAAGCAGAATTTACTGATAATAAAGAGATCTATTAACAATGATAAAAAAGAATGAATATAAACACTGTTTAAGATACATTGACAAGTATTGGAAGAAACTCATTTGCTATTATCCTGAAGATAAACAGCTTCATCTTGGATTGCCTAATCCGTATATCGCCCCGAATAATGCCATTTTCAAAAATGATCAATTCTATTGGGACACCTATTTTGTTATTCTTGGGTTGGTCAAATCGCAGAAGACGGAACTTGCCAAAGGCATGATCGATAATTTCTGCTTTATGTTCAACCGTTTTGGGATCATTCCTATGCGAAACCGATATTACAATTTAGGCACTTCGCAAATTCCATTTCTTACTTCGATGGTTTTAGAAGTATTCGAATATGATAAAGATAAGGACTGGTTAAAAAAGACAATGAAAGTTGCTGAAGAAGAGCTGAAGAAATATTGGATGAATCCGGATCTTACTGAAAAACATATCATTTACAATGGCTTGTCCCGCTACTGTGACCATTACATCACACATTTGGGCTCAGAACATGAATCTGGATGGGATATGACATCACGGTTTGACAACCATTGTCTGGATTATTTGCCGGTTGATCTAAATTCCTGTCTGTACAAATATGAAATTGATCTTTCCGAGTTCTACCGTAATCAGAAAAATTATTATAAATCAAAACTATATTCTGATCAAGCTCTAAAAAGAAAAAAGCAAATTAACACGCTTATGTGGAATAAGAAAAAAAGATTTTTTTTTGATTACAACCATAGCAAGAAACAACAAAGCAATTTTTTCTCTGTAGCAGGCTTTTATCCAATGTGGGCTAATATTGCTACTCAGGAACAAGCTGAGCTTATGAGAGAATATGTGCTTCCTATTCTGGAATTTGATGGAGGTATTGTTAATACACAACGATATAAGCTGTCAGACGAACTAAAACAACATGATTTCCCAAACGGTTGGCCTCATCAGCAATGGATTGTCATAAAAGGATTGATGAACTATGGTTTTCGGGAAGATGCGGAACGTATCGCAAGAAAATGGCTCGATATGAATGAGCGGATATTTATAAAAACAGGAAAATTTTGGGAAAAACATGATGTACTAATTTGTGATATTGGTGTTTACAACCCGGATAGATACATGACACAAAGCGGGTTTGGATGGACTAATGCAATTTTTGTGCGTTTAATTAACGAATTTAAACAATAATGATAAATAAAAGATTAATACTTGTTTCGAATCGCCTTCCTTTCAAATTATCTGAAAAGAAGGGCGAAATAGAGTTCTTGCCAAGTTCCGGAGGATTAGTGTCAAGTATTAAGTCTTATGTTCAAAAAACAAATTCATTACATGGGTTTAATAAAGAAAATTGTCCTGTTTGGGTTGGAGCTTCTGACATTTCTGAAAAAAAATTAAAAGAAACTTTGCAATCAGGAAGTTTGTTCTATGATGATTTCGAATTAACTCCTGTCTTCATTCCACCGGGAATCAATGATAAGTTTTACAATGGCTTTTGCAATGATACCATCTGGCCATTGTTTCATTATTTTCCATCTTACGCAAAATTTGCGGATGATACTTATGAAAGCTATGTCAGTGCAAATGTTATTTTTTGCGAAAAAATAATGGAGGTATATCGCCCGGGTGACATTATATGGATACATGATTATCATTTAATGCTTTTACCTGCCTTGCTGCGAAAGAATTTACCTAATGCAGCTATTGGCTTTTTTCTTCATATACCTTTTCCTTCTTTTGAATTATTCCGGTTAATTCCGAGCAAATGGAGAAAAGAGATTTTAGCCGGGCTTCTTGGGGCGGATCTTATTGGATTCCATACGAATGATTATGTTCAGCATTTTTTAAAATCAATACGCGAAATTCTAGGTTATGAAAGTAAACTTCGTGTGGTCAACACACCTGATCGAAGTATTACTGTTGATACTTTTCCTATCAGTGTTGACTACCAAAAATTTAATAAAGCTTCTACTGATAATGATACTTTCATAGAGAGAAATAAGATCAAAAAAAGACTATATGAGACAAAGCTGATCATTTCAGTTGATAGGCTTGATTATGCAAAGGGATTGGTCAACAGACTTGAAAGCTATGAGTTATTCCTCGAAAAATACCCCGAATACAGAAAACAGGTAACCTATATCTTTCAGGTTGTTCCTTCGAGAGATATAATCACCAAATACAACGATACGAAAAAGGAAATTGAAGGACTTGTAAGCAGAATCAACGGTAAATATGGAAGCATTGACTGGACACCGGTGCTTTATCAATATAAAACACTTGAATTTAAAAAACTTCTGGCTTTATACTTGGCAGCTGATATTGCTTTGATTACACCAATGAGGGATGGGATGAATTTAGTGGCAAAAGAATTTGTTGCAAGCAGAACTGACAAAAGAGGTGTATTAATATTAAGCGAAACTGCCGGAGCGTCTTCCGAATTAAGTGAGGCTATTCATGTAAATCCAACTGATCGACTTGAGATTGCAAATGCAATTGCACAGGCTCTTGCAATGCCAGTTCAGGAACAAATGGCACGCAATGAATTTATGCAAAAAAGGCTTCAGGAATATGATGTAATGAGATGGGCAGAAGATTTTCTTTCTCAGCTTCAAATACGAAAGATGAAACAAGAAAAATTAAAGGTAAAAGAAGTTACTCCGAATATCGAACAGAAAATAAAAGAACATTATTCTAATGCCAATAATCGGCTTATTCTGCTAGATTATGACGGCACTCTAACTCCACTTGCACGCTTACCTCATCTTGCAGCACCTGGGGAAGAACTTTTAGATTTGTTAAGAGCACTTTCTGAAGATAAAAAGAATGAAATTGTATTAATCAGTGGTAGGTCAATTGAAGTACTTGAAAAATGGTTTGGAAGTTTATCCCTAAATCTTGTCGCAGAACATGGAGCATTTTATAAAAAAAATGGTACTGATTGGTTGCAGACTGTTCCTGTTAGTGCAGCATGGAAACCAGCAGTAATGCAAGTTCTAAACCTTTACACAGAACGTTGTCAGGGAACATTTGTGGAGGAAAAAATGCTTTCCCTTGCATGGCATTATCGCAACGCTGAAAAAGAACTTGGATTCTTGCGTTCCCGGGAATTGATAAATTCTTTAGTTGAACTTTCATCTCATCTCAATTTTCAGATCATTGAAGGGAACAAAGTAATTGAAGCGAGGCCAAAAGACATCGACAAAGGTATTGCAGCGGCCTTGTGGCTAAAGCAATCAAAGGATTTTGTTCTTGCTATTGGAGATGATAGAACAGATGAAGATCTTTTCAGAGTAATCCCTGCCGATCAGTATTCAATAAGAGTGGGCTTAACTCAGAGCATAGCAAAATACAATCTGAAACATCAAAAAGATGTTATTTCCCTGCTCAGAGGGTTTCAGTTGAATAAAACGATAATACAAAATTGGAGCTTGTGAATAGTTGCTTTACTGCTTGAGATCTGATTATTCTAGGATAAATCATCAAGCTTTTCATTGTAAGCGGTTTTAGTGGCCATTATTCCAAACATCATCATAATACTGGAAGCTATGATCACAAAAAACAAAATACCCTCATTAAATGCATTAGTTTGAGAAGTAGAAGGGATACTATAAAACAAGACAATGGTGATCAATCCCCTGGGAGCGATAAAAATTTCCGGGAATACATTTGATTTGGAAATGAAACGAAGAAAGATAAACCTTGTTAAAAGAATGGCAACTGTGATCATTCCACCGATCAGGATCACATTCCAGTCATTAAATAAAAGTAAATTGATGGTAAATCCAAAAAGGACAAAAAAGAAGGTTCGGACAATAAATGCGGTTTCAGCGGTGATCTGGCTAAATTCTTTGGTTATTGATTGTAGTCTTTCAAGATGCAAGTAGTTAGCCAGCCGACCTTTGATGAACAGATCTGCATTATTCAGCATCAAACCGAAAATGAGAATAAAAAGTAAAGAAGGCAGATGAAACATTTTACTTATCGAATAGATAAGAATCAGTATAGCGAATATCAGATAAAATTTGATGTGTGTTCTTGTGTAATTTAAAAGAAAAAGAAGTAATCCAGTACTTACTGCAGAAATAAGAAGAATGACCAAAAGATTAATAAAAAATAAAATGACAGAACTGCCGCTTGTTATATTTCCTATTATTATATAATTAAAAAGCATGATCCCTATTATATCAGAAAAAGTACTTTCATATATTATAAATTCTCTCTTTTCTACCGATAGTTTATGTACGCTGGGTATCGCTATGGCGCTACTGATTACGCCAAGAGGGACAGCATATATTACAGCTGTCCTCAATGGCAATTCTACAAACTCTATCAGAATGAGGCTTATAAGACTCGAAGTAGCTAATAAAATCAGCAAAGCTGAAAGGAAAGACTTTCCGATCAATGGTAATTTTGTTCGGGTAATCTTTAAATCAAGAGCACCTTCCAAAACTATAAATATTAATCCTATTATCCCTAAAAGCTCAAGAGGGAGCCTTGTTTCTGAAAAATTAAATCCGAATTCCTTGGCCAAAAGATTTAGGCCAGCACCGGTAAGCAACAGCAAAATAACAGATGGAACTTTTATTTTTCCCGAAATGAGGTTAAACAGGTAAGATAAAATGATCAAAACACTAATTGCGATAAGAATATTATAAGGATTATTCATTCGACAAAATTAAACATTCTCAGCAACTAAACTGCTACCTTTGAGTCTTTATAAGCTCTTTTAAAAAGAAGCAAGGAAGATAAACAACAATTTATAAAATGGATTTTAGTAAAATAAATTATATAGAAAAAGGCATCGATTGGATGCATAATCGGATCAGCAGTAAACAATTTTTAATCTTTTCAAGCATCCTTGTTGGAGCCAGTGCAGGCTTGGCCGCAGTTGTTCTGAAATTATTTGTTCACTTTATCAGGCAATACCTACTCGAAGATCATCTTCTGAATCTTGATTTTAAATACATCTATTTTCTAATGCCATTAGTTGGGATCGGAATCACAGTATACATTGTTCAGAAATTTTTTAACGGAAAGTTAGCCCGGGGAACCTCAAGCATTCTTTTTTCTATTGCAAAAAAAGGCAGTTTTCTCCCTTTCAGAAATATTTATTCTCACATCATTACCAGCGGTATTACTGTAGGATTTGGAGGGTCAGCAGGTTTGGAGTCTCCTATTGTAAGTACTGGATCTGCCATAGGTTCAAACTACGCTCAGCGTTATAAACTATCTTATAAAGATAGAACCTTATTACTTGCAGCTGGCGCAGCAGGCGGAATAGCAGGAGCATTTAATGCACCAATTGCAGGAGTACTGTTCGCTTTGGAAGTTCTTTTAGTAGGGGTAAACATTACCGCTTTCATCCCTTTGCTGATAGCTTCTGCATCGGGTACTTTGATATCAAAAATAATTCTTCAGGAAAACATCCTTTTGTCTTTTAAACTTCAGCAACCATTCAATTATTACAATGTCCCATTCTATATTGTTTTGGGATTGATTGCTGGTTTTGTTTCTTTGTACTATGTCAACTTATTTGAAAAGGTTGAACATAAATTCAAAAAAATAAAATCCATCTATTGGAAGTGGATTATTGGAGGAACAATTATGGCTGTCATAGTCGCTTTGTTTCCGTCATTATTTGGCGAAGGATATGAAAGCATCAAACATTTGGCTGAATATCAGCCTCAATTTTTATATAAGGATAGTATTCTTAGCGGCTTTTTGAAAAATCAAGCATTGATTGTTTTGTTCATCTCACTCGCCATGCTCTTAAAAGCATTGGCAGTTGGAGTAACCCTTGGCAGTGGTGGGAATGGAGGCAATTTTGCTCCATCTTTATTTGTTGGAGCGTATCTTGGATTTACATTTGCTTCAATACTCAAATTAATGGGGTTTGAAAATGTACCTGTTGTAAATTTAACCCTTGTTGCCATGGCTGGCATCTTAACAGGTGTATTTCATGCTCCCCTAACAGGAATATTTTTGATTGCAGAGATTACGCAGGGATATGAATTAATGATCCCATTGATGATTGTATCATCTAGTAGTTATATTGTGGTTAAATACTTCCATCCGGACTCACTTGATATAAAGAAGCTAAAAAAACGGGGCACGGTCATTTCCGAGGATAAAGACATAAGCATTTTAGGAAAGATAGAGGTTGAAACCTTGATAGAAAGGGATTTCTCTGAAATTCAACAGAGCTGTACATTACGATTAATAGTCGAAGCAGTAAAACATTCCAAGCGCAATACTTTTCCGGTTATCAACAATAACAAACAACTAATTGGAATAATATTCCTCGATGATATCAAAGAACAAATGTTCAATCTGGAACTTTATGATAAGGTACACGCAAAAGAACTAATGCATAAGCCATATACTAAGATTAAACTTCAGGATGATATTTTTACCATTATGAAGAAATTTGAAGAATCCGAACAGTGGAATTTACCAGTTACAGATAGGGATCAGTATGTTGGTTTTCTATCGAAATCGAGTATATTGACTAAGTATCGTAACGAACTATTAACATCACTCTAAAGCAACTTAAACACACTCAGTCTTTTATTCCTTGCAACTTACCAATAAAAAATTCGTTATAAATATCTTTTATCTTTGCCTCCAGATGAAACGCGTTAAAAAACTATTCCTCTGCAACATCACCGCCATAATCTTTAAAAAGTTTTTCTCTCTTTTCTTGCATGTTTAATCATCCTTTAACAATTCTGCCATCAGTTTCTGTGTTTCCTCTGACGGGTTGTCAATAAAATTTAAAGGTTTTAAAATGTAACCGGATACACCCAAATTTTGAGTTGTAATTTCATCGTATTCCTCTCTAGAAGTTGTTATTATAAATATCATAATATCCTTCAAACTATGGTAATTCTTAACGATTCTTAGAAATTCTAATCCATTCATTTTTGGCAAATTTAAATCAAGTAGAATAACATCAGGGATAATTTTACCCTCTGCTGAGGTCAACATTGCAATAGCATCAACTCCATTATAAGCAACCTTGAGGGTGAGATTTATATCCAATTTTCTAAAAGCGCGTTTTACGCTTTCTACATCTACAAAATTGTCTTCAACTAACAATATTGTTCTATTCTTCATTTTAAATAATTTATTAAATTAATAATTAATTTTTAGGCCATGTAAAAGCAAATGTACTTCCTTTACCTATTTGAGATTCTACGTTTATTGTACCTTTATAATCTTCTACAATCTTTTTAACTATTGCTAACCCTACGCCAGTACTTTCAAAGGTATCTTTTCGTTGTAAAGTTTGAAAAGTCACAAATATTTTATCAAAATACTCCGGCTCAATACCGGGACCATTATCACTAACAGAAAATCGATAGAAATCTGATAAGCCTTCACAACGGATAATAATTTTGCCATTAGGGTTCTTGTTATGCTTAACTGCATTGCTTATAAGATTGGAGAATACTTGTTCTATATGCAGTTTTTCGGTAGTAAGAATTGGCATTTTTCCTTCAATTTTTGTTTCATAACTTTTAGGAACCAAAATATCAATAATCTCTTTAAGAAGTTGCGCTATATCAACCTTTTCAGTTCCTTTTTTTATTTTACCAATTCTTGCATATTCCAGTAAGCCATTGATCATATTTTCTAACCTTTTAATTCTATTTTTAATTAAGATGAACTTATCCCTTATTTCAGGGATGATTGCCTTTTCATGATCTTCTTCTATCCATGAAATAATATTTGCAATATCTCTTAATGGTGCTTTCAAATCGTGAGAAACAACATAAGAGAATTGATCTAGTTCATTATTCTTTTTAGTTAGGTCTTTAAAATTCCTTTCCAGCGTTTCAGACATTCGGTTTAAGGAAACAGATAATTTATTTAACTCATCCTTTTTTCGGTCAATAATTACTTTAAAATCACCTTCTGAAATCTTTTCTGCAAGTGCGACCATATTTGAAATTCGTTTTGTAATCGATCTTGTAAAATGAATGCTAGACAATAATCCAAGTAAAATTGATGATATAGCTAAAGTTAGGGTAATAATACCAGTATCCTTTAAAGATGACTTAAGTGCTTCCCTGCGTTCTTGTCGGATTTGATATTCATAATTATCAAAAGACAAAAACAAAGTTTGAATTTTATCGTTAATTTTTTTTCCAACTTCCATACGAAGTTTAGTTTCAAAAAGCTTCTTATATTTTCTGCTCGCCTCGGGAAATGTGTCAAGTCTCCTGGTAATAAGATCATCTGCATAATGAACCCACAATTGATGTAATCCTTTAATTGAATCAAGTCTTTCTTTTTGCTTATCCGAAGTTGCAATCGCTCGTTGTTCTTTCATTAAGATTGGAACACTTGAGGTCCCCTCATTGTATGATTGCAAAAAAACTTCTTGTCCAGTCAAAAGAAAGCCTCTGAAACCACTTTGCATCTCTATCATATCTTTATGCAAAATATTAGAATTCCGGATGACAGTTTCGGAACTACTCACGTAAGTAGTGTTTTTTACTACCTCATTAGAAAGCTTCTGATTAACAAAGAAATCTATAACGAAAATCAGAATAAGTATAAAGAATCCGAAAAATAATTGATTACGAATAGACATATCCTGACTAGCTATTTTCTTATAAAAATCCTAAAAAAACATGCCCATTAAACTCAATAAATACACTTACGAGCTGAAGCTATGTTTCTATAGCAAAGATAGGCACCTAATATTTTGAAGAGCTATATAAATTTTCTAAAAAGTTACATTATTCCCACATTTCTATGAGGAACCACAAAAAGTGATCACGATATTTTTAGCCTAATTGTAGCTAGTTTTTAGGTGGGGAATTCAGGTGGGGAAAAGATGGGGTTTTGCCAATTTTTGCTTAAAAATGTTTCTATTTGTGGGCTTTTTAGGGGCTTCAGTAGCACTTAAAATCCTGTATTCATTGCGAATGTATCGGTTCAAGTCCGATCCCGGGTACTAAGCCGGACTTTTCAAGAGAATTTGAGAAGTCCGGCTTTTTTATATCCCCCAAACCCTTTGATAATAGGGCGACACAGCCAATCACCTTATTTATTTTCGGGGTTCGATAATGCTCAATTTTTGAATCATAGTCTAACCCTTCAGGAAACAGCACATTTTGAAAAATCTGCTTTTGGTAGTAATCCCCGGAAGCCCACACAGGGGCGAGGTTTGAGGCTAATCCGCAGGTAAATTGGATCAATTCTTTAGGGTTCGATAATTTTTGGTTTAGCTTTTCAAGGTCACCCATAATGGACTCTTTTCGAACCTTCATTTCAGCCGAAAATTCCTCATAAATTTCTAAACTTACCGACCCAATTGCGTGCCTTTTTCGGAGGTTATAAAACTCTTCTTCCACCTCGTTTAATTTCAAGGAAAGGGCTTTTTTCTCGCCCGTGTTGGTTTCAGTTAGGTTCTCCCAAGTGTATCGCAACTGAATGGCTAAAGGCTCAACGTGGGCAGATTCTATGGTATAATTTGAAAGTAGCTCTTCGAACTTATCGTGCATGATTTTTACGCTCCGATTTATCCCAATTCCGATGCGATTGACCTTGTAATAATAAAGCCCTTTCTTTTTAACGATGTATCCTGTAAAAGGTGCG
>JBKJQG010000045.1:0-7986 GCA_046594925.1 Bacteroidia bacterium
TGTAAACCTCCTCCACCTTCTGTGGTGACATAAGCGTATTTACCACGCACTTTAATTTCTTTCCACAAGTCGTCGATACCGGGAATCACCAATACTTCAACAGGTGCACTGGGAATGGTGACGTCCACAATGGACATACCCAGCGATGCTCCTACCAAAGCATACTCTTTTCCTGTTGTATCCACGTACCCTAAAATGTTTGCACAGGTTTGCCCGGGATAAGTCTTTTGCGCTTGAAAAGTAACGTTTAATTGAGCGGATGCCGTTGCAAGTGTAAAAATGCCAGCTGCTCCTACTAGTAATTTTGAAAATTTCATGTATTCCAGATTAAATGAATGGGATGATTTGTCCTACTAATTACGGCATTTAAATCGGGAAATGCAAAAAAACCAAGGTGATAGTGACCAGTGGCACTTTTACGGATATGAATGGCGTGGCGCCTCTTTTTCAACCAGCTTTTTTAGTCCTTTTAGTACTTTATCCCAAGCTTTCATGGAGCGCTTATGCCTTCTTTCCGCGCCCGGCTTGGTGCCCACATTGTCAACCACCGTAAGCGTCGTCACGCCCTTGTCATAACTCAATCTTTCTGTCACGATCGATTTGCTGTGATCTTGATTTTTCAAGTCGTATTTCAACAATCTGCCTTTTACTATATTGAGGATTCTTCCTTTCAGTTCTACTTTTATTAAAAGGAAAATCCTTCCGGTAAAGGTGATCGGACTGCCTATTTTCCACTTTGAAAAAACAGCGCAGTTAAAAAAGTACTTCTTTGTTTTTTCAGGATCAGTCAACGCTTTCCAAACCGCTTCGGGCTCTGCTTTGATACTAACGCTTTTTCTTACCATTAAAGTCTCCATGATTTCCGGGTATTGATTACAATAGTAAAACGGAAATCGAAATTGAAAATTATTTCCATTCGACATTCTTTATATGGAGCTGTTACAAAATACTTTTTGAGCTACAGTTATGATGCCCTGAACGAGTTTCTAAATACTCGGGGAAAATCGTCTGTAAATTTGTGTCATAATTCAATAGCTAATTAATTTAAAAAATATAAAGTCATGAAAAACACATTCAGAAAGATCGCGTTGATGTTGCTTATGAGCACGGCAATGCTGACGGCTGCAGGGCAGTCGAGAAGGGACGTTAAATTCGCACAATGTGCGGCTAAGGACGGATTAATGGAAGTTAAACTAGCAGAATTGGCACTCGACAAAGCCAAAACTGCTGAGGTGAGAAACCATGCCAAACACATGATCAATGATCATTCAAAGGCAAATACAGAGTTAAAGAAAATTGCATCAAAAAAGGGAATCGTGCTGGCTTCTTCGATGACCGAAAGACAACAAAAACATTACAACAAATTTGCTTCTATGGAGACGGCAAAATTTGACAAAAAGTATGCAAAACAAATGAAGTGCGAACATAAAAAAGCGCTTTGGATGTTTAAAAAAGAAGCGAAACGAGGAGATGATACTGAATTAACCAGCTGGGCAGCGAATAAAGTACCTGCTTTAAAAGGTCATTTAGAAATGTGGGAAGATGTGTGCAAGAACTTGAAAAATGATAATTCAGGAACGATCACCTCGAAGTAACGAAAGAGCCCGCTCCGGAGACGGGGCGGGCTTATTTTTTTATCAATCAAAAATCAAATGGGATGTTAGCTGTACTCAACTTCTTTCTCGATGATCACGGTATGGGAACAATGGTATGCAACACTTCCATTCTGCTTCTGAAAACAGCCATTTGCTTTCCGAGTACATTTTCGATTTCAAAATATTTTTTTCCTAACGATTGACTCCAGGAAAACTCTTTTCTATTTCGCTCCATTTCTGGTAACTTTTTCCGTCGTTGAACTTGTACCATGTTGTATCAGCGCCGACGATATGGCTTTCATAAGCCATTTTATCATTCACGATTCTCACTTCAATGTAGGGCCCATCTAAGCCATCGTTTGATCCAGCCACAAGGAGATAAACAAACTCGCCTTCCGATTTATACATCACCCCTAAGCCGATGACATCGGCCTCGTCAAATGTCACCCTGTCGCAATCAACAATTACCGTCTTTGAACTATGTGCCGGAATCAGAGGAACTTTAATGTGTTGCCGGTTCCTCGCCAATACACTTACTTCTGTCATATTAACAGGCGACAAATTATTGATGCACACTTTGATCTTATTAGAATCGACATAGATGTACAATATGACCAGAAAGCCGAAAAGATAAGTAACAACAAAGAGTAACGGCAAAGGTTTTAAGAGCTTAGCGATATTTCTATTCAAAAAAGCTTCAAAGATCACCATCAAAAAAACCACTGAGGCTAATAGCATCGCATATACCTGAAGGTAACCGGTAATGGACATAGCATAAAGATCGTCTTCCAGATACGCCAGCAACTCCAATACATTCAAGAGAAGCAGCAGGAAAACAGCAAAAAATAAAATTATGGAAAGTGATTTTTTCATTCGACTTCTGAAACCTAATTCAACCACAAAAAAAGGCCACGGTAAAAATTCCGTGGCCTGCTAATTTTCTAAAAATCCAGCTTCAAGTCTTTTCCTCCGCCTTTTCCTTTTTTAGGTTTTTTCTTTTTCTCTTGAGAAGGAAGTTTTATCTGCTCATTGATCTGCTGATCAATCGAAATAAGGTTTTTATCTTTTGCAGGCTCCTGGGCCTTTTTAATGGCTTCCAGGGGCGACATGCCGCTTTCTTCAAATTCATCCTGCACGTCTTCGTCGATAGGAATCTCCACCGGAGGCAATAAGGAAATATCTTTCACTTTCGAGTACGACAATTTATTTCCTTTGGCTTTCATTCCTTTTACTTCAATGAACTGAGTCAGGTCAATTTTTTCGGAAGGAACTTCTTTGTCTTTCACCTTGGCGTATTTCACTTCAACAACCGGTAACACATCCGTGGAAACAATCTCCACCCTTGAACCTTCCGATTCTGATATGAAGAGAATCTTTTTGTCGGAAGGCTCGATCATAAACCGTTTTACGAAGAATGTTTTGCTTTCTCCATCCAGATAAATAGCCGAAACAGGGTTCTTAGGCTTGAACTTCTCGATCAGGATCATGTCGGCATCAAAGTGATTTGACACGTCAAATGTGTTCAGCTTGTAATGCCCGTTCTGAGTGATGGTCAGGATCTTGTCTTCCGGACCGAAGCTTCCAAGGAATTCTCCTCTCTTATCGGTATTGATGCGCTGAACGGTATCGTCAAACCAAATGTCGCGTGCGCCCAATGTGGAAACACCTGCTTTAGCCAAGACAATTTTCTTAATGGAGTATTTAGTGACCACATTACCCATAGAGTTTCGTCCTTTAACGGCCAACTCGGCGAAGTTCAAGTCCCATTGTACTTTCCGTAATCCCGGCATCGGCTTCAACTGCACTTCTACTGTTTCGGCTTCTCCGTTAGGATTGGCGCTAAAATACAGGATCTGTGAATCTTTTGTTCCCTTGGTCAGATCATAAACTTTATCGCGTGTAACTCCGGTGACAGGGAACCGCTTCATGAAAACACTTCCGCCTTTTCCATCGCGATAGATCACGTTGTAAACCGTGCGTTCATCGTTCTTCTTGAACACGGCGATGTGGATCAAGTCTTTTCCTACGAAGGCTTTATCCGCTACTTTGGAAACCTTCATGGTTCCATCTCTCAATATCACAATGATATCGTCGATGTCTGAACACTCCCCTACAAATTCATCTTTCTTCAGTCCGTACCCGGCAAAACCTTCTTCGCGGTTCACGTATAATTTTTCGTTCGCCACCACAACGCTTGTTGCGACAATGTTCTCAAACGATTTAATTTCTGTTTTGCGTTCTTTTCCTACACCGTATTTCTTTTTCAGGTTCTTGAAATAGTCAACGGCAAACTCGATCATGTTTGCCAGGTGATGATCGATCTCAGTGATACGCGCGTCCAATGCTTTCATCTTCTCATCCGCTTTTTTGGAATCGAAACGGGTGATGCGGATCATCGGGATCTGTGTCAGCTTTTCGAAATCGTCGTTCGTAACCGGACGAATGAATTGTTTCTTGTACTTCTTGAAACGTTCATCGAGATATAAAAACAAAGTTTCTTTGTCAGAATAATTCTTGAAGTCGATATACATCTCATCCTTGATGAATATTTTCTCCAGGGATGCGAATAAATAGGATTCCTGCAATTCCCCTTTTTCAATCTCCAACTCTCGTTTCAGCAATTCCAGTGTCTGACGAGTAGAAATTTTCAGGATCTCATTCACACCGATGAATCTCGGCTTGTCGTTTTCAATGATACAGGCATTCGGAGAAATCGACACTTCACAATCCGTAAATGCGTATAAAGCATCAATGGTCTTATCAGGAGAAATGCCCGGCACGAGGTGAATCACGATCTCTACGTTCTCGGAAGTATTGTCTTCCACTTTACGGATCTTGATCTTTCCTTTGTCGTTTGCTGCAACAATGGTATCAATCAAAGAACCTGTAGTTGTTCCATAAGGGATCTCTGAGATCACCAAGGTCTTTTTATCTAGCTGAGCGATCTTAGCGCGAACTCTTACTTTACCTCCACGCAGACCGTCATTGTAATTGCTGAAATCCGCCATACCGGATGTAGCAAAATCAGGCTGAATGTCGGTACGTTTTCCTTTTAATGAAGCAATGGATGCATCACATAATTCATTGAAGTTGTGGGGCAGCATTTTGCAAGCCAATCCTACTGCGATCCCTTCTACTCCTTGTGCTAATAATAATGGAAATTTTACAGGAAGTGTTTCCGGCTCTTTATTCCTTCCGTCGTAACTCGACAGCCACTTAGTTGTTTTTGGATTGAAGACAACCTCTAATGCAAATTTTGATAAACGAGCCTCGATGTAACGCGGAGCAGCTGCTCTGTCACCGGTCAATATGTTTCCCCAGTTCCCTTGTGTGTCGATCAATAGATCTTTTTGTCCCAATGCCACCAATGCATCACCAATACTCATGTCGCCATGCGGATGATATTTCATGGTATGTCCGATGATGTTCGCTACCTTGTTGTAACGTCCGTCGTCCAGGTCTTTCATGGAATGCAAAATTCTGCGTTGAACGGGTTTCAAACCATCTTCCACATAAGGAACCGCTCTTTCCAGAATAACGTAAGAGGCGTAATCCAGAAACCAGTTCTGGTACATCCCCGAAACGTGGATCACATTGTGCAGGTCTTCACCTCCACCGTCTGCTCCATCATTTATATTTTCTTCTTTACTCATAAATTAAATTTCTAAAAATTCTACTCCCCCTCAACCAGATCTTTCTCTACTACCAGATTTTTAATAATGAAATCCTGGCGCTCTTGTGTGTTTTTACCCATGTAATAGCCGAGCATCTCTACCAGACTTCTGTCCTTGCCAATGATCACAGGATCTTTGCGCATATCTTTTCCGATAAACAATTTAAATTCATCCGGAGAGATCTCTCCTAACCCCTTAAATCGGGTGATCTCCGGCTTTACGCCCAACTTCGCTATCGCATCTCTTCTTTCCTGATCGCTGTAGCAATAGATCGTTTCCTTTTTGTTTCTGACACGGAACAAAGGTGTCTGCAGAATGTAGACGTGTCCGTTCTTAACCAAATCAGGGAAAAATTGCAGGAAGAAAGTCATCAACAGCAAACGGATGTGCATTCCATCCACATCGGCATCGGTGGCAACTACAATGTTGTTATAACGTAAGTTCTCTATTCCATCCTCAATGTTCAATGCGGCCTGCAACAAGTTGAATTCTTCGTTTTCGTATACGATCTTTTTAGTCAGCCCGAACGCGTTAAGGGGCTTTCCTTTCAGACTGAATACCGCCTGCACATTCACATCGCGTGTTTTAGTGATAGAACCACTCGCCGAATCACCCTCACAGATGAACAAGGTGGTTTCCAATTTGCGCTCATCATTCGACTGCATGTGAACACGGCAGTCGCGTAATTTTTTGTTATGCAGGTTTGATTTCTTCGCACGTTCACGGGCCAGCTTCTGAATCCCCTGCAGGTCCTTGCGCTCACGTTCACTCGATTGGATCTTTTGCAAAATAGCCTGCGCCGTTTCGGGATTCTTGTGAAGAAAGTTATCCAACTCCGTCTTTAAGAAGTCACCGATGAAGGATTTCACGGAAGGCCCTTTCGGCGCTACATCTGTTGAACCCAGCTTGGTTTTTGTTTGAGATTCGAAAACCGGTTCCTGTACTTTTATGCTGATAGCAGCAATGATGGATGTTCTCACATCGACTGCTTCAAAATCTTTTTTATAAAAATCGCGGATGGTTTTTACCAATGCTTCGCGGAAAGCTCCTTGGTGGGTTCCTCCTTGAGTGGTATGCTGTCCGTTCACGAAGGAATAATACTCTTCCCCGTATTGCTGATTGCTATGCGTCAAGGCCACTTCAATGTCATATCCTTTTAAATGGATGGTTGGATACAAGATCGGACCGTTGATGTTCTGGGTCAGGAGATCCAGCAATCCGTTCTCCGAAAAGAATTTTTGTCCGTTGTAGACGATGGTCAGCCCGGTGTTCAGGTAAGCATAATTCCACAGCATCTTTTCGATGTACTCATTGATGAAATGGTATTTCCCAAAAATCTTCTCATCGGGAATGAAGCTCACGAGTGTTCCCATGCGCCCGTCGGAATCAACGATCTTGGTTTCTTTTGTGAGGACACCCGTTGAAAAGTCTGCTGATTTTGTTTTGCCTTCGCGGAAAGCTTGTACGTTGAAGTAGCTGGACAAAGCATTCACAGCTTTCGTACCTACCCCGTTCAAACCCACTGATTTCTTAAAAGCTTCGGAATCGTATTTCGCGCCGGTATTGATCTTGGAAACCACGTCCACCAACTTCCCCAAAGGGATCCCGCGTCCATAATCTCTTACACGAACTGTTTTTTCCTTGATCGTGACTTCAATGGTCTTCCCATTCCCCATCACAAACTCATCGATACAGTTATCGAGGGTCTCTTTCAACAAGATATAAATTCCATCATCGGGTGAGGAACCATCGCCCAGCTTCCCGATGTACATCCCGGGACGGAGACGGATGTGCTCGTTCCATTCAAGGGTCTTTATGCTGTCTTCGGTATATTTTGATTCTTTAGCCATCTTTTTAGTATTGAGATGTGAGAAATGGGATATGAGATTTTTTTCTGTAATTTTTATCTCAAATCTAATCTCTCAATACTCACATCTATTTAAACATTAAACCTAAAGTGCATTAAATCTCCATCATTCACCACGTATTCTTTTCCTTCCACACCCATTTTTCCGGCATCTTTACAGGCCGCTTCGGAGCCTAAAGTAATAAAATCATTGTACTTGATCACCTCAGCCCTGATAAATCCTTTTTCAAAGTCGGTGTGGATAACTCCCGCAGCTTGCGGAGCAGTCATCCCTTTTATGATGGTCCAAGCCCTTACTTCCTTTACTCCTGCTGTGAAATAGGTCTGTAAGTTCAGAATTTTATAAGCTGCTTTGATGAGGTAATTCACTCCCGGCTCAGTCAAGCCCATTTCTCCTAAGAACATTTGACGCTCTTCGTAGGTATCCAGACCCGCAATTTCCGCTTCCATGGCAGCAGTAATGATCAACACCTCTGCATTTTCAGCCTTAACAGCTTCTCTCACCTGATCTACATATTTATTCCCTGTTTTTACGGATTTCTCGTCTACGTTGCAAACGTAAAGCACAGGTTTCAAAGTCAATAAGCAGCAATCCGCCACATGCACCTGATCTTGTTCAGAAAGGTTAGCAGCACGCGCCGACTTGCCTTGCTCCAGCAATTCTTTCAAGCCTGTCAATACCTCGTACGCCTTTTTAGCGTCCTTATCATTCCCTGTCTTAGCCATCTTCTCCACTTTCTTTATCTTGCTTTCAACAGATTCCAAGTCTTTCAGCTGCAATTCGGTATCAATGATCTCTTTGTCGCGAATCGGGTTCACCGATCCGTCAACGTGAACCACGTTATCGTCG
>JBKJQG010000046.1:0-10026 GCA_046594925.1 Bacteroidia bacterium
GGGGTGATGGGGTGATGGGGTGATGAAGTGATTGGGTGATGAGGCGATGAGGTGATGAGATGATGAGATGATGGGGTGATGAGGTTATGGGGTTATGAAGCGATGGGGTAAAAATACCTGAAAGTAAATGCTTCTTTACCGACTGGCTTGAGGCGTTTCTTTAGTTTTGTGAAATGCGGCCACACAAGAATCTCATAGTCTGGAAACAATCTATCTCTTTTGTTCAAGACATTTATTCGGTAACTAATCAGCTACCAGACACAGAAAAATTTGGTTTGACTTCTCAATTGAGGAGGGCAGCTGTCTCGATTCCAACAAACATAGCAGAAGGTGCTGCCAGAAGTTCAAAAAAAGAGTTTCTATATTTCCTTTACATCTCATCGGGCCCCATCAGCGAAGTCGACACACTTCTGACAATCTCTACAAATCTAAATTACATTAGCAAAATCGATTTCGAAAACAATGAAAAAAAGATCGATACCATAAGCTCGCTTCTAAACGGCCTGATAAAAAAGGTCAAATCTGAATTGTAGATCTATCTCCCTCATCACCCCATCACCCGGCTTCACCCGCCGTCAATCACTCCATCAAGCCACTCTCCTTCAGCACCGCAATAGCTTCTTGCTTATATTTCACCGAAATTGTCCGTCTGAGAATCTTCCCCTCCGGTCCATCAAAATAAATAACCACTCTCGGATAAGAGAACATCGGAGTTTTGAAATGCACGGATTTAATCTTACTTCTTGGAATTGTTGGTGTGTTGCTGCTGACAAATGCTTCCTTAATTTTCACGAAAGAAATGAGCCACAACAACAAGGCGCCATAGTTCCAGGGGTTTGTAAAATAATCCAAGCCATAGAATGAAATGGATACCATGTTGTAAAGCAAAAGCATCCCGAAGAAAATATAATTCATGACACTCTTAACAGCCCAGGCATTGCCCAACTCATGTTCCAGAGGAATCCGATTGGGCTCCTTGGTATTGAAGATGAAGACCACGTCATCGCTGATATGGCAGTATTCCTTTGTTGTAGTCCTGAAGTGCTTGGTTTCCAATGTTCCCTAAATTGATTGAAATCTATCTGTAATATCCGTAGCGATCTGTTATCCGTACCCACAAAAATACTCTTAATTTCTGTCCGTATTCCCAATATTTATTAACTTTACCCTATGATCACAACCGACCAATTAAAAGACCTTCGGGAGCGCACGGATGCGTTAAGGGGGCATCTTTGACATCGAACGTAAGCTTCGCGAAATAGCTGAAGAAGAAGAGAAAGCACTCGCACCGAATTTCTGGGATGATCCCAAAAAAGCAGAAGACCTGCTGAAACAAACCAAAGCCAAAAAGAACTGGACCCTTTCCTTTGCTCAAGCACAGAGCAATGTGGATGATCTTGCCTTGCTTTATGATTATTATAAACAAGGGGAAGCCACCGAACAGGATGTGGAACAGCAATACCAAACCACGATTGTTTTGCTGGACGACATTGAATTCCGAAACATGCTCAGCGGAAAAGAAGATATCCTCAGCTGCGTTGTGCAGATCAATGCTGGCGCCGGCGGCACCGAAAGCTGCGATTGGGCGGAGATGCTCATGCGCATGTACATGATGTGGGCAACAAAGAACGGTTACAAAATAAAAGAAACTGACCGCACCGACGGAGAATCAGTAGGAATTAAATCCGTGACGCTGGAATTTGAAGGCGATTATGCTTTCGGTTATTTAAAAGGTGAAAACGGTGTTCATCGCTTGGTGCGCATCTCCCCTTTTGATTCTAATGCAAAACGACATACATCTTTTGCATCGGTTTACGCTTATCCTTTGATCGACGATACGATTGAGATCGATGTCAACCCGGGCGACCTGGAATTTGAAACATTCCGGGCCGGAGGGGCAGGCGGACAAAACGTAAACAAAGTGGAAACTGCTGTGCGCTTATACCACAAGCCATCCGGCATCATCATCAAAAATCAGGAATCGCGTTCTCAATTGCAGAACAAAGAAAATGCAATCAAATTACTGAAGTCGCAATTGTTTGAAATTGAATTGCGCAAACAACGTGAAGCCATCAATGTGATAGAAGGAAACAAAAAGAAGATCGAGTGGGGTTCACAGATCCGCAATTATGTTTTTCATCCTTACAAATTAATTAAGGATGTTCGAACGGGACATGAGACTTCTAACATACAGGCAGTAATGGATGGAGATCTTAAGGACTTTATTAAGGCTTATCTTATGGAGTATGGGAATAGCTAAGGGGTGATGAAGTGATGGGGTGATGGGGTGATGAGGTGATGAGGTGATTAAAAGGTAATTGAGTTTTATAAACCTTCAATTAAATATAAATAAATGTTCATTCGAGAAAAGGCACCGAAATTACAGATTTCTGTACTTCCATTACACCATCACTTCATAACTTCATCACCCTCATGGTAACCATTTATCACAATACCCGCTGTTCTAAAAGCAGAGATGTCTGCTCCATCTTGGAAAAGAAGAAAGTAAAAACAGAAGTCGTGGAATACTTAAAGAATCCTCCTACTGCAACTGAGATCAAAGAGCTTTTGAAAATGCTGGGAATGAAAGCTTCTGAACTGGTGAGAAAAAAGGAGCCCATCTTTTTAGAAAAATACGCGGGAAAGAAACTTACCGAAGCTCTATGGATCAAGGCCATGGTTCAAAATCCCATTCTTATTGAAAGACCCATCATCGTGAATGGAAAAAAGGCAATTATCGGCAGGCCGCCGGAAAAAGTCCTTGAGTTCCTGAAGATCAATAGCTGAAATGGGTTTAATCCCCCTTCGAATTCATTATCTTTGGTTAGCTTATCCCGTCACCAACAAAATTTCCAGATCAGCTGCTAAAAATGATAAAGAAAAAGGGAATCTACTGCATTGAAGGTTTATGGGATCACAGAAATATCAAGGATAAATCTAGTGTACTTCCTATATTGAATCTGCTGGAGATCGGAGGATATTGTAAATACATCCACCACAGCTGCGCTACCCGCGCTGAACTGGAATTCTTTCTCAGCAAATGGAAACAGAAAAAAGTCTCCAACAAATACCCCATTCTCTATCTTGCTTTTCATGGACAAATGGAAGGCATCTACTTGAACAACAAGGACCATTATACCATGGAAGATCTGTCGCAATTTCTTGAAGATAAATGCTGGGGCAACGTGGTTCACTTCGGCTCCTGCTCCACTCTTCGGATGGACAAACGAAAGATCCAGCGCTTCATGAACAAAACGGGAGCTATCGCCACCATCGGATACAAGGAAGAAATAGATTGGCTGCTTTCAACGGTTTGTGATCTGCTGATCTTTGAAGCGCTTCAACAAGATAAGTTCGACAGCAAAGGCATCCGTAACATCGAACAGAAAATCTTCAACGAATATGGCAACCTCAATAAGATCCTGAACCTTCGCATGGTGATCAACGAAAAAGTTCATTTTGCCCGGGAACGGGTTAAAAAATAGGTGTGACGCAGACTGAAAATTGGAGGACGCAAATTGTGACCTCAAAAAATTGCCGTACCGCTTAGATAATCAAAGGCTTTGAGGAGTTTTAAGGTGGGAACAGTAACAAACTGGTAACAAGTTCTGCATAATCAGGCATGAATTGTTACTCCGAAGTTCTTAGGCTTCCTTTGGGTTTTGTTATCCCCTTTTATCCGGCAATATTTCAAAGAATCATTGCAAATATAAATCCTTTCTGCCAAATAAAAAATTTGTTTTTATCAATGAATTTTAAGGCTAATACCAATTGATCTTTTATGAGTTAATTCCTTCTTTTTTTAGGAGCAACAAAAAACAAAACTTCGTCCGAATTTTGTTAGAAAACCCTAAAAACAATGAAAAAAGAAGAGTCAGATGAAAGAATTAGATTGAAGGCATATTCCACTAAGGAATTGGCAGACCTATATGAAGTTAGTGAAAAAATCTTCAGAGGATGGTTAATCCCATTTGAAAATGACATTGGAAAAAAAGTAGGTCGATTCTATAATCCAAAACAAGCTAAAGTTATATTTGAAAAAGTAGGGATTCCAGAAATAACTTCTTTGGTATGATGATTTAAATCTATTACAAAGAAGGCCGAATTCTGCCCAAATCTTACAAATTATTACCTCCTATTTCCATTGCCGACAAACTCGGCAAGCAGAATTTCTATTTTCTATTTCTTTGCTCTCAATATAATTTTATGTACAACATCAGACATATATTAAGATTACACACGCAAAATCAAACTCAATCTGAAATTATTGTTCAGACAGGAATATCCCGTAAAATTTTGAAAAAGTATATAGAAATATTTAAAGAAAGTAAACTCAGCTTTGAAGAGTTAAATGAACTCAGCGACAAGGATCTTGAAGAACTTTTTGTGATCCCGCAAGAGCCTGTCAGCGAAAAAATGCAAACAATGCTTAAGTATTTTCCTTTGGTTGATCGTGAACTCAGAAAAAAAGGTGTAACAATTCAGCTTTTGTGGGAAGAGTATATAAAAAAATATCCCGATGGAGTGAGCCAAAGCCATTTTAAGAGGCATTTGTTTCGTTGGAAGTCACGTATTTCCCCGATCATGCGTAAGGAGCATAAAGCAGGGGATAAACTATACATTGATTTTGCTGGAGAAAAGTTGGCTTTTACTGATAAAGAAACTGGTGAGGTTAAACAAGTAGAAATTTTTGTAGCCATACTTGGAGCAAGTCAACTCACTTATGTTGAAGCCGTAATGAGCCAACAGAAAGAAGATTTTATAGGAGCTTGTGAAGATGCACTCCATTATTACGGAGGAGTTCCGGCAGCAATTGTTCCTGATAATTTAAAATCAGCCGTTACAAAAAGCCATAAGTACGAGCCTACTATAAATGAAACATTCGCTGATTTTGCAGAACATTATAATACTACTATTCTGCCCGCGAGAGTTTATAAACCCAAAGACAAAGCCTTAGTTGAAATTGTGATCAACATTATTTACACAAGGATCTACGCTAAAATACGAGGAACTAAGTTTTATTCTTTGGATGAATTAAACAAAGCAATCTGGTTGGCTTTAGAAGAACATAATACTCAATTGCTAACGGGAAGAGATTATAGTCGCAGACAAAAATTTGAAGAGGTTGAGCGTGAGACCTTGCTTCCATTACCAACATTGCGTTATGAGTTTAAAAAGCAACTCTATGCAACTGTCGGAACAAACAGCCATGTAGCCCTTACCGCAGATAAACATTTTTACAGTGTGCCTTTTCGATTCATTGGAAAAAAAGTTAAGGTAATGTACACACGATATAATGTTGAAGTGTTTTATAATTATGAGCGGATCTCATTGCACAAGCGTTTAAAAACTATGTATAGTTATACTACCGATAAAGAGCATTTAGATCCAAAAACTCGTTTTGTAAGTGAAACGTCACCGGAGCGATTTGTGGCTCAGGCTGAAGAGATTCACAGAGATGTAAAACTCTATATCATAAAAATTCTCAATAAGAATCATCATCCTGAGAAATCATATAGATTATGTTCAGGTGTTTTAAACTTTGCTAAGAAAGTAGGGAATGAACGATTAATAAAAGCGTGTCAACGTGCCTTGAATTATGGCTCACATGATTTCAGCACCATTCAAAAAATTTTAGAAAAAGGTTTGGATAAATTCGAGGAAGAAGAGGCGGAAGAAAAACAAATGCCCGCCCATGATAATATTCGTGGCGGAGATTACTACAAATAAACAAAATATAAATAACCATTAAAAACAAAAAAAATGAACACAGCAACTTTAGAAAAAATGAGGAAGATGAAATTCTTCGGAATGTTTAGAACGTTTAAAACAAGTATTGAGTCAGGAAAAACAGAAAACTATACTGTTGATGAAATGATCTCTAATCTTATTGAATCCGAATGGGATGATCGAAAAAATCGTGGCATAGAACGCCAACTTAAAAATGCCCGCTTTCGCTACAAGGCTTCAATGGAAGAACTCAATTACGAGATGGATCGGAATTTTGATAAAAATCAAATTATGCGATTTGGAGATTGTTCTTTTATTGGTAAGAATGAAAATATTCTTCTTACTGGAAGCACCGGAATTGGCAAAAGCTATATCGCTTCTGCTATCGGACATCAGGCTTGCAGTTTAGGGTACAAGGTTCTTTACCATAATACTGCAAAGCTGTTAGCAAAACTAAAAATTGCGAAGGCCGATGGATCATACATAAAAGAGATCGCTAAAATTGAAAGGCATAATCTTTTGATCTTGGATGACTTCGGCATACAGCCTTTTGATGCTCAAGGCCGGGCGATGCTTATGGAAATTATAGAAGATCGGCATGGGAAGAGTTCTACAATTGTCACATCGCAAATACCAGTAAGTAAATGGTATGAGATTATTGGCGATCAAACTATGGCTGACGCAATCCTTGATAGGATAGTTCATCAATCTCACCGATTAGAACTTAAAGGGGAATCAATGCGAAAAAAGCGTTTAGTGGCGGAAGCCGCCTAAAATCAAAGGCCGGAGGTTTTTTTTCTACTTCCGGCCTTAAATACTGAGCCCTTTATGAACCCTTTATGAGCCCATTGAGCCCATTATGAGCCCTTACCTTTCAATATATAAGCCGTACCTGCACCTGTTTGTCCAAGCCTTTCAAATAGCTCGTATTTTTCAACTAATTCGGTCAAGTCTCTCGTTGCCGTTGGCTTGGAAACACCGAAAAGTTCTTGATAGTCTGCATTTGATATTTTCCCTTTCTCTTTGACAAATGAGATTGCTTTCAATTGCCTGTCATTCAAACCAAGTTTAACCAATTGCTCTTCGGTTAAATCGTCCTTAAAAAGTGTAATAATAAACCCTCCGTCTTGTTCTTTCATTTCGGGTTCGGGAAGATCGGCCAGTTTGCACGTTTCCAAAATCTTAATAGTTCCTCTTCCCCAAGCATCAATATAACCACCTTTAAATGTTACATCCGCAATTATTGGATTACGAGGTCTTGATGAATGTGATCGCTTTAAAGAAGCAAATGTCAAACCCTCCGGTAAAGAACCTTCGTTCCAAACACTTATTTTATCTTCATAAACCCGAATTTGTATTGGTGCGCCCATATAATTGCGATGCACCAAAGCATTCAATAACATTTCTCGAATAGCAGGAACCGGATATTCTCCTTTTTCAATTCGGTGCATACCTTCAAATTCTATTGGCCTTGTAAGGAACTTATGATTAAGTTGGTTTAAGACCGCTTGAAGTAAGACAACTAAATTTCCTTCTTCGGTCTCCTGAAATTTTATATCAGCATCATCTTTTCCAAAACGACCAATTTTTACAAAGGTGTTTGGGTAAAACTTACCGGGATCTTTTCCAAACAGGATGATAGCGGCACGTTTTAATTGTCCGTTTTCGGTAAGGCGTAATTTTTCAAATAACTCAGGTAAGGCTAATTCATCATTTTCCGGCAAGCGGCCAGCGTTTTCCGCTGCTTTTAAAAATGTAGCAACCGATTTTTCATCAATGTCTTCAAATTTGGCTCTTGGCTCTATTACATCATCCCACGTTTTACCCGATTTCTTTAATAGAAATTCATTCAATGAAGCTCCTGTTAATTCTTGTTTAGTGCTTCCGCTACGATAATAATATCTGCCCCTTAAAGAAATGGGAACAGAATAAGGATGCGTAACGATCTCAATAAAATACTTTCCTTTTTCCTCATGCAGATTTACTTCAACCATGATCCCCATTGCATTTTTGATCTTGTTGGGAATATCATCCATTAATTTCTTATAGTCAGCAACGCCAACAACATTTCCATTGTCATCTTTACCAATAAAAATCAAACCTCCCTGAGCATTGGCAAAGCCACATACCCATTTAAGGTAATCATCGTGCCAACTCTGTTTGTATTCTATATTTTGTTGCTCAGGCATAATTAATTCTCTAACTTTGAAAATAGATCGTGTTTTTGTACGCTATAAACATACTGAAAATTACACTATTCTGAAGGTTAAAAATGACACAAAAAGAGTATATTTGTGCGTGTAGGATTGAAAAAACTATACTACAAAACCTTCTTTGACTTATTGATAAAGGCCTCCATGAGACCGACCCCTAACACCAAAAACTCTTTGCTGAATAACCAGTTAGCGGTTGTAAATAGCTTTCAAAATGTATCTTTGACTTAGGGACGAGGAGGAAACCGTTACTTACCAATGGTTTTTACTGAGCAAGGGGTTGCTATGCTGGCAAGTATTTTGAATAGTTCCAAAGCTATAAACATAAACATACAAATTGTTCGGGTTTTTAGCCGCATCCGACAAATGCTAATGGACAATACCGAACTTCGCCTTGCTATTGAAGAAATAAAAAAGAAAACAGACAATAATTCAAAAAACATAGAAGTAGTTTTTCAATACCTGGATGAGCTTCTGGATAAAAAAGAAAAGCCTCGTAAAAAAATTGGGTTTAAGATCACAAAGAACACTCCCCCGAAACGATAATTCAGCGTTTTTACTGAGAAAACAATAAATTCATACCTTCGGTATACCGAAGGTTTGGTTTCAGGATGACCGGAAACCTGTTTAGATCAAAAGGTGGTGTCCTGGGTTCGAATCCCGCCCAGACCGGTCTTATTTCAATGAGCTTTAACTGCGAACCAGTTGACGTTACAAAAGGATATTCTTCTTTTTTATCTCCTGAAATCAAGTACGCCAAAAACTTTGTATACATCTGATCAAAATCTAGTTCATCCGAACTAGAACTTTCATTATCATCAAGCCTAACAAAAACAGATAGAAAATATCTCGATTCTGCTAGAGAAGCAGTTACATCAAAAATTAATAAATATTTTTCAGAAAACAATAATTGTCCTCAAGTTGAATTCATTGAACAAGGATCATTTACAATGAATACTATTGTTAAACCAGTTACTGGCGATTATGATATTGACATTGGTGTCTATTTAAGAGGGCTTTCCAATTTTCAAAGTGGCTGGCCAAAACCTGAAACAGCATCACAATGGTTGGTAAATGCTCTTCAAAATCACACATCAATTAACCCAATCAACAAACGCACTTGTGTCCGAATTGCTTACAAGCCATTTTTAAAAAACAAAGAAGTTGCTTACCACGTGGATTTGCCAATATATGTAAACGTGAATTAATATATTTTATATCCTTCGAATTGGAGACTTTAATGTTTTTCTTTTGAATCCTTTCAAGCCAAAAGGATTTACCCGTTCCTCGCTTTCCCAATAATAGGATGGAAAATCCACCCGGATTCTGGAGGTAATTGTCGAGCTTTTCAACAATCAATTTGCGACTCTTTGGTTGATTTTTGAGTAAATCAGAATAATTTAATTTGTACGTATTTGCGTGTTTCATAGTATATTATTGCGTATCAAAAGCAAATGTACAATTAAAAAATACATTTGTGATATAATTTTAGGGTCATGACAAAGAAGCTATTAGAATATCATAAATCTCACCATTTCATGTTGAGTCAATGGGATAGAAGCATTGAGGATCAACTTTTATACAAAGTGCTTCCGTTCATATCCGAATCAAAAGAAAATAAAAAATTGGCAATCATTACGCCATCGTTTCTAAGCCAAAAAGGAATAGAAGTATCCAAGAAAAACTGTTTAGTAATAGTATTAAAACAAAAATTATTAAAAACCGCTTTTTGGTGCGATCATCCAAATTATTTATTTCTCAAAGAAAAAGAAGCTACGTTTCAAATTTTATACTAACATGAAAATAATAAAAATCATACATGGTTACCCACCCCTCTATAATGCGGGATCAGAAGTTTACAGTCAATCGATCTGCGAAGAATTGTCAAAGACTAATCAGGTGTTTGTTTTTACAAGAGAAGAGAATCCTTATCTACCGGATTTCACAATTCGAAAGGAGCAAATAAACAAAAACCTCGTCATCTATTTTGCGAATATGGCTCAGGGTAAAGATGGATTCAGGCATAAAGAGTTAGATTATATTTTTCTAAATCTATTTAATGAAATCAACAATGATGTTGCCC
>JBKJQG010000210.1:0-10805 GCA_046594925.1 Bacteroidia bacterium
AGAAGAACCTCAAGCTTGAACTGGATAAATTACTGACACCAGCGACCAGAAATAAACTCTTAGCCGATTATGCTGAACTTAAAACAAAACTAGGTGGTTCCGGAGCTTCGGGGAAAACAGCTCAATTAATGATCAACTATTTGAAGAAGTAGGCAATTGGAACAATAAGTCGGCAGTAGGCAATTGGAACAATAAGTAGGGAGTGGGCAATGGGAACAATGAGTCGGCAGTAGGCAATTGGAACAATAAGTAGGCAGTAGGCAATTGGAACAATAAGTAGGCAGTGGGCAATTGGAACAATAAGTAGGCAGTAGGCAATTGGAACAATAAGTAGGCAATAAAACAAATAGAAAATAAAACAAATAGAAAATAAAAAATTGCATAAAACAATCCCTCAATCTGCACATCTCATAATTCGTAAACTTACTCTAAGTCTTACGCTTTTAGCTATAACAGCGCACCTCTCCGCGTCAAGCATCAACGTGAGAATCCTGACAACAAAAGTGATTCAATCCTTTATCTTCTCGCCAATAACGGGAACTTATGATGTTTATGGAGACGGGAAACTGCTTCTGAACAGTGATGCTCCCGGAATTTTTCAGTTAACCATTGATGGAGATTCGGTTGTTCTTAAGACTTTTGAAAAAACGATCGGCAAGTACGGTTCCCTAAAAATGTTGTCGAAACAGACCGATGGAGCTTTTAAGATCAAATCGGTAGCACCTGAAGGAAAGGTACGCACTTACGAAGACGATGTGACAGTGACGCTCACGGCAGATAAAAAACAATTTCTGCTCATTAACAAGATCGACATTGAAAAATACATTGCGGGTGTGGTGGAATCGGAATCCGGGACAAGGACCATTCTTGAATATTACAAGCTGCAATCCATTCTTTGCCGAACTTATTTGTTAGCGCACATTAATCGCCACGTCCTGGAAGGGTTTCAGGTTTGTGACGATGTGCATTGTCAGGCTTACCTGAGCCGTACCACTGATGCGGACATTCAAAAAGCGGTAAACAGCACAAAAGGATTGGTTGTCGTCGACAATGACCTAAATCTCATTACAGCAGCTTTCCATTCTAATTGTGGCGGACAAACAGTTGCTTCACAGGATGTCTGGGCCATGTCGACCACCTATCTGAAATCCATAAAAGATACATTCTGTCTTCGTCAGCCTCATGCAAACTGGAAACGAAACATTCCGGCCGAGGATTGGAAAGCCTACCTGCAGTTGAAACACAAGTATCCGGTTGACGACAGTCTGAAATTGAACAGTGCAACAACATTCACACAACCAAACGGAAGAGCGATCTATTTTACCGACAAGGATCTGAAAATTCCATTGAAGATCATCCGCGCCGACTTCCAACTGAAATCCACTTATTTCTCCGTCGAGCAGCAAGGGGAGTCCATTATTTTTCAGGGAAAAGGTTACGGACACGGAGTCGGCCTTTGCCAGGAAGGTGCGATGCGCATGGCGAATCTTAAGTATTCTTATAAGGATATTTTGAATTTCTACTACAGAGACGTGCACCTCGTGGATCTATCTGCTTTGAATTATTTCCGACAAGAATAGGTTAAACTGCTGACGCCGTATCGTCACCCTGAGCGGAGTCGAAGGGCGCAAGCTGCAGCGCGCTGCTTATCAATAGTTTGCCCCAACTGCCGTTATTGAGTCGAAATTCTCCCTATCTTTAAACGTGCGTTTCTCAATCAAATATGTGTTCCTGTTATTGCTCTGTCAAGTCTTTCTCCAATCAAAGGCCCAAACAGACACCCTAAAACCCATCTCACAGGACAGCATCACCATTCTCCACGGTTATGCCCAAACCGATTCGGTCACAATATTGCCACCCATCCATTCTAAAAACGCTTCAGGAATACCCTGCAACAAAAAACGTTTCATCCTTGTAGCTGGAACTGAAGCGGCCTTATACGCCGGTTCACTTATCGGATTAAATTCATTGTGGTACAAAGATTATCCCCGCACTTCCTTTCATTCTTTTGACGACAACGACGAATGGTTGCAAATGGACAAAGTAGGCCATCTTACAACTTCTTATTACGTTAGCAGGGTAGGAGTAGGATTATACAAATGGAGTGGTGTAAAACGCAAAAAATCAATCTGGTATGGCGGAATGGTCGGCACGGTTTATCAAAGCACTATTGAGATCTTAGATGGCTATTCCTCGGCTTGGGGATTTTCCTGGGGTGATTTTGCTGCAAATACCGCCGGTTCTTTGCTTTGCATCGGACAAGAACTTGCCTGGAATGAACAACGCATTGTTTTAAAATTCTCCTTTCTGCAAAGTGAATATTCAAAATTTCGTCCGAATGTCCTTGGAAAAAATCTTCAGGAGAACATCCTTAAAGACTATAACGGACAGACCTATTGGCTTTCTGTCAACCCGGCTTCTTTCATGAATGACAATGCCAGATTCCCTAAATGGCTAAATATTGCGGTAGGCTATGGTGCAAATGGAATGACGGGCGGCAGCTTTAATCCTCCTTACATTGATCCAGACGGTTTTCAGATCTATCACGAACGTTATCGCCAGTACTATCTATCTTTGGATGTGGATCTGACACGCATCAAAACCAAATCAAAATTCTTGAATACTGTTTTCTATTCTATTGGATATTTGAAAATTCCAGCTCCGGCAGTCGAATTTTCTGAAAAAGGAATTAAAGGCAGTTTACTGGGATTTTAGACTACAATTTATCTGATTTTTATATCGTGGCTCTTTCAAAGTACTTTCTCGCTTTTCGACTTTTTCCTTTGCTTTCATAACATTCGCCGATGTTTTGGTACAAAGACCTATATTGGAGTTCTTCAAACGGATCGAGTTTGCTATTAAATCGAATGGCATTTTTATAGTCCCGAATAGCTTTGTTATATTTCTTAATAGCCTGAAAACATAATCCCCTTTCATTATAGATCATTTGGTCCTTGGGGTGCAACTTTAAAGCTAAATTCAAATCGGAGATGGATTCCATCGTAAGACCGCTCTGTCGAAAAATAAGTGCTCTGTTATAATATCCACGGAAACTTTTTGGGTCCAACTTAATTGCTTTATTATAGTCGGCAAGTGCCTTCTCATTATTGTTCAGAAAGGAAAAATAAAGCGCTCCTCTACTACTATACGAAGAAGCATCCGTTGAATCTAACTGAATGGAGGTATTAAAACACACAAGTGATGAATCATATTTGCCCGTCATTGCATAGGTCGAACCCAGGACGCAATAGGCTTCTGCGTTGCTTGAGTTTAAATAAATTGCACGGTTTAAGTCGTTGAATGCTGCAGTATAGTTTCCGATTTTCCTGAAACACAGCCCTCTTTGTGTGTATGCCTCGTAACTGGTTGAGTCTTTCAGAATAAAAGAATTCAAAATTGGAATGGCTTTCAGAAATTCGTCATTGTCGATGAATTTCCTGGTTTCAATAAGCTCTTTTTTGATTTGTCCGAACACTGTCGTGCCAAACAGTATCAACAATAGTATGAATATTTTTTTCATAAAAAATTCGATACTTTAATTTAACAAAAATGCCTGTTTTGAGTTGGAGCCACCCTGAAGCCGGAATGCTGTTGCTTTAAAGTTTTTTACCTTGTTCGTCTTCGAGCCACTCATTCAAGTCCAAGTCAGGCCAATAGTTTTAAATACGACTTATCTATTCCTCTTTTGCTCTCCAGAGCATTGATTTGAATCGTGTCGTATATATTTCGTTAGTCAGACTTTGTTATGCACTTTCGTCAAACATAATTTCGTCGGAACTGCCTATTTTATATAAAGGTTGCTCAATGGGTAATGTAAAATAAAAACTGGAGCCTTCGCCTTCAATGCTTTCTACCCATATTTCGCCACCGTTTTTTTCTAAAAATCCTTTTACCAACAGCAATCCAATTCCAGCACCCTTATTTTTTTTCCTTGTTTCTGAAAGACTTTTCATTTGTGGTGTAAAAAGTTTTTCCATTATTTCTTTAGACATTCCAACTCCGCTGTCTTTAATCTGAACGATAATTTTATCGTCTTTGCTTTTTGCTGAAATGCTTACAGTTCCGCCCTTTTCTGTATGTTTTATTGCATTTGATACAATATTTTGAATGATGGAAATTAACATTTTACCGTCTGCAAATACTGACGTATTCTCCTCAATCGCGTGGTGAAGATTTATCGTGTTTATGGAGGCCGTTTCGTTTAACGTTTCAAAGACTTTATCAATGTATTCGGTTAACTTTATTTTTGTTGGAGAAAAGGCGTCTGCTGCATATTTTATTCTTGCCCATTCTACTAAATAATCTAACATGTCTAATTCGTCAGTTGATGATTTATAAAGTAAGTCAAGCATTTCCTGAACTGCATCGGGTTTCATTCTATTGAAATTCTCTTTCAAATATTTTGCAGTGCCAATAATGGCCGACAGGGGGCTTCTTAAATCGTGTGAAAGGATTGCAAGAACACTCTCTTTATGAGTATTTAGGTCTTCCAATTCTCTGACATATTTTTTTATGGCATCTTCCGACTGTTTCCTATCTGTCAGGTCGCGTAAGATTTTAACATAGCCCAGCAACTCTCCGTCTAATCCGGTCAGCGGGAAAACCAAGCCGTAAGCATAAAACAGGCTCTTGTCTTTAGCTATGTGCCACCTGTTGTCTGTTGCTCTGCCTTCTTTTAAAGCTGTTTCAATTTCTTTTTTGGGGATGCCATTTTTTAAATCCTCTTCTGTAAATATTAAATCGAAAGGTTCTCCAATAACTTCCTCTGTTTCGTAACCAAATATTTTTGTTGATCCGGAACTCCAACTATTGATGATGAATTCTTTGTCCAACGTAAAAATCGAGTAGTCTTGTAAGCTGTCAATTATTTGGCTGTAGAACTCAGCTGTGGGTATATATTTGCTTTTAAGAATTTTTGGATTGTCCTGTTTGTTTTCCATTTGATTTATTTTAGCCCTTATAATTAAATTGTTGTACTATTCGTTTCTTTCTATTGTGTTTAATGTCTGCTATAGGCTGCGCTGTCGTCTGTCGTTAAAATGAACTTCCATTGTATGCTGAAGTCCAAGTTTCTTTTCGACGGCTAATCAAATATATGAAATCTTGACGAGAATGGAAATAGAATATTTACGGTATGATAAAAGAAAAGGAGGTCACTTCACCTTTGCCAGCTTGCTCACCCTATAAAGCATAAATATGTTAAGTACAGCAAATACCAAAACCACATAACCCAAAGTGTTATAATGTTCTAAGGGACTGAATTTTGTTTTTTGGACAACAATCATTCCTCCAATGATGGAAGCGATCCCGCCGGCCAATTGTTGAAGAGAAGAGTTGATGCTCATGAAAGCTCCGCGGTCGTGCATTTCAGGAAGTGCCGTAACCAAAGCCATAGACGGAACCATGCGTCCCATGATCCCGATCATCATCGTGATGTTCACAATGATAACCAGCCAGAATGGAGTAGGGCCCATATTGGTGTAAATGACAACTACAATGATCATCCAGATGGAAGCGAAGGTAAAGATGGTCATCTTGTTTGCTTTGTCGCTCAGCTTACCAATCAAGGGCATGATGATCAATGTCGCTATTCCGGCAAGCATGAATAACATCGGAAGCTGTTCGTTAGTGATTTTTAAATTATTGATGGCGAAAGCACTTCCCCAGGGCATCATCATGAACCCGCCTAAGGACAACAATGCTGTGGTAGCAAAACCAATTCTGTAGTTCCTGTTTTTAATAGTCTTCCAAAGGTGGAGAAAGGCGTTACTTTCGACTTTCCCCTCTAAATGCGCCGTGATTGGTCTCATTTTGATCATTAATACAATCATTACAATTGATGCCATTCCTACAATCATGAAGAAAGGACTTTGCCATCCCCAATGGTTGGATAAGTAAAGACTGATAGGTATTCCAAGAACCTGGCTGGCTCCGAATCCCATTTGCATGAATCCCATTACCCTTCCTCGCTGGTTGATCGGAAAAAGGTCGGCAACGATGGCCATAGAAATGGATCCGATCACTCCTCCGAATAATCCGGTGATGATGCGCGCTGCCAATAACATCGGGTAGTTGGACGCCAAGCCGCAGAACAATGTCCCCAGGATGAAACCAATGTAAAAGAACAAGAGCAATTTTTTTCTGTCAAACTTATCAGCAAATCCTGCTGTAGAGATACCTGATACAAATGCACTTATTGCGTATGCGCCAACAGATACACCAAACTGTTTGGTGGTAAGGTCCATGGATTTCATCAGCATGTCACCCAGTGGCGACATCACCATAAAATCGAGAACTACTGTGAATTGTGTTAGAGCTAATAGTGTTATTACTAATACTTGATAAGATTCAAACTTAGGGGGAGCTGCTTTAATTTCCACTGTCATGCTTAATTTTTTAAGGTATAAAGATACTTTCTATGAATGATTTAAAGTATCCGGATTTCTCATTCGTCTTTTATTCTAAGTGCAAATATATGTTAATTTTCAACAAGGAAACTTTGAAATCAAAAAATGTTTCCATAGTTTTGTGTCCTAATTAAGAACTGGAATGGCTGTGAGTCTGCGTATCATCATCATCGGAGTAGTTTTATTAGTGTTGGACATCTATTTTTATCAATCGGTCAGGACGGTTTTGATAAATAGTTCTTCTTATAAAAAGAACCTCGTCTTTTATATTTATTGGGGCTTTACAGCGTTAACCCTGCTGATTTTTCTTGTTCCCAGTGTATTCAGTTTCAACGACCTTCCGAAATTCTTCCGCATTTACGTGTTTTCATTTGTGATCATGGTCATCATTTCCAAACTCATAGGAACCACTTTTGTGCTGCTGGATGACCTGATCCGCTTTTTCAGGTGGATAGCCAGCTACATCATTAAACCTGCAGAAGTTGTCACGAACGATATTGCTGTGAATCCCCATGCCATTTCCCGCCTGAAGTTCCTGAATTATGTTGCCGTAGGAATGGCCGCATTGCCTTTTGCCAGCTTTATTTATGGAATGGTGAAAGGAGCATTTGATTATAAAGTTCACCGGGTAAGGGTCGTACTGCCCAACTTGCCTTCGGAATTCAATGGCTTGAAGATCGTTCAGATCTCGGACATTCATTCCGGAAGCTTTGTTTCGACGGCTCCGCTGGAAGCTGCTACCAAGTTAGTGATGGAACAGAATGCAGATGTGATCTTCTTTACAGGGGATCTGGTGAATAATGAATCAAAAGAAGTTCTTCCATATATAGAAGTTCTGAAAAAGATTCAAGCGCCTATGGGTGTATACAGCACGCTGGGTAATCACGACTATGGAGATTATATTTCCTGGGACAGCCAGGCTGCAAAAGCACAGAATCTCCAGGACCTGAAGGATACACACGCTTCATTAGGATGGAAGTTGCTGATGAACGAACACGTCGCCCTCAAAAAAGGCGATGCGGAAATTGCACTGCTTGGAATCGAGAACTGGGGTGGCAACTTGAATTTCCCTAAGTATGGCGACATGAAAAAAGCACACTTGGGCACTGAAAAATATCCTGTGAAACTTTTGTTGTCTCACGATCCTTCTCATTGGAACATGGAAGTGACTGAACAATTCAAAGACATTGATGTGACTTTCAGCGGACATACTCACGGCTTCCAGTTCGGAATAGAGATCCCTGGACTGATCAAATGGAGTCCTTCTCAGTTCGTATACAAACAATGGGCTGGCTTGTACTCAAAAGACAAACAACACTTGTACGTAAACCGTGGCCTTGGATTCTTAGGTTATCCGGGAAGAGTAGGAATCCTGCCGGAGATCACTGTTATGGAGTTGCATAATACGTAATCCAGAAGGATGTATGATGCCCTCCTACCGGAAGGCAGATATAATTGCAGAGGGAAGATGTAAAATGCGTTTCATCTCCCTGAGCGGAGTCGATACGTTAAAATTGAACATAATCAATTGACGAAGATTTCTTATTTTTAATTTTCAAATTGATACATTTCCAAATTTTCAAATTCCCTTATGGCCGACGCACTAAAAGACATGTTTAACCCCATCTTCTACAAGCGTCTCGCTATGGAGGTTAACAAAGCAGACAAAAACTTTCATCCCGATAGATTCGTAAAAGATGTCATCAAAGGAATTGAGGTCCTTTCGTTAAATCAACGCATGCGTAACACCACAGTGATGCTGAAAAAGCATTTGCCCAATGATTACAAGAAGTCGGTCGGCATTCTTTCAAAAGTGGTTCCGGAATTTAAATCGCATTATACGTCTTTTCTTTTTCCGGATTTCATCGGACAATATGGACACGATGATTTTAAATTGTCGATGGAAGCATTGGAACACTTTACAAAATTTGGTTCTTCTGAATTTGCGATCCGTGAATTTTTAAAACGCGATCTGAAGAAAACACTTGCCGTGATGAACAAATGGGCCGATGATAAGAATCACCACGTTAGAAGATTGGCCAGCGAAGGCTGCCGTCCGCGTTTACCCTGGTCTTTTAACCTGGATGAAATCGCAAAAGACCCTAAACAAACATTGCCCATTCTTGAAAAGCTGAAAGCCGATAAAGAACTCTACGTTAAAAAATCTGTCGCGAATCACTTAAATGATTTTTCACGCATCAATCCGGACTGGATGCTGAAACTGGTGAGTTCCTGGGATAGGAATAATGCTGATACAGCCTGGATTGTCCGACATGCAAGTCGTACGCTCATTAAAAAAGGTGACGTAAGATCTTTGGCGGTTTTTAATTATGAGAAATCCCCACAGCTAAAAATTTCAAAATTTCAGATGTCGGATTTAAAAGTGAAACAGGGAGGGGAACTTTCTTTTTCATTCGATATTGTTTCTGAGAAAACGAAATCACAAAAGTTGGTGATCGATTATGCTGTTCATTATCAAAAAAAGTCAGGGGGAATGTCGCCCAAAGTGTTCAAGTTGAAAGAGCTGGAATTGAAGGACGGGCAAACTTTTTCCATCAAGAAGCTTCATGGGTTTAAAGAATTATCGACTCGAAAACATTATGCGGGTAAGCATGCTGTGGAGATACTGATCAACGGAAAGTCTTATGGGATGAAGGAGTTTGTGCTGCTGATGTAATTAGTTAAATATGTCCGTATGGTCTCGTCACCCTGAGCGGAGTCGAAGGGCATGTGCTACAGCGCTCCAATAATGAATATTTCGACTTTGATTTTGTTTTCAACGAGGAGTTGGTGAATCAGCGCTGCAGGTGTGTCCCCTTCGACTTCGCTCAGGGTGACGAAACGTTAACATCGCGCTTAAGTGAATTTTTCTTAATTTCGCTTCCGTGAACAAAAAATTCTTTCAGATCGCCCAATACATTATCCTCTTGTCCTTCGGGTTGATTCTCTGCATCGCCTTTTTCCAAAATCTGGATTTCACTTCACTGAGAGAAAAGATCAGCAAAGGGAATTTCTCCTGGTTCTATGTGGTGATGTTTGTTTCCATAATGGTATACATATTCCGCACATTACGCTGGCAGATGCTGATTCGTTCCATCGGGCATGAAACGAAATTTCACAATGCTTTTGCCGCTTTATGCATCAGTTATTTCGTAAGTTTTGTCGTTCCTCGCCTTGGCGAAGTAACACGCTGTTTGTCGGTTAAAAAGCAACACGACATTCCTTTTATGCAGTTGCTGGGAACTGTTATCATCGAAAGAGTGATAGACATTCTTTGTTTGTTGGTCCTCGTCGGACTGACGATTCTTCTACAATTCGATCAGATCATGGAATTCATGAAGACAAATGTCTTTCACCCGGTCTATGAAGGGGTTGTTTTAAAGATCATGGCAGGAAACACAACTATCCTTTTGCTGGCTGCATTTTTTATTTTTACAAGCACCTTCCTTTTTTTTTATTTTAGAAAGTACATCCGTGAACGTTCCCCGAAGCTCGTGGTGAAATTTGTTGAAGGGTTGAAAGAAGGCATCACCAGCGTTTCAAAATTAAAGAATAGGAAGATCTTCATTCTTTACACAGTCCTCATCTGGGTCTGTTATTACCTGATGACCTATTTCTGGTTCTTTGTTTTTCCTGAAACCAGCGTACTGACCTGGGGTGCTTGCTTGTCTATCCTCACTATAGGAACAATCGGAAGATCCGTTCCGATCCAAGGTGGTGGAATGGGAGCGTACCACTTTTTGGTGACGAGTGTAGTTGTCCTGTATGGCTTATCCGAAACTTGGGGAAAAGATCTGGCAACATTGATCCATGCCGGGCAGACGTTCTTTACTTTTGCTATGGGGTTGGTTGGGCTGTTGATTTTCTTCGTGGTGTTCTGGAGGAAGGATCGCACCGAAATGAATTGAGGGTCTTTCCCCTTTAATCCCGATAGCTATCGGGAGGAGCCCAGGAGGATTATTTAGTTAATTTCTTCAACACCATCCGAGCCCTCGCCCTAAAAGCCACCGAATTCTTCTCCCACTGATTATCAATAACAGCTTTCAATTCTCCCTTCAACTCCTGATGCTCCAACACAATATTCTTAGCAACTTCCATCGCAAATATTTTCACGGCAACTGTTCTGTCGGGTGATAACATAGTTTCAAAACAAATATCGAGTGCTTTTGCTTGTAACTTTCCAGGAATTTTTTGGTCACCAAGCGCTCTGAACAATCCACGTTTTACAGGATCGTTGTCAGATTTTGGAATGCCTTCAATAAATAATTTGATATAAGGAGTAGCCAGTTCAGGGTTCTTTCGTGTAATAACTTCCAGCAACCAAGCAGTCCGTTTGGGTATCGGATCTTTTTCTTTAAAAATGAGATCCACTATCTTTTTAAACTCCGCGGGATTATT
>JBKJQG010000051.1:0-4667 GCA_046594925.1 Bacteroidia bacterium
TCCCAATGTTTGTCGATATCATCAGCAAAAAAGATCAAGTTGCCCCAGCGGTCGTAAATCATCATTTCAAATTCGATGATGAAATCACCTTTTCCGAAGAACTCATCGTTGATGCCATCGTCATTAGGAGTGAAAGCATTCGGGATGAAGAAAGTGAACTCGGGTTCTACCACCACACAGTGAGTAACGGTATTAGTACAACCGAAGTTGGTGGTTACCATCAAGGTGGCACAGAAAGTTCCGGCATCCGTAAACTCGTGCGCAGGGTTCTGTAAGGTGCTTGTAGCGTCCGTTGTGGAAGCGAACGAATCTCCAAAATTCCAATCCCAGTTAGTGATAGTTGAACCAACAGCAATTGTCGACTCGTCGGTATATGAAACCAAAGGACTGATAATGTCGGCCGAAATCGGAGCACTGAAGGCTGCAACTGGATTCGGATGCACAATGATGTAATTCGGAACTGTCAATGTGGAAACACAAGATCCAATAACAGAAGAAACGGTTAAGGTTATTGAATAGTTACCGGCATCATAGCAATGATAGTGAGCCGTGTCAGCAGGAGTTCCGTCGCCGTAATCCCACATCCATGTGCCGATACCGCCTGCTACCGTTGAAGTGTTTACAAATGTTACACAATGTCTTTCACACGCAGCGGTTATCGGTGTGCTGAAAGTAACAACAGGAACCGGAAGAACTGTTATGGTAACGGTTGCTGTGGCTGTAGGTGAACATCCGTCACTTGCGGTAACTGTATAAGTTGTAGTTGAGGCAGGTGTTACGGTTACTGGGGCACCTGCTCCGCCAGCCGGAGCCCAAGTGTATGTGTATGGTCCGCCATTACCGAAAGAAGCCGAAGCATTGATCGTGGCTGAAGTACCCGGACAGATTGCCGCTGCTCCGCTTGCGGCGACTATAAGAGGAGGGTTAACGGTTACGGTGACGCTTACCGGAGCGGCAGGGCAACCGTTCACGTCGGTCGAATTCACCGTGTAGACTGTTGTTGCGACAGGGCTAACGATAACTGTAGCAGTGCTGCCTGTACCCGCAGGTGTCCATGTATAAGTGTATGCACCACCGTTTCCGCCCGAAGCAGAAGCTGTCAATGTGGTAGTTCCGCCAAAGCAGATTGTAGAATTAGAGATTGGAGCAGTTACAACAAGTGTTGGTTCAGCAACTGTCGCCGTAGTTGTAGCGCTGCATCCGTTCGCATCGGTGATAGTACAGATGTATGTGCCGGCACACAATCCGCTTGCAACGGAAGTGGTTTGAGCAGCAGGATCGTTCCATAAATAAGTATATCCTGTTCCTAATGTTCCACCAGAACCGGTCGCTGTAGCCGTTCCATCACAAACTCCCTTGCAGGAGGTTGGAGTATTAGCCGAAGAAGCGGTCAATAGTGTAGGTTCGGTAACGGTGGCCGAATTGGTCGCTGTACAGCCCCAAGAATCGGTAACGGTCACGGTATAAGTTCCAGCGCATTGGTTACACGCAGCAGCATTACATCCATTGCTCCAAGAAAAAGACGTAAACATTCCAGAACCACCTGCCGGAATCACAATGCTTTGCCCGTCACAAGATCCGAAACAAGAAGCAGGTATTCCTACGATGGCTGAAAGATTGATAACAGGGTCTGCGAAGATCGTCACAGTTGCGGTCCCTGTGCATCCGCTAGGATCTGTGAGAGTAACTGTATAAGTTGTGGTTGCCGAGGGCGATGCAGTTGGTGTCGCCGTTGTTGCTCCTGTCAAGGATGCTGCGGGTGCCCAGCTGTATGAATATCCGGCACCGTTCGGACTTACACCCAATACTGCACTTCCTCCGAAACAAACAGTATCATTGGATCCTGCGTTCACAATCAGTGCAGCGTTCACTGTCACTGTTGCAACTGCTGTTGAAGAACAGCCTAAGGAAGTTCCAGTAACGGTATAAGAAGTTGTCGCAGCGGGACTTGCATCCGCTGTATTCACTCCGGTTGGAGTCGCTCCTGCGGTCCAGGTATAAGATGTTGCACCGCCTGCTGTTAAGATAGCAGTGGCTGCAGGACAAATGGCCGGAGAGTTTACTGTCGTAACAGGAATAGGATTCACAGTCACTGTTCCGACTGCAGTGGAAGAGCAGCCCAATGAAGTTCCGGTTACTGTATAAGAAGTGCTTGTTGATGGAGAAACACTTAAAGTGCTGGCTGTGGAACCGGTGTTCCATAAATATGTTGTTGCGCCGCCCGCGGTTATTGTGGCAACTGAACCATCGCAAATGGTGGTGCTAGTTGAAGTTGTCACAGGGATAGGATTCACTGTAACTGTAGCAACTGCAGTTCCTGTACAGCCAGCTGTAGTGCCTGTTACGGTATACGAAGTTGTTGTAGCAGGGGCAGCATCAGCTGTGGCGACACCGGTAGGAGTTGCGCCGGCAGTCCAGGCATAAGTGCTAGCACCGGTTGCCGTTAAGTTCGCTGTTATCCCGTTACAAATGGTTGGAGAGTTTACGTTGATGACCATTGCAGCAGCAACTGTAACGGTAGCCACAGCAGTTGAAGTACATCCTAATGAAGTTCCGGTTACAGTATAAGAAGTTGTACCGGCAGGAGTAACATTAATAGGATTAGTAACGGCACCTGTTGACCAGGCATAAGTAGTTGCTCCTGCTCCGGTTAATGTTGCAGTTCCGCCCGGACAAATAGTAGGAGAGTTCACCGTCGTAACAGGAATAGGATTCACGGTGACTGTTCCGACTGCAGTTGAAGAGCAGCCCAATGAAGTTCCCGTTACGGTATAAGAAGTTGTTGATGCAGGACTAACACTCAAAGGGTTGGTTGTCGCTCCGGTGCTCCAGGAATAAGTGGTTGCGCCGCCGGCTGTTAAAGATGCTGTAGCACCCGCACAGATAGTGGAGTTGGTAGACGTTGTAACTGGCAGAGGATTTACCGTTACTGTTGCAACCGCACTTCCTGTACATCCGCCTGAATTCGCAGTCACAGTATAAGAAGTCGTGGTGGCAGGAGTCACGGTCAAAGGATTAGTCGTTGCACCTGTGTTCCATGAATAAGTTGTTCCACCTGTTGCTGTTAAAGTTGCACTTTGTCCTGCACAGATTGTTGGTGAATTCACTGTTGCAGTGATCGAGCCTCCAACGGTCACCGTTGCAATTGCACTGGATGTACAGCCTAACGAAGTTCCTGTTACAGTATAGGTTGTAGTTCCGGCCGGAGTCACGTTGATAGGATTTGTAACAGCTCCGGTTGACCATGCATAAGTAGTGGCACCAGCCGCAGTTAAGGTTGCGGTTTGAGTAGGACAAATTGTAGGTGAATTAACAGTTGTAACCGGTAATGGATTTACAGTGACGGTTGCTACAGCTGTTGAAGAACAACCTAAAGAAGTTCCGGTAACGGTATAAGAAGTTGTTCCAGCAGGAGTCACGCTGATTGGATTTGTAACAGCACCTGTTGACCAGGAATAAGTTGTAGCTCCAGCACCTGTTAATGTTGCAGTTTGTCCTGCGCAGATGGTAGGGGAGTTAACGGTTGTAACCGGAATTGGATTCACCGTAACGGTAGCAACAGCTGTACTCGTACATCCGGTTGTTGTTCCGGTCACGGTATAAGAAGTTGTTCCGGCCGGAGTCACGCTGATCGGATTTGTAATCGCACCTGTTGACCAGGAATAAGTTGCAGCTCCCGCACCTGTTAACGTGGCAGTTTGTCCTGCACAGATGGTAGGCGAGTTAACGGTTGTAACCGGAAGAGGATTCACAGTAACAGTAGCAACAGCTGTGCTCGTACATCCAGTTGTTGTTCCGGTCACGGTATAAGAAGTTGTTCCGGCCGGAGTCACGCTGATCGGATTAGCAACAGATCCTGTGTTCCATAAATAGGTGGTCGCACCTGCCGCAGTTAGAGTGGCAGTTTGTCCGGAACAAATAGTGGTAGAGTTCACCGTGGTAACCGGGTTTGGATTTATTGTAATTGTGAACGTACTTGCTACACCCGGACAGGTACTGCCGGTGATAGAAGGCGTGACAGTAATGGTGGAGGTAATAGGCGCTCCGGTTCCATTTGTAGCTGTAAAGGCAGGTAAGCTGCCCGATCCACTGGCGACGAGGCCAATACCCGTGTTCGAGTTCGTCCACGCGAAGGTGGCACCCGCGGGGGTGCTCGCAAATGTATTGATAGGGACGACAGTGCCCACACAGGCGGTTATGTTTGCTTCCGGCACAACAGTTGGGCTAGGTGTAACATACACAACGATTGAAAATGAAATGGCCGTGAAACAGGAGTTGATCGGCGTTCCGGTAACGGTATAAGTTGTAGTAGTAGCAGGATTAGCTGAAACCGAAGCTCCTGTGCTGGATGATAACCCTGTGGCAGGACTCCATGACCAGTTATAACTTGCAATGTTCGGTCCTGTTACACCAATGGTTGCAGGGACACCTTGACAGATCTTTGCAGTATCTGTATAGGGAGTACAAGCTGCAGGAGGTGCAGTTGCAGATCCGGGGTAAGTCAGGTAAGTAGTGTTGGCAACGGCTTGTGCAGCTGCCAAGTCATCTAGGATTACCACAAACTTTATCGTTTCAGTAGCCCCCGGTGCCAGGTTTTGAATTTTGTAGGCCAGTCCAATTGCGATATCAGAATATAGTGAAGAACCTACAGCTTGTGTAAACCCAAC
>JBKJQG010000326.1:0-6604 GCA_046594925.1 Bacteroidia bacterium
GTGAAATGAAATGAGCTAAATGGTGAGAGCTGTGAAACACTCACCATTCAGTGAAATGAAATGAGCTAAATGGTAAGAGCTGTGAAACACTCACCATTCAGTGAAATGAAATGAGCTAAATAGTGAGAGCAACAAAGACATAATCAAAAAAAATGGCGATCAACAAATTTAACCTGAGGGTATACGGAATTCTAATTAACGAACAGCAGCAAGTCCTTGTCTCGGATGAATGGATAAAAGGGCATAAAATAACAAAGTTCCCGGGCGGAGGATTGGAATTCGGAGAGGGCACGCTTGAGTGCATCAAAAGGGAATTTATGGAAGAAACGAACAATACAGTGGAAGTCATTGGACATTTTTACACCACCGACTATTTTCAGGTTTCTGCTTATAACGCCAACCATCAGATCATCAGCATTTACTACTTAGTAAAGCCGGTTGGAAGATTTGAGTTGAGCACGACTGAAAAACTGTTTGACTTCGACACTACGCAGGCACACGCCCAAAATTTCCGATGGATCCCTTTAAGTTCCATTTCTGAAGTTGACTTTACTTTGGCCATTGACAAGATCGTAGGAAGAAAGCTGAAAGAGCAGTACAAATAAAAACTTCGACTCCCTGCCTACTAGCTGGGAGTCGAAGTTTAATAGGGGATGTCTTGTAGTTAATTTAATCGTTGAGGAACGATCAGTTCGAATTCCGGAATGGTTACATAGAAACGTGCTTTGTCGATCTTTCTTTCCATCAGGTAGCGGCCGCTCATTTTACCCATATCTGTAGTAAGACTGCAAGCCGACTCGTATTCAAAAACTTCACCCGGCTCCAGTACCGGCTGCTCCCCTACCACTCCTTCTCCGTCTACTTCACTGTGCTCGCTGCTTGAATCGTAGATGTCCCAATGGCGGGAAATGAGCTGAACAGTGTATTCGCTCTTATTTTCGATGGTGATCCTGTATGAAAATAAAAAATGACGGTGCTCTGCGACAGAATGTTCACTTTGAAACTTTGTCTCTACGCTGATTTTTATCCCGTGTGTTACCTGAGTTGATTGATTTCCCATAACATAAATGTTTGGTTAGTATACAATATTAAACATTTCTTTCTTTTGCTGACAAGTATTAAGCCAAAAGGTTTTCAACACTATAATTGAAGCAACATTTCTACATAAGACGCCTGGACGGCCGGAAGGGTTGCTTCTCTTGCTTTTAAATGCGGTGAGGGTGAATTTTCAGGAGGTGAAAGGAGGATCAGTATTGTTTCATTGAATTCATGCGTTTCACCCCGATCAGCTGATCGTAGAATGTACCAGGCTGACGGTGATACACATAGATAGCATAATCGTTCTCGGTATCATAATGCATCCCTTCGATCACAGTTTCATCGGCCGCCGTTTCTCCATCTTTCAGAAAAACATATTCATAGTTGTAATAGCCTTGTTTTAAGTACATCGTACATTCATAGCCGAAGCGCTTGGGTTTGTAATGAAGTAGATTCTCGGTAGTGCATTTCCAGGCATTGAAAGCCCCGAATACATATAAATTCCCATCCATCATGGGTGTATCATAAGGCAAAAAGAAAGTCACATAACAATAATCAGCTTCCACTTCACTGTCCCTGCCTTCTTGAACCTTAATCAGAAAATCCCCATTCATGTCGGCTTGGGAGTAATATCTTTTAAAGGTCCGTTTCTCATCGGTAACCAGTTCCACGTGATTTCCAAGTGAATCCATCTTTACCGAAGCCACCCGCTCGGAATGATACCTGATGCTGCGGATGTCGAAAATCCGAAATTCGTTTCCTCCTTCGAAAACGTTCTGTTCATCGTAATCATAAACCAACTCATTGTCCTTCACAAAGATTGGTTTGAGGTTGGTTTTAGCATTGTCCCACCTTCCGTTCTGAGTCAACACAATTTTCAGATCCGCATAAGGGTTGTTGATCTGGTATCCGGAATAATTAATAGTGAAATCGATCTCGTGTTTGAACAATTTGTCCTCGATGATGCTCGCTGCTGTGACGTTAGAAATAATCTGGAGCTTGTTCTCAAACACCAGAAACCGCCTCGTGATTACGATATTCTCGGGGTTACTGTCGAGATAAACTTTCAAAAGATAATTCCCAGATTTGGTGATCCGCATAGAACTGTTTGGAAATGTGGCGTTATAGTGGGTGAATTTCTGCAGGGTATTAAAGGAATAATGGTATTCGTTGATCGCATTGTCCAGAAACCCTTCAATGTATTCGTTGGGCATCAGATCGGAGGGTTCCCAGTTGGCATTGCAGTGAATGATGGTATAAGAATAATTTTTCAAGTCTCCTTCAAGATCGTCAAAACTAAGTTTCAATTTTTCTTCGGATCCTAAACTCAGGATAGCCTTAGTGAGAATAAAACTCTCATCCCTCAATTCAACCGTTCGGATGTATTTTTTGTAGATGTGATCTTCGTACCGGAGACTATTATCTCCATAATAGTCATCGAAGGCCGTGTCCTTTGCCGTTGGTGTGTTCAGCGATTTCCAAAGGCTGGTCTTTTTTTCCTTTTGGGCGAAAGACTTAACCATGGTGGGAAATACAAACAGTATCGAAAAAAAAATAGACAGCGACAATTTAATGTTCATCCGGATGATTATTTTTTATTATGGTATCTGTTTCGCTGCAAATACTATTCCCCAAATACCAGATGTTATTAGTAGCGATGTCGTTGTTGATCTTCATCTCCGAATAGTGAATGTCCTTCTCGTTGATGGGAATGGCCTGAGCCCCTCCGCGGAGGCCGAGAAATAAGCAAACAGGAAACAGTAAGATTTGAGCGACTTTGATCTTCTTGTTCTCAAATGGCAGCGAAAAACTGGTGATGTTCCTGCGGTAAGAACGGATGCCGACATAAGCGAAGAAAGCGGAAGACCCCAACAAAAGCAAAAGGGACCAAACAGATAAAAAAGTCACGGCTTCTTTAGGATATACAAGGTAAAACAGATCTTCCGTATTTAGCAAAGAACCATATTCTCCATAGATTTTAATGTTAAAGATACTGAGAACGGAGACCACCGAAATGAGCACAATGTTGTAGGCCAGGTTGATTTGGTGCAGGAACTTACTTTTGTAGAATTGCTGAAAGGACCAAAGCACATAAGGAACAAAGAGCATTGCGCAAATCGTTGCCAAATCAAGGCGCAAGGCGTACAAAAAACTCAGACTGGTTTCCGAATGTTGTCCGTCAGGGATCTTTGCATGGTGATAAACAATAAAGATCACTCTGAACAAAGCAAAAAAGAGGAACCAAAACACAAGGAGTCTCAGTAAATAATGAATCTTTATTTTATTCCATTTTATCATTTCAGAGCGTTGTCTTTATTGTAAGATCAATTGTCCAGACCCATTATTGCTGGTTTTTTGGATGGTGACGGGATTTCCAGAGCAATATACGTCGCCTTTATCATCAATCCTATAGATTAATATTCCCGAGGCCTTAACATAAGACAATCCCAATGTATATGTGTGGATCCAGGTGTAGTTGGTAGTCAGCTCCGAAGCATACAAGTAAGATGCACCTCCGATGCTGCAGGCGTGCTCATTCGTATTGCCGTGTAATATCAGATCTCCTATTCCATATATATGAGAGATCACTTTGTTGTTATTTACAGTAAGATCGATGTTGCCAGCCCCTTCTATCCTTATGTCGAAAGAATCAACGGTAATGGTGTTCAGCGACCGGATGTTTCCGCTACCATTTGAATGGATGTACCTCAGGTCGGGATGTTTTATATAAACGTTAATGGGTTTTTTATAACTCCTTGCCCAGCTACAGCGGTTGTGATTCCGGATGATCAGGATTCCGTCCTCCACCACTGTCTCAATCAAAGGCGCAATGTTCTCGCCGGCTTCTACTTTTACTTCCACCGCTGGATCCTGGGTGATGAAAACATCCACATCCTGCTCTGTAAAGATCCTTTGAAATGGCGGAAGTGTCCTTACTTCTGTGATAATGTCGCCAGTTCTCTTGATGCAATCGCAACGGTTCTCCTTCTTGCAGGAAGAAAACAGAACGATGACAATTGCTATATAACTTAAATACTTCATCCGAAAAATTAAAATTCGTATCCCAATCCCCACTCAAAATAATCCGCCTTAGCCCAGTGCGTGTATAATGTAACGTTAGCAATCACGTGCTTGGTAACCATATATCTTACGCCCAAGCGGTGAAAGAATTTCTCCTTTAAATTATCATTCTGATAAACATACACCCCGAAATCGATCGGGATGGAGATCCTGTCAACGTGGAAAGCCCAGCCGCCCTTCACTCCGATTTTAAGGACATCGTTTATTTTTTCAGTCGAAATAGAATCGCGCTCGAGTGCTTTACGGGTGGCATTGCTGTAAACAAATTCTACTCCGGTTCCGAACCGCCCCTTTTGGCTTGTGGAATAATATAGATTTGCTGCCAGCACGTAGGATATGTATTTATTTCCAAGCGGATGTTCGAGCTCTTTCACGCCAAAAATACCAATGACAGAGGGGTGCCAGCGTTTTGTAAGTTTCGGCATTACAGAATCCTTGCACATCACTACATTCTTGTTACCGAAAACATAACCCAGTCCCAGGTTAACAGTGGCCATATTCAAACCCAAGTTCGGAGTCTTGATGGCTCCGTTGGAAGCATGCGTCAAGCCAAAACCTGAATCCAGTCTCCAAGCTTTGCTAAGCATGTAAGAAGAACTAAACCGAATGTTCACATAGCCGTTGATGTGTGAACCAATAGCGTTGTTCTTATGGTTGGTGATTCGGTCGTATGGTTTCGACATATTGGCGACTCCCATACCTAGACGCAAATACATCTTGAAAGGTCTTCGCTGCTTGTTCAGCCTCAAGTTCATATATGGATAAAGTGCATCCAGATTTCCAATCTCTGCGGGGTTCGCAAGGTAAAGATGCATGTAGCTCAGTCCGAATTCCGGAAAAGCGTGAACCGGCTGCCAGGGGCGCTTCCCCGCTGTTCTGAAAACATAGGTCAGCTCCCCTCCTCCGATCTGTCCTTTTATCAAATGGACAATGCTTCCACGGTGACTGATGATGTAACCAAAGTGAGCATCTGCAATAAGCACAAAATCTCTCTTGGAAGAACATTCTGTCTGAGCAAAAGAATTACCAACCGTGCAAATCAGGAACAAGGCGAACAATCCAAAGAAAAGGCTTCTGATATTTGATCTTCGTAAAAACATCGTATTCTACAAAATTATTAAAAATATTGGCTGAACCACCGCCAAATTTCATTTGAATAATGTGTAATTTAGCTGACAATTAAGGTAATCTTGAGCATTTATGGAAGAAAAATTAAAAGCATTCGAACGTTTATTGATCATCATGGATGAATTGCGGGAAAAATGCCCCTGGGATAAAAAGCAGACAATCGAATCATTGAGGCACCTGACCATAGAGGAAACCTACGAATTGGCTGATGCCATCCTCGACAAAGACATGCCCAACATTAAGAAAGAGTTGGGGGATGTTTTGCTTCACATTGTTTTTTATGCAAGAATAGCTTCCGAAACTAAGGAATTCGACATAGCCGATGTCATCCATTCGCTTTGTGAAAAACTCATCAGCCGGCATCCGCACATCTACGGAGACGTGAAAGTTGAAAACGAACAGGAGGTGAAGGAGAACTGGGAGAAACTGAAACTGAAAGAAGGAAACAAATCCGTTCTGCAAGGCGTACCCAACTCTTTGCCTTCCCTAATCAAAGCTTCGAGGATACAAGAAAAAGCAAGAGCCGTGGGGTTCGACTGGGACAAGCCTGAGCAGGTCTGGGAAAAAGTGCAAGAAGAGATCGGAGAACTCAAACACGAAATTGACACCAATGCTTCCAAAGAAAAAATTGAAGGGGAATTCGGGGATGTCCTCTTCTCACTAATCAATTATGCGCGGTTTGTGGATGTGAATGCCGAAGATGCCTTAGAAAAAACAAATAAAAAATTCATAAAGCGTTTTCAGTATTTGGAAGCGGAAGCTGCCAAGGCCGGAAAACAGCTGAGCGACATGACTCTTGCGGAAATGGATGTGCATTGGAACAAGGCGAAGGAACTCTAACTACTCTTCCAGCAAATCCTTATTAGGGTTCGTTTTATTAATGAGCAAGTCTATTCTCAGAAAACTTTTCCAGAAATGTTCTTTGTCCATTTTTTCCCAATGGATATGGTAATACCTATATTGAAAGGTTTGTATCTGACAAACAATCAAGGCAGCGAAAAGCAATGAACCGTATATTATTTTAAACACCCTCGACCGGATGCTCTCGATGAAGATGACAAGCAATAAAACAAAGACCGAATAATACTCTACCAGGACCCTGGATCCAAAACTACCACCATACCACCAGCTCCACCAGGACGAAAGGACATAAATCAGCAGTAGTAGAAATAACGACATCGTGTAAAAAGCATATCGATTCTGCTTAAATAATGGAAAAAGACCAAACAAACACAGCAACAAAACCGGTGTGTAAATAAAAAAACCTTTTTTATAACTGATCAAAAAATCAATCGGGTGAGGCGAGAGCCAGTTGAACGACTCTCCGGGATAAGTATCAATGAAAAAGTGGCCAGTC
>JBKJQG010000034.1:0-26585 GCA_046594925.1 Bacteroidia bacterium
ACAGCTTTCCCTAAAACATTCACAATGGAAAATTTTAAATTTTTCGGACGGAAAAGCGTGAAAGCAACATTCACCTGGTCAGATGCAGGATTTGGGAAAAGCTCTAAAGTTGATCCAAGTGCTGTCATGTCGTCCACTCCGGAATTGAAATCAAGATTGATGTCATCTAGATAAATGTTGTTTCCCTTGCTCGATGAATAAACAAATTTGAAACGGAATGCGGATGTCAAGTAGGATCCCGGAATGCTCGCAACTCCCTGCTTCCACTCGGATGTAGATGCCGGAACAAACGAAGTTGCGGCCATAGGTGCTGTTGTCAATGCAGTCGTGATCAAATTTAATCTTTGTATCCAGCCGGTATTGCAATTGTTCGATACAAATACTTGTAAGCGGTCAGAGCTCGTTGAGTCTTTGTCGGCATAGGCATATTTAAAACTGATGTTCAACGAAGTCCCTCCAGTAAGGTTTATGACATTGCTGTACAACTCGTCTTTCGTGTTCATTGTATTGTTAAAGTTGTTCAGCATGACTGATTTAGTGCCGCTGAATGCAGCAGTGGAAGTGATTTGCCAGCTGTTGACTGTGTCAAAGCTGTTGGAGAACCATTGCAGTCCGTCGAGAGATGGACTCGTTTCAAACCCTTCGGAAAACGGATAGACTGTCCCTGTATTCGGCAAAGCCGAAATGAAATTGGGCTTAGTGACCTCGACAGAATCGATTCCATTGAAAACTTTCAACTGGACGTCGTATTTTCCCGGCAGTGCATAGCTGACAACAGGTGCTGCTGCAGTTGAAGTTGCCGGAGTGCCACCAGCGAACGTCCACTTAACACTTGTAAATGTTCCATTATAGGAAGTGTTGCTAAAAATAGTTGTTTCGGTACCCTGACAGACAACCCGTTTGCTACTGGTAAAATCGGCCTTGCATAAGGGGCCTGGAGTTGTCAGCGTTCCTGTTGCAATTAAGTTTGCTGTTTGCCATAAATTATCTCTTCCTGCTATCGGTGAGTTCAGACAAGCCTGCATTCTTGCTTTTTGTCCGAACGTAAACATCCGGTTACAATAAGAATAGTCCATGGTATTCTGCACATTGTCCACTGCGTTCATGCAAGATGCACCTGCTAAGTTGCAGCTCTGCCAACCTATGGTAGGAGGGGTGTCAGCCACAAGGTCGTCAATGTTGCAGTCTTTTGCGGTGTCCGCGCAAGGATAAAAATAAAATCCGGGAACGTTGTTGCCTCCCCAGATGTGTTGTAAATTCAAATAGTGCCCGCATTCGTGAGCAAAAGCGACCGACTGTGTATAATTGGATGTTCCTATGCTGCCCACATAATTGTGTCCAATCACAATTCCGTCCCAAGCAGGAATCGAATCAGCATCCGCGGGCCAAACGCAATGCCCTGCCAATCCAGCAGCATTTTGTACGATGTAAACATTGAGATATTTATTGGTTGGCCATTGGATGATTGATTTTACCGAATGGTCGCCGACAGTCGTGAGCGAAGAGGCAATGCGGTTAATGCCGCTGGTGCAATTTCCGGAAGGGTCTAGCTGAGCAAGGCGGAATTCGATGTCACAATCCGCATGCAGTGGTTTGAAGGCAGCAACTATGGATCCTGTGTCTGCCAGCTGTTTCCGGAAGGTCTTGTTCAGGACGTCCAGCCCGTCTAGAATCTGAGCATCGCTGATGTTCTCTGTCCCGTAATTGTGGATCACATGAAAAACAACCGGAATGGTGTAGGTTGCCGTACTCGTGCGGCTTGCATAATAGTCCTCTACAAACTTTTTTGTGAAGGCTTCAAGCTCTATGTCTCTCTTGATCACCGCTTCAGCGATCTTTGGGTTTTGTTTGAGTGTCGAAATTCGGAGTTCGTCCGCACCACAATATCTTAAAGTTTCTTGTGCCGTTCCATTCAGAATGTTCAGAGAAAATATTAATAGCAGTAGTTTTTTGCTCATAAGTCGATGGAGTTCATGTTTATACAAACTTAAGGATTAAAATGCACTGAAAAAAATGTAATTTCAACTGTCCCGCACGCTTGAGGTCTTTGCAGGACGGCGGGTTCAGAAAATTGCCAAAAAAACATAAAAATTGCGGATTTATTGAATTTGAGCTATCTTCGTTTCTTAATTGAAGCCGTGTCGGATAGCCTAGTCATCATACCTACTTACAACGAAAAAGAAAATGTGGAACGCATGATCCGCAAGGTATTTTCTTTGTCGGTTCCTTTTCATTTATTGATAGTGGATGACGGATCTCCGGACGGAACTGCGGCCATTGTGAAAAGACTGATGCAGGAATTTGAGGGAAGGTTGTTCATAGAAGAAAGAAAAGGAAAGCTTGGTTTGGGAACAGCTTACATTCACGGGTTCAAGTGGGCTCTAGCTGGGAAATACGAATACATTTTTGAGATGGATTGTGATTTTTCTCACAATCCGAATGACCTGATTCGTTTGCGCCAGGCAGCCATCAATGGTGCGGATGTCGCAATCGGTTCGAGGTATGTGAAGGACGGCAGAATTGAGAACTGGCCGAAGGGAAGAGTTCTGATGTCGTATTTTGCTTCGGTGTATGTCCGCATGATCCTCTTTGTTCCCATCCGTGATACTACAGCGGGCTTTAAATGTTATAAGCGCCGCGTTTTGGAGCGGATCAATTTTGACGACATTAAATTTGTGGGCTATGCTTTTCAGATCGAAATGAAGTATACCGCTTATAAATTAGGATTCAAGATCGAAGAAGTGCCTATTACATTTACCGATCGGATAGAAGGCGCATCCAAAATGAGCAAAGGTATTTTTAAAGAAGCATTCTGGGGCGTACTGCAGATGCGGTTCAAGAAAATAAAATAAAGCTCTTTTGTAAGGAGCTTTTTTATTAAGACAGAAAATGAAAAGAACACTGATCAAAAATGTGAACATTGTCAATGAAGGAAAAATCATTGTCGGGAACGTATTAATAGATGGAAAATTTCTTTCAAAGATTTCCGAGAACGAGATCAAGGATGCTGCCGATAAGATCGTTGACGGGACAGGACAATATCTTTTTCCGGGTTGCATCGACGACCAAGTACATTTTCGCGAGCCGGGTCTGACGCACAAAGGTGAGATCTATACAGAAGCAAGAGCTGCCGTTGCAGGTGGTATAACATCCTTCATGGAAATGCCGAACACGGTTCCTAATGTTTTTACACAAGCGTTATTGGCAGACAAATACGAACGTGCGTCACAAGTTTCTTTGGCGAATTATTCTTTTTTTATGGGCGCTTCCAACGACAATCTGGAAGAAGTTCTGAAAACAGATCCGAAGAATGTTTGTGGAATAAAGGTCTTCATGGGGTCTTCCACGGGCAACATGCTGGTCGACAATAAAGAAACCTTGGAAGGGCTGTTCTCTAAATGTAAAATGCTGATTGCTACCCATTGTGAAGATGAAGCCACAATCAAAAACAACATGGCGATCTACAAGGAAAAGTATGGAGAAGATGTTCCCGTGGAATGCCATCCGCTGATCCGTAGCGAAGAAGCCTGTTACAAGTCTTCTTCCATGGCCGTTGAACTCGCAAAGAAATACAATACCCGTCTTCACATTCTTCATATTTCCACTGCAAAAGAAACAGAATTGTTTGACAATAAAATTCCCTTAAAAGAAAAACGCATTACGGCAGAAGCCTGCATTCACCATTTGTGGTTCTCTGATGAAGATTACAAGACCAAAGGAAATTACATCAAGTGGAATCCAGCCGTAAAGAAAAAGAGCGACCGGGATGCCATATTAAAAGCAGTACTTGAAAATAGGATCGACGTGATAGCTACCGATCATGCTCCGCATACAATAGAAGAGAAGGAGCAGAGTTATTTCAAAGCCCCTTCGGGCGGACCGCTGGTTCAGCATTCGCTCATAGCAATGATAGAGCTTCACAAGCAAGGAAAGATTTCTCTCGAGCGGATCGCTGAAAAAATGGCACACGCTGTGGCGGATTGCTTTGAGATCGAAAAACGCGGTTACATCCGTGAGGGTTATTTTGCAGATGTGGTTCTCGTTGATCTCAGTAGTTCTTTTACCGTTGAAAAAGCCAACATACTCTACAAATGCGGTTGGTCGCCTTTCGAAGGAGTGACTTTTCATTCTCAGGTAACCCATACTTTTGTAAGCGGTCATTTGGTATATGAGAATGGAACATTCAATGAAGAAAGAAAAGGGGAACGCTTAACATTCTTAAGATCTTGAGAGCATGATAATACTTTATGACTTGTTAAGGCCATTCGTCTACAGCAACCTGAATGTGTATTACCGGATCGACATTAAAGGCATAGAGAAGATTCCGTTCGGAAAGCCTTTTATTCTGGCACCCAATCATTCCAACGGGTTTATTGACCCGGTTATTCTTCCGGTATACCTTCGTCGGAAGGTTCGTTTTTTTGCAAGGGGAGATGCCTTTAAAGGAAAATTTGCCAAATGGATCCTGAATCAGATGAATGCCAGTCCAATGTACAGGATGCAGGAAGGGTTTGCGGAGATAAAAAAGAATGACAAATCATTTGAAGAGTGCCGGACACTGCTTGCTTCCAATAAAGCCATTTTGATCTTCCCCGAAGGATTGTGCGTGCAGCAGCGAAGAGTGCAGCCATTGAAAAAGGGTTTGTCGCGAATTGTTTTTCAGACATTGGAGTCCATTGATTATTCTAAAGACATTCTGGTTCTTCCTGTAGGGCTGAATTACCTTGCACCGAAGCGGTTCAGAAGTAAGGTCTTCATTCAGGTTGGTGATCCCATTTCTGTTAAGTCATTTGAAGAGCGTTACAAAGAGGATAAGGTAAGGGCGATCAATGAATTTACCAAAGTCCTGGAAGAAAAAATGAAAGAGACGGCGTACAACATCAACGATCCGGCAAACGATACTTTGGTCGCAAACATGGAGGAGCTTTATACACATCAGTTGCTCAAAGACAAAGGGTTGAGCTCATCGAAATTGTCAAATCATCCCATTGCAAGCTCTGAAATTGTTAAGATGGTGAATGTGTTGTCGGAGAAAAAACCAGCATTGATCGCTTCCCTCAAGGAACAATTGAGTTCATACGTTCAGTTGTTGAACGCCAATAAACTCCGCGATCATCTCCTGAGGGAGGAAAGCGTAAGCAAGATGAACTTCGGTACTTTCCTGCTGGAATACCTGATCATTTATTTGGGAATGCCCATTTATCTGATCGGCTTGCTCTTGAATTACTTCCCTTATTATACCGGTGAAAAATTTGCTAACAAGAAAGTGAAGAAGTCAGAGTTCTACCCGTCTTTCCGGGTGAATCTGTCTATGATCTTCTGGGCGATATGGTTTTGGGTACTCATGTTGATAGTCGCTCTGGTTTTCAGAAATTGGATCTTGCTGGGGATATTTGCGCTGACAGTTGTTGTGAGTGGCATTTATACGATTAAATTCCATCCGGTGATGAAGAAGATCTTCGGTCGCTGGAAATTGTTGCGCATGGTACGCAAGGATAAGAAGACGGTAGAACGCATCGTCAATGAACGCAATCAAGTCATGTCCGCACTCGCTCAGGCTAAAAATGAATATTTATCTCTATAAATATAAAACACAATGAAATTCGGAAGTGTTGAATCTATCAAGGGACTTGATCTTAGTTTGCCAAAGGATCATCCGGACACAAAAAAAGTTTTGAGCGGCAAAGAAACAAAAAGTTTGGAAATCTCTGTCGGTTGCGCCAAGTGGAACAAGACCGACCTTAAGAATTTTTATCCGAAAGGAACCAAGGATGAATTGGCCTATTATTCCACACAATTCAACAGCATTGAGCTGAATGCTACCTTTTATCAGCCTTACGCCAAAGAGCAGTTTGTGAAATGGAAAGAAAAAACGCCCGAAGGATTTAAGTTTTTTCCGAAGATCCCTCAAACTGTTAGTCATTTAAAACGTCTGAACGAAGTCAAAAATTTGGTGGATGAATTTTGTTTGTCAGTTTCAGGATTAGAAGAAAAACTGGGAATGATCTTTTTGCAGATGCACGACAATTTCAAGCCCAAAGATTTCGACCGTCTGGAAAAGTTTGTGAGAGAATTTCCGAAAGGAGTTCCACTCGCGATAGAACTGCGCAATGCGGAATGGTTCAATGTGAAAGCGGATTTTGAAAAGGTATCTGAACTATTCAAGAAATACAAAGTGGCCAATGTTATAGTGGATACAGCAGGAAGAAGGGACATTCTGCACATGCGGCTGACATCTCCGGTTGCTTTTGTTAGATATGTGGGCGACAATCACGGAGAAGACTATTCAAGAGTCGACCCTTGGGTGGAGCGTATCGCCAAGTGGAAAAAAGACGGATTGAAAGAGTTGTATTTTTTCGTTCATCAGAATGAAGAAAAAGAATCCCCGCTCATCGCTGCTTATTTTATTGAAAAGCTGAACAAGAAATTAGGGATGAAGTTGCACGTTCCTGAAAAGCCAGTTGAGCCTCCGGCCAAAGTTACAAAGGTGAAAAAAACAAAGGATCAAGTTAAATTGTTTTAATTCCCGTAGGGCGCAAACAGAAAATCCACCTGCGTGTCCACGTCATAGAGCATGGTAAAGCTTTTGCTCTCTTTTAAACAGAATGGTTCGATCAGCTGAATCATGTTCTCATATCCCTCCACTGTCAGATCACAAAAAAATGTTTGATTGTCCATGCTTAGAATCCCTTCATCCGTTTCGGAAATGTGGAGGATGAGTTTGCAGTTGACGTGCTCAATAAAATCCAATGTGTTGAGATCGAGCGGCTGCATGGCTTCAATCACGGTGTTTTGAACGGCATCTCTGAATCTCGTAGCTTCTGAGCTGTTGAAGTCGTAGAGCCGGACCACCTGATCTCCATACTCGTTGATGTTATCAAGGAATCCTAACTTCATAGATCTATTTTTTGCAATATTTTTCCGACTCTTCGATCGAATATTTTTTTTCAAGGTCGATGTCGTTGAACCCTTTTTTATTTCCCCAGGAGAACAACCATTCAAAGAATGGCAACATTTTGTTTGTCTTGATCTGTTCTAAAAAGTAGATCTCATGTTCCTTTTCTTTGATTCCCATTTCATAAAGCACCGTGTCGTGGTCGGTGATCCCGATGGAATGGAACATGTGCATCATCCGGAAATATTCGCAGACATTGCCGCTTTCCAATCTTCCGGCAAAATAGAAGGGCATGAACCAGCCGATGACATAACAACTTCCGGAAATGATCTTTCCGACTACATGAAACCGGAATTCATAATATTTTGAAACCGGAATGTCGTATTGCTTCATGATCTGCAAAACTTCTTCGCGGTGGTTCCATTCATCCAATTCGATCTGGTGGATGGCTTTTTTTTCTTCCTGATCTTTGACTGCACCTGCGTGCCCTTGGTATGCAAAAGCTGCGGCTTTTTCGGCTGAATAGGCTGTTTTTAATAAGTCTACCAATTCGTGGTGCTGGAGCTGCATCTTAGTTTTTCTTCCGGTTGAATTTCAACACTTTCAGCATCCAGTCCGGCAATGGTTTGGAAGCGTCACGCTTTTTCAGGTCGAGGTACCAACCCCATTTTTTCATGATCGGAATTTTCTTGGTTTGCACAAACTCGATCAATGCGCCGTCTGGATCTTCGATGTAGCTGAAGTGCCCGGCTGCTTCTCCCATATCGAAGTTTTCACCTCCGTCTATCGTGAAAGGATGGCCTTTTTCGGCGCAAAGTTTTTTCATCGCTTTCTGATCACTTATGTCGAAACACAAATGGATAAAACCCTGATCTCCCCAAAGGCGATTCTCGAATATCTGACGGGGAACACGGTCTATGGTTTTTATCAATTCAATCTCGCTTGCTCCCAATAATTTTGAAAAGGCGCCCACTCGTGGCTGGCTGTGTCTCAGCAATACGCGTTGTACTTTACTTTTTCCGGAAGGTAAATCGGTAAGATCATCAAATGCACCTGTTTTATCATAAACAACTGTGTCGTATCCAAGTATGTCGGCATAGAATTTTTTTGATCTTTCCATATCTGTTACGCCGATCATCATTCCTGATGGACCGCCTGTAAGCTGGAGTCCTTTCCCGAACCAAGAGTCACTCTTCACTACCTGAAAAAGGTTGTTCCAGGGATCGCGCAGGAAAAAAGTATCGCTGCCTGTTGGGTCTTTCACTAATCCGGAGACAAGATTCACATTCTTTGATTTCAGAAAATCATAAGAGGCTTTCACGTCACTTGTCTTCATGCGTGCGCAATAGAATCCCAAATCACCCAACTGTAGGTCAAAGACAGCGGGTTGCGGCTTGCGGCTGGTATATTGCCAAATCTCAAATCCTCCGCCACCTTTTAAGTTGATAGCTAAGATGGCATGACGCATGTGTGGTTTCCCGCCCGTGTATCGGAGCATTAAGTTTGCTTCTGCAGCTTCTTCAAAAATGGGAATGTCCATTCCGAAATGTTTTGCATACCAGTTGAAGGCTTCGTGTACGTTTGGGATACCGACTCCGACTTGCTGAATTCCGGCTATGGTAGGATGACTCATACTATTCAAAATTTAATTTTTTATTATTCAGGTTTTTGTTTTCGTATCAACTTGCTGAACAAACCCGGAAAGAAACGTTTCACCCAAATGGCTCTGAGTTCTTTTCCTCCGATGAATAATTCGTCTTTGTTGTTTTTTATGCCATTCAATATTTGTCTTGCACATTCTTCGGCGCTTAGTCCTTTTCCCTGGCTTTCATCCATCTTATCGTGTTTACCGCCTGTTCCGGTGATTGCATTTATGGAGATGTTTGTTTTTATTTTTCCGGGACAAACCAAAAGTACCTTCACGCCGTCGTTAAAGATTTCCATGCGCAGTGCTTCGAAGTAGCCGTGCAAAGCATGTTTTGAAGCTGAATAAGCGGATCTGAAGAAAAACCCGAATTTGCCTGCAATGCTGCTCATTACTACGATGTGTCCGCTTTTTTGACGGATCATGTAAGGAAGCACACTTTTGGTAATAGCAATGGTTCCGAAGAAATTTATTTCCATGATCTTGCGATCAATCTCTAATGGAGTATCCAAAGTGAGTGAACGCTGACTGATACCGCCATTGTTGACGAGTATGTCGATCTTTCCGAATGTGGCAATGACTTTTTCGGTCAGTTCATCGATCCCGGAAGTGTCCGAAAGGTCGAGTGGCAAAATAAGGACTTGTGAGTCGGGCAGATGGAGCGTTTTTTTGACACGCTCCAGTTCTTCAGCCCTGCGGGCAGAAAGAATGAGTTTTGCACCTTCCAAAGCAAAGGCTTTCGCCAGCGCTTCACCAATGCCGGAGGAGGCTCCGGTGATCCAAATGACGGTATCTTTGTTTGAACTCATTCTTTACAAAAATAGCTTAATTTTTGTATTTATTTTGCGTAATTTTAAACAATCATTCAGAGCAGGAATTGCTTGTTTTAACAGCATGACCGGTTGCTTTGAGCGGATCTCAAATGAAAAGAATTTTATTCCTTTTTTCTATTGTCTTTTTGAGTGCTTGTTCTTCGATTGAAGATAGGGTGGCTGTTCCCGATACTGTTCTTTCTCAGGAAAAAATGGCAAAAGTGATGGTGGATGTGCATTTGTTGGAAGCGGCATTGAATGGGAATGCCTACAGCAGGGATCAGGTAATGATGAATAAGATCCATCCTGATTCGGATATCTTGAAGAAACATGCTGTAAGCAAAAAACTTTACGATGAGAGTTTTGAATTTTATTCTCGGAATCCTCTTCTTTTGGCTGAAGTTTACCAAATGGTGTTGAATAACCTTAGTAAAATGCAGGCGGAGGTCATGAGTAAGAAGTAGGTACGGATAACCTGCCTACCTGTAAGCAGGCGAATAGACACGGATATTGCAGATCAGTTTTTTTAGCAAACACAGATCAGTAATGTCTGTAAAGATCAGTTATCTGTACACTAGTATTCTTTTTTCTCGATTGGAAATACGATCAGCTTGGACAGGTGATCAGCGTCATCCAGGCTTTCACGGTCTCCTTCTTCATAATACCAGATGATTACCAATTGCTTGTTTTTTTCAAGGACGGTTTTGCAGCTTTCAAAAAAGAGGAGAATCAATTTGTTGAAAATAGAGTTGCAATATTCTATGCGGAGTTCAACGGTGGTGATTTCGTTTGGTTTAGAAAGGTATTCCTGAAGCCAGAGGTTCAAAGGTTTAAAAAGCTGGTAAATATCGTTGGAGTAAGCCCTGCCGCTTATTCTTAGTACGCCCGTAGCCGGGTTGAAATTTATCTCAGGAGTTTCTTTTGTTTTTTCGATGATCAATGCATTCATGCGATGTACAAGTTGAGTAGTATGATATACTCATAAAAGTACTAAAAATTCCTTATGCTTTTTTTAAAGTAAAGGAAAAAACAGTGCCGGCCCCTTCGGTGCTCATTACATTGATAGTTTGACTGTGAGCTTCGATGATGTGTTTTACAATGGCTAGACCCAGTCCGGTGCCTCCTTGCTCGCGTGAACGACTCTTGTCCACCCGATAAAAACGTTCGAACAGCCTGGGCAAATGCTCTTTTTTAATGCCGATTCCATTGTCGGCAACTTCCACAATCACATTGTCTCCTGCATCGTGAAAACGGATCTTGGTCTCTCCGTATTCTTTTCCATATTTCACGGAATTCACGATCAGATTCACCAGTACTTGACGAATCCTGAATCGATCGGCATAAACAAAAACAGGTTTTGAATCTTCCGGAGTTGTTAGGATTATTCCTTTTGCGGTGGCTTTCATTTCCTGCGCATCAGTAACATCTTTGGCAAGCAGACCAATGTCGAAACGTTCTGCTTCGATCTGCAGTTCTCCTGTTTCCAGTTGCGAGATTGCCTCAAGGTCATCCACGATGGTGATCATGCGGTCGATGCTTTTTTCTGCACGTTCCAGGTAGTTCTTATTGATGCTCGGGTCTTCCAATCCTCCATCCAACAATGTCAGAACATATCCTTGAATGTTGAAGATTGGAGTTTTTAATTCGTGGGAAACATTGCCTAAAAATTCTTTTCTATACACTTCCAGTTTCTGTAAGCGTTCGATCTCTTCTTTTCGGTCATCGGCCCAGGCTTTGATCTCCAGGTCCAGGTTCTTGATGTTGTTTTTGCTGTATTTGTCTTCATGTGAAGTGTAGTCACCTGCGGCCCTGTAGTTTTTTACAGTGTTCAGCAATTGGTCGATCTTTTTTAACACCAGCTGGTTTACGAAAAATAGAATGATAAGCATCAATAACAGCGAAACTCCTGCCACAATCAATGCAGCTAAAAATTCGATTCCGTAATTGGGAGTTAAGTTAAGGAGAGTGATAAGAAAAACTGCTATTGCAAGCAGCAGAGCAATTAGAACAAAAGTAATTTTAAGGGAAATCGATTTCATTCAATCAATGATTGGTGCGTTCAGGCAATGGTCTGTGCAAGATACTAAAATTCAAATTTATAACCGATTCCTTTTACTGTCCTGATAAATTCTTCACCCAGTTTTTCCCTGAGTTTCCGGATGTGTACATCAATGGTTCTGTCGCCAACCACCACGTCTCCGCCCCATACTTTGTCGAGGATCACATCGCGTGTAAACACTTTTCCGGGCTTGGATGCCAGTAGTGCCAGCAACTCAAATTCTTTTTTGGGAAGACTGATTTCTACACCATCTTTAATAATGAGATAGCGCTCACGATCGATCTTGATGCCACCCATGTCTACCTTTTCGTTTGCTTTGCCCGAATCAGAATTTGCGCCTCTTCGCAGCAAGGCTTTGATCCTGCTGATGAGGACTCTTGGTTTGATGGGTTTGTTGATGTAGTCATCTGCACCCACGTCAAATCCAGCTATCTGAGAATAATCTTCGCTGCGGGCAGTCAGAAATGCTATCATCACGTCTTTCAAGCCGGGAATTTCTCTTAGTTCACGGCAGGTCTCAATGCCATCCATGTCGGGCATCATTACGTCCAAAATGATCAGGTGAGGGTTTTCTTTTTTTGCTATGGCTACGGCTTCTTTTCCGTTACTGGCAGTAAAAACATTGTATCCTTCTTTTTTTAAGTTGTAGCTTAAAAATTCTAAAATATCCGGCTCATCATCTACGAGTAATATACTGTGGGATACGTTCATTTATAAAGTATAATATATTAGTTAAAAATACGGACTATTTTGGGATTCCAAGTGAAGTATTTATTAAGGAAATGTTAATTTTTAGTATGCTATCCGCAGTTTTTCACCTTCAATAATCTATATTTGCGCAGGGCAATAAAACGCTCAAACTATATGGAAAAGGACGAAATCAATAAGAGTTATGAAAAACTCCTGCATGGAAATAAGAGCTGGGCATCGGAAAAGTTAAAACAGGATCCCAATTATTTTAAGGGGTTATCGCTGGGACAAAGTCCGGAGTATCTTTGGATAGGCTGTTCCGATAGCCGTGTTCCTGCCAATGAAATTACAGGCACCAAATCGGGGGAGATCTTTGTCCACCGGAACATCGCTAATGTGGTCGTTCATACTGACATGAATCTTCTAAGTGTACTATATTACGCCGTGGAGGTACTGCATGTGAAACATGTGATAGTATGCGGCCATTATGGATGTGGGGGTGTAATCGCTGCGATGAACAATAAGGACAACGGCTTTGTGAACAACTGGCTGCGGAATATCAAAGAAGTGTATTTGAAACATTCCAAAGAGCTGGATGCGATCCCTGACCTTAAAATGAGAGAAAATCGGCTGGTTGAACTCAATGTGGTAGAACAGGTACATAACCTTGCGAAAACTAAGATTGTTCAACAGGCATGGCAGAGGAGAGATCTCCAGGTGCATGGCTGGGTGTATGGTTTTGATGACGGGCTGATCAGGGACTTGAACGTGATGGTAGATGAGATCAACGGCTTGGAGCCTATTTTCCGCTACGACCTTTAAACATACATAATGAGAGCCTCGGTCTATCGGGGCTTTTTTTATTTACAAAACCTTAACATTGGGATAATGTTTTCATGCGGAATCTAAAATACATTTGTGGCAGTTAAAAATCATAACAAATTTATCTGATCAAAATGAAACAGAAAACTAAACTTCCAATAATGCTGGCCGCGGCGCTATTTGTTGCGAATTCTTTATCGGCTCAAAACAACGACACTATTAAGAAAGTAGAATTTAAACCGTCAGGAAAGGTCTGGGGATACGTGTTCGGGGATTTTTATGCGAAACTTGGAGCAGATTCACTTGGCCGTGGAAATACTCAGTATTCGGGCGTTGCGGACAAGATGAATGCTTTTGATTTCCGCAGGGCCTATCTTGGTTTTGATTACAACATCAGTGAAAAATTTTCGACTGAAATTCTGGCTTCGTATGAAGGACAGACGCTGAGTGACGGTCAAACGAGGACCTTTTTTCTTAAGTCCGCGAACCTTCGCTGGAAAAATATTTTCAAGAATACGGATCTGGTGATAGGACAAATGGCAACGCCTGCTTTTCCCATGATGTCCGAAAAGATTTGGAATTACCGCTGTGTTGAGAAAACGATTTCCGACATGAGAAAGATGTCCGTTTCCAATGATGTTGGATTAGCTATACAGGGAAAGTTTGATTCCAAAGGAAATTACGGCTACAACCTGATGGTCGGAAATGGAACAGCACAGAAAATTGAGACAGATGTATTTAAAAAATATTACGGAGATGTTTATGCAAAGTTCTTAGACAAGAAATTGATCGTAGACTTGTACGCGGATTACGAAGAAACCCATGTAGAGCCGCGCTTGCACAAATCAAAGACGTCGTATAAATTGTTTGTTGCTTACACTGCAGAAAAATTCACCGCTGGTGTCGAGCTATATCAGCAGACGCAAAAGAATTACGTTTCCGTTGCAGATTCGGCTTCCGCTCCCGAAGCCGATACAACAGATGCCTCTGCTTTTGGTGCATCGGTCTTTCTGAGAGGGATGCTCATTAAAGACAAACTGAATTATTTTGCGCGTTTCGATGTCTATGATCCGGATTCCAGATACGACTCGGAGAAATATTACTTCATTGGAGGATCACCGGTCACAGAAACATTCATCACTGCCGGACTCGATTACACTCCGAACAAAAATGTTCACATCATTCCGAATATCTGGTATAATGCTTATGCCAGCAGAGCAAAAAATGCAACCGGCAGGACAAAGGTTGATGCAGACATTGTAGCCAGGCTGACCTTTTATTTCATTTTTAAGTAGATCCATTAATGGCTCCATTTTATTGGCAGTGAGCTACTTAAAAGGCTCCTTAACATTAATTTAACATGGGCGTAAACTAATAGTAACTGGCCCTCTTCATTTAAACAATTTTTGGTAACTACCTTTATAATAACATTCAATAAAAAGTAAAATCATAAAATTCTAATACCATGAACTTAAACATTTTTCAATTTTTTCAGCCGAAGGACAAAGTGTTTTTCCTGCTTTTTCAGCAGGCATCTCAAAACGCAACTGCTACGTCAAAAGTTTTGGTAGAGCTCGTTACCACCTCTTCTTTGGAAAGAAGAAAAGAACTTTTTCGGGAGATCGAACGCCTGGAGCACGTGGGTGATAGCATCACGCACGAGACCTTCAACCAGCTTAGTCTGAATTTTATCACTCCCTTCGACCGAGAAGATATTCATAACCTTGTTTCTGCCATAGATGATGTTGTGGACTATATCCACGGTGCGTCCAAAAGAATGGAGCTGTATAAAGTGGAAGAGATGACACCAGCCATTGTGAAACTGGCAGAATTGATCTTAAAAGGTTCTGAAGAATTGGAAGTTGCTGTAATCGAATTGAGAAACCTGAAGAATATCACTAAGATCAAGGAAGCAACAGTTCGAATCAACAGCATTGAGAACCATGCAGATGACATTTTTGACATGGCGATCGCGAAGTTGTTTGAAGAAGAAAAGAATGCAGTGGAAGTCATCAAGATGAAAGATGTATTATCGATGCTTGAAACAGCAACCGATAAATGCGAAGATGCTGCTGACGTGATCAATTCCATTTTGATTAAAAATGCTTAGGAGACAGCTCTTTTTTAGTTTTTTATTTTAATTCAATACACAATGAGTTTACTAGTCATAGTCATAGCACTTGCCCTTATATTCGATTTTATCAATGGTTTTCACGATGCTGCCAATTCGATAGCCACGATCGTTTCCACCAAAGTGTTGACTCCCTTTCAGGCCGTACTCTGGGCTGCATTTTTCAACATTATTGCTTTCATGATCTTTAAGGATCATGCAGTAGCAAACACAATCGGAAAAACTGTTTACAGCGATTTCATAACATTGCCGGTGATCTGCAGCGGATTGATTGCTGCGATCATTTGGAATTTACTGACTTGGTGGTATGGAATTCCTTCTTCCTCTTCACATACATTGATCGGAGGATTTGCGGGCTCTGCGATAACTTACGCGTTAATGACCAAAGGAATGATGCCGTTGGATGAGATCATCGACAGTGAAAAAGTAGGGAAGACACTCGCCTTCATTTTACTGGCTCCTGTTGTCGGAATGATCATCTCCATTTTTTTTACACTTATCTTCATTCAAAGTAAGACCTGGTTGAAAGCAGGAATATTAGCGGCGTCCGCTGCACTGCTTTGGTTCTTGTTTGTCGGTTTTCAGGAAAACAAACTGAATGAGAACATGGACAAGTTCTTTAAAGTGGATAAATACACTTATGCGGTCGACATCAAACATGATTCCACCCAGGTGCATAAGTTAGAAAAGGCAAGAGAAAAATCGAATGCATGCGCGCCATATCTGGCCGATTATGAATTTCATGGGGCAGCGGCTGTTGTAAAAGGAATCACGGAAAATGTGGATCTGAAAGACATCACCATTAGCAAGCTCGGAGATAAGTTAAACCTTTATTTCAAGATCGATCAGCTGAAGAACAAAGCAAAGCTCGACCCTTCAGTCAAAACAGAGTATAAAGCTACTCAGGCTATCATCGACAGCTTGAAGCCGATCACAAAAAAATATTTTGAGCTCGGACAGGATGGAATGGTGGCTGCGATGAATGCAAAATATCCGATCGCACCCGACAAAATGGATGATTTCAAAAAGGCAATGAAGATCGACATCAAAGCCGACCTTAAGAAAGAGATTGAAAAGGCCGACAACAAGATCGTACGCTGGGGACTGACCGGAGCGCTTATGCTGTTCGCTCTCATTTTTATATACAATGAAAAGATAAAACAACCAACAGCAAAAAGAACTTCGTCAATGTTCAAACGGTCACAGTTGCTTTCTTCGGCTGCGTTCAGTATCGGACACGGAGGAAACGATGCGCAAAAAGTAATGGGAATCATTGCTGCAGCACTGATCGCGAACGGTTCGATAGTCGACATCAAATCCATGCCGGATTGGGTGCCTATCTCCTGTTATCTGGCAATAGGTATTGGAACGTTGAGTGGCGGGTGGAAGATCGTAAAAACAATGGGAACAAAGATCACCAAGGTAACTCCGTTGGAAGGTGTGTGTGCTGAAACAGCAGGGGCAACGACCTTGTTTTTAACGGAGCAAATGGGGATTCCCGTATCTACTACACATACCATCACCGGAGCTATCATCGGTGTCGGTGCGACCAAAGGTATAGGAGCAGTGAAATGGGGAGTAACGATCAGTTTATTGTGGGCCTGGATCCTAACCATTCCAATTAGTGCCCTGTTGGGAGCTCTAATCTACTGGATCTTCAGTTTGTTTATTTAAGACGAGTACAAAACACAAAAAAAGGGACGATAAATTTTATCGTCCCTTTTTATTTAGGTGATTTCGGATTAATGGGGAACCGCAATTTCGCGGGTCATTACTTTGTTGCTTAAATGTCCTGCTCTGTCTCTCAATTGGATCTCAAACTTCACAATTGTATGCAGCGGCCAATAAAGCGGAGAGGAATATATTTTGGCTAAGATTTCTCCATCCAATGCTTTGTATTGTCCATCCGGTGTAATGTCCGGAACTCTGTAGGAATAAACCAATGTGTCGAATGTCGGAGTGGTATTTGGCAATTCAAATGGTTTGAATGTGTTGTCGGCGGTATCTAAATAAAGGTATTTCAGAACATAATCGTTCGGAGTTGTCTCATCCCCGTCCAAAATTCCTATGTCGCCATCACCGTCAGTGAACTTGATCACGCAGCCAGCAGAATCAGGAGTATATTGGGTAAAATAGAGGAACTCGATCTGAGGCGTTGTGGGAAAGTCTTTTTCTTTCACGCAGGAACTGAGCACCAAGGTACTTAGCAGACCCAAAACAGCTATGTATTTAATATCCTTCATTTCTTTTTAATGATACATAAAATTAATAATTAATTTTACCAAAAGCAATAGTTTAACGATTTTAACCCCTGATTATTGCGCCTTTGCCTTTGAAACCAGCGACAGATAGTGTTTTTGAGATCGATTCCCCAGGGAGGTTTGAGGAGGGTTGCTTGGCTGTTTTCCGCTACCAAGCAGCCTATTCAGCCGTTTATGGTCGGTATTTGTCGGGATTGTCGGTGAAACCCGAAGATGTCAAAAGTATAGCCGAAATTCCCTTTTTACCCATTGCTTTTTTTAAGACGCATCGGGTTCACACCGGCCCTGATTCGGAAGATTACGTCATTTTCACCAGCAGCGGGACAACCGGAAGTGTTCAAAGCAAACATTTGGTTTCCGACATTTCCATTTATGAAAAAAGTTACCGCAAGGGGTTTGAACTTTTTTATGGAGACATCACCGAATATTGTGTGCTTGCTTTGCTTCCTTCTTACTCGGAAAGGGAAGATTCTTCCTTAATATACATGACCGAAGATCTGATAAAAAGATCAGGACATCCGGATAGTGGATTTTATCTTCACAATTACGAAGAGCTGATTCTGAAATTGCAATCATTGGAAGGCGCCGGACAAAAGACCATTCTGATTGGAGTTACTTATGCTTTGTTGGATCTGGCAGAGAAGCAAAAATTGAATCTGAAAAACACCATTGTAATGGAAACCGGTGGCATGAAAGGAAAGCGGAAAGAAATGGTGAGGGAAGAATTGCATGCTGCTTTGCACGATGGACTCGGCATAAAAGAAATTCACAGCGAATACGGGATGACTGAATTGTTATCTCAGGCATATTCAAAAGGAGATGGAATTTTTAATAGTCCGCCTTGGATGAAGATCCTCATTCGAGATACGAACGATCCATTTGCTTATTTGCCGGAAAATAAAACGGGAGGCATCAATGTAATCGATTTGGCAAACATTAATTCCTGCTCCTTCATCGCCACGCAGGATCTCGGAAAATTTTATGCCGACGGTTCTTTTGAGGTGCTGGGAAGATTTGACAACAGCGACATTCGTGGGTGTAATTTGTTGGTGGAGTAGGGGAATGGAACCGCAGAGGTTCGCTGAGGTAAGTTTAGTTATTAAATTTCTTAATGAAATTCGTTTACTTTTAAAACAAAATAATTTTTCTTTCCTTTTTGAATCAAAATATACTTGTTGTTAATTAAATGAGCGGCAAAAATTTTCAATTCTACATCTTCTATTTTCGCTTTATTGACTAATACTCCACCACCTTGTATCATTTTTCGTGCTTCTCCTTTGGATGGGAATACCTGAGTTTTTTCAGCAAGAAGATCAATGATAGAAATTCCGCTTTCAATTTCTTTTTTAGAAACTTCAAACTGAGGAACACCGTCAAAGATATCCAGGAATAATTCTTCGGATAATTTGGCAAGGTCTTCCAGCGTGCCGCTGAACAGGATTTGAGAAGCTTCCACAGCCGCATTGTAATCCTCTTCAGAATGTACGCGGATCGTAATGTCCTTTGCCAATGCTTTTTGTAAAGTTCTCAAATGAGGAGCCGCAACATGTTCCGTTTCCAGTTTTTCAACTTCTTCTTTCGAGAACAAAGTAAAAATGCGGATGTATGTCTTCGCGTCTTCGTCGCTCGCATTGAGCCAGAATTGATAGAATTTATAAGGAGAAGTTTTTGTCCGGTCCAGCCAAACATTCCCGCCCTCCGTCTTTCCGAATTTTGTTCCGTCCGCTTTTTTGATCAGCGGGGTGGTCAATGCATAAGCTTCACCGCTGGCTTTTCTTCGGATCAGTTCGGTTCCGGTAACAATGTTTCCCCATTGGTCGGAGCCGCCCATCTGAAGCTTAATCCCATTGTTCTTCCACAAGTAGTAGAAATCATAACCTTGAACCAACTGGTAGCTGAATTCTGTAAAGCTCATTCCGTTTTCCAACCTGTTTTTAACAGAATCTTTCGCCATCATATAATTCACGGAAATGTGTTTACCAACATCTCTTATAAATTCAAGAAAGCTGAAGCCTTTGAACCAATCGTAATTGTTAACTATTTCAGCAGAATTTGCCCCGGAGTTAAAATTCAAGAATTTCTCTAGTTGCTTTTTCTGCCCTGCAATATTTTTATTCAGAGTTGCTTCGTCCAATAAATTTCGTTCGGCAGATTTTCCGGAAGGATCGCCCACCATGCCCGTAGCACCACCCACCAAAGCGATTGGTTTATGCCCCGCATTCTGAAAATGCAAAAGTGTCATGATCTGTACCATGTTACCAATCCCTAATGAATCGGAGGTAGGATCAAAGCCAATGTAGCCCGAAACCATTTCCTTGTTCAGGAGGTCTTCCGTGCCAGGCATGATGTCCTGAAGCATTCCGCGCCATTTCAATTCTTCAACAAAATTCGTCTTCATAGTTGTAGTATACAGCCACAAATATAGATAAATCGGTGCAATTAAATGAGTAAATTTGTACCATGATTCTAGTAACAGGCGGAACCGGACTGGTGGGCACCCACTTATTATACGACCTTACAAGGGCGGGTAATAAAGTACGGGTGATCAAACGTGTTGACAGCAATGTGGCCAATGTGAAGAAGGTCTTCTCCTATTACACTTCTGATGCAGATTCTCTTTTGAAGAACATCGAGTGGGTGGACGCAGATCTCATGGATATCTATTCCTTGATCGACGCAATGGAGGGCGTTACCCATGTTTACCATTGTGCCGCGATGGTCTCATTTGAAAAAAAGCATCAGGCAGAAATGATTAGGGTCAATGTGGAAGGGACAACGAATATGGTTAACGCTGCTTTGGATAAGGGAGTTGAGAAGTTCTGCCACGTCAGCTCCATAGCCTCTTTGGGAAGAGCCGAAAAAGGCGGGCTCACGTCAGAAGAAACGTTCTGGAAATCTTCGCCTGAAAACTCGAATTATTCCATCACTAAGTATGCAGCCGAACGCGAAGTGTGGCGAGCCTCAGAAGAGGGATTGAATGTGGTGATCGTGAATCCCTCACTTATAATTGGTGGTGGAAACTGGACACAAAGCAGTTCCAACATGTTCACAAAAGGCTATAAAGGAATTAAGTTCTATTCGGAAGGAACCAATGGTTTCATCGACGTAAGGGATGTGGCTGCGATCATGATCCGGTTGATGGAAAGCGACATCAGCAGTCAACGTTTTTTGCTAAACGGAGAGAACACCAGTTTCAGGAATTACTTCGACCTTATTCACGAAGGTTTCGGAAAGCCCAAATCAAGCATCAAAGCCGGAAAATTCTTAACGGGTTTTGCCTGGAGGGCCGAATCTATGAGGGCTTTACTGACGAGCTCACCTCCTTTGATCACGCGGGAGACTTCTCTTTCAGCTAATCGTAAAAGTAGTTTCTCGAGTGAGAAGATCAGGAAAGCATTTCCGGATCATAAGTTCATTTCCTTGGAGCAGTCCGTTAAAGAAACCTGCATCCTCTATCTGAAAGATCTAAAGAAATAAAGTATCTATTCTTTTCTCCAACTCATTTCCTGTTTCTGTTTTCGGAAATCCCTTGAATTTTTTTGAGAACTCCAGCGCTTTTTGAAGGTCGAATTTTGCCTGCGCTTGTGAAAATGCAATCCCTCGTTCGAAAAATAATTTTCCTAAATATTCCTGCTCGGTTTGTCCGGGCGTAGGAACAAAAATCGCTTTTTTTCCTAAAACAGCCAGATCCATGATGGTCGAGTAGCCGCTTCGGGAAAGGATGATGTCGGATTGAAGAATCGCTTCCTTCATTTTTTCTGCGGGAAGATGGGAAACGACTGTCACATTTTTTATGGTCTCTGTTTTTTGACTGGTTTCTGTTTTTCCGCAAACAAGCAATGCTTTCAGGTCACTTTTTTTCAGTTGCTCCAGAACCAATTTTTCAAAAATGCTCCGTTGAGGTTCCGGGCCAGATACAACGGCCATCACATCGTATGTTTTTGTGCCGCTTTCAGTTGGAGCATTAAATCTGCTCAGCGCACCGATAAAAAATGTGTTTTCCGGAAGTGGATATTTGTGCGCGAGATCTCCGGAGAGTTTTGCCGATGTACTGTCGGGCACCCAGCATTCATCGTATTTCCCGATGAAATTCACTACTTTTTTATGCAGAAGCGCTTCTCCTATGGGCGCCTTGATCATCAACTGATGGGTGATGAGAATGCTTTTTGTTTTTGCTGAGTGGCAGCCATAACGGTTGTCGGAAATAACAACATCGATTTTGTATTTATCAATGAGCAGATCCAGCTCCTTCTGTTCGGCCTTGATTCGGCTAACGATCTTGGGGATGGAAAGCATCATTTTCATTTTCATAGAGCCTTTTTCAGGATAAGAGATGTCATAGCCTTTGAAAGGGATGAAAGTCAACTGAGGGAATTCCTGTTTCAGCAGTGCAAGTGATCCGGCATCGGCTGCTACCAGCACTTCTGCATTTTTCTTTAACAATAAACGGATAATTGGAATGCAGCGGGTGGCATGCCCTAATCCCCAATCGAGGGGACATATCAATATTCGTTTTTGTTTTTGCATTAATGCGTATTTTTGTACAAGGTAGCTAAATTAATTAATTTTTCCTCCGAAGCGGGGCTTAGTTTGAAGTAAGTATGGGTAAGAATAAATTAAAAAAATTTGCACAGGTTGAAACGTTCGACAACGTTTTTTTCTTGTCCTTCGAGCAAGCGCGGGAAGAAGGTTTGGCGTTGAAAGGGAAGTGGAACAAAGAATATTTTAAGAATGACAATCCGATTGTTCTGGAGTTGGGCTGTGGAAAAGGGGAGTATTCGGTCGGGCTGGCGGCGCGTTATCCAAATAAGAATTTTGTCGGAGTGGATGTAAAAGGAAACCGTATCTGGACTGGTGCGAAGACTGCAATTGACGACAATATGGGTAACGTTGCTTTTATCCGCACACGGGTAGATTTCATTGAATCCTGTTTTGCAGAAAACGAAGTGGATGAGATCTGGATCACCTTTCCGGATCCGCAACCGCAGAAGACGAGGGTCCGCAACCGTCTGACGAATTCGACGTTCCTGAAAAAGTACAAGCACGTTTTGAAACCAGGCGGGATCGTCAACCTAAAAACAGACAACGAACCTTTTTATGATTATACGCGGGAAGTCGTGGCAGAAAACAAACTCGAACTGCTCGACAGTACCACTGATCTGTATGCGGATACGACGCAACGTGACGAGGCATTGACTTCCATTAAGACCTACTACGAAAAATTGTTTTCCCAAAGAGGGTTTAAGATCTGTTACTTAAAATTCAAACTATAGCCCTTCGAAGTGTTTGCGTAAACGCAAAATGCTCCCGGTAACGAGAATAGAAATTCCTTTCGTGACATCCGTCGAAGCCTTCATAATACTAATTTATTCTCCAAATAATATGAATCTAGAAAAACACGAAGATTTCTTTCAAATGGTCTTTCAAGTCGTGAGGCTGATTCCCAAAGGGCGGGTCACAAGTTACGGAGCCATTGCGAAATACCTGGGTACGGCCCGTTCTTCCAGAATGGTTGGCTGGGCTATGAATGCTGCCCATTCTCAGAAAAAGCCGGTTCCGGCACACCGGGTGGTGAACAGGAATGGTGAATTGACCGGCAAACATCATTTCGCAACTCCCTTTCTGATGGCCGAATTGCTGAAGAAAGAAGGGGTAGAAGTGATCAAGGACAAGGTGAAAAACTTCGATAAACATTACTGGGAGCCAATGAAGGAACTTGAGCTATAATTTTGGTTCAAAATCGGGATTTTCCTGTATTTTTGTGCCCTCATTCATTTATTACCTTACCTATGAAAGTATTACGTTTTTATATCCTTTACCGTTTGCCTATCATTTTCGTGTTGGCCGTTTTAGGTGGTGTGTCGCATTATTATAAGGATCCTATTACTGCCTGGATCTGTTACAGCCTTGCTTTCGTCTCCCTGCTTTTGTATTTCATGATGGGAACGATGCGTTTGGTTCAGGAAGCTGTTTCCGAAGGCGAAGTGGACAAAGCGATGGAGTACATCAAAATGATCAAGTTCCCGCGTTTGTTATTGAAGCCGATTCGTTCAGGATATTATATGCTGCAGAGTAACTTATCACTTGCAACAGACGATCTTACCTCGGCAGAGAACAGCATCCGCAAAAGTTTGAAGACAAAATCCAAAATCGTTGGGGATGTTACCGGAACCAATTTAATGCAGCTTGGTTTTATTCAATTGAAACAAGGAAAGATGAAGGAAGCGCGCCTGACTTTGATGGATTCTGTGAAAGCGGGAATTCCGGATAAAGACAGCATGGCAGCAGTTTATTTGCAATTATGTTCAATAGAAATTCAACGCAAGCAGAACAAAGCAGGGAAAGAATACTTTAGAAAAGCGAAATCAATGAAACCGAAAGCGGAAGAAATTGTAAAGCAGTTGAACATGATGGAGAAGAACATTGCCCGGTTGCCGGGATAATTAAAAAAGTATAAAATAGAAAAGCCTCTCCATTCGGAGAGGCTTTTTCATTAATCGATATTCATGTACTCTTCAAAAGGCATTCCTTTTTTGAATTCAGCCGAATAGATGTATTTTTTGATATGGTCTGCCCAGCCTTTGTGTGATCTGCGTTTGTCGAGGATGGCTGGATCGAAGGCTTTACTGAAATGTACTTTTATGGTTTGTCCGCGTTGCTTGAACATTTCATCTGGTAAAAAAAGCATTTCAATGTTTGCTTTGATTCCGATGCGTTTCCGGAAATGGGCGAAGTTGTAAAAGAATTTGGAGTTTTGTCCTTCTATGAAAACAGGAACGATCATCCTTTTGTGGTCAATGGCCTGAGTCACAAAACTTTTTTTCCAGTCGAGGTCCATTATCTTTCCTTCTTGTTTTCTGGAAACGAGTCCTGCCGGAAAAAATCCTATAGCTTCATCGGTCAGCAATACACTTTCAATGGTTCTTAAGGAAGTTGCGGAAGTGGTTTTGATCTTGTTGATCCCAATAAATACGTCACCGTAATTTTTTAAGTTCTTCAATACATCGTTCACCACAAAGTGAATGTCGGGGCGAACTTCTGCAATGGTCTTTACGAAAGCCATTCCATCGAGCCCGCCCAAAGGGTGATTGGCTGCTAAAATGATTCCTACTTCTTTCGGAATGAAATGTGAATTCGTAGATTCGATCTTTGCCCCTAATTTATCAAGGCCTTTGTTGTTGAATTCCACTCCGTAAACATCTTTCAGGTCGACCATCAATTCGTTGATGTCGTCTTCGTGAAGCTTACGTTTCAGCCAGTTCAGGACAAAGCGAGGCATCCATTTTTTCAGGCCCGGAGCTTTTTCCTTCAGAACTTTGTCAACATCAATAAATTTAGCTGGTGTGGTCATACGGTGATAGCAAAAGCTATTCAGGTGAATTTATTTTTTTTAATTCTTTTTCCAATGTGCGGATACGGTCGTTCAGTTTCTGGAAACTTCTGAATAAGACATAACTTCTCTGGAAGTCACCGATGCCGAAAGCCGGGGAGCCTTGAACTACCAATCCGGGTGTATCAATGCTATTGCCTACGCCCGACTGTCCGGCGATCTTCACACCGTCTGCAATTTTCAAATGTCCTATCACTCCTGCCTGTCCGCCCATCATCACGTTCTTTCCTAACTTAGTTGAACCCGCCACAAATGAACCACCTGCCAGGATGCAATTTTCTCCCAACTCTACGTTGTGAGCGATCTGCACTAAGTTATCCAGTTTGGAGCCTTTGCCGATGATGGTAGAGCCCATCGTTGCGCGGTCAATGGATGTATTGGAACCGATCTCCACGTGGTCTTCTATCACTACGTTTCCGATCTGAGGTACTTTTTTATAGTTGTTTTCTGCGCTGGGTGCGAATCCGAATCCATCGCTACCCACAACTGTGCTGGCGTGAATGGTGCACTCTTTTCCTATCACACAGTCGTAATAAATTTTCACGCCTGAAAAGAATACGCAGTCGTCGCCGATCGTCACATTGTCGCCAATGTAACAATGCGGATAGATCTTTACGTTGTTTCCGATCTTCACATTTTCTCCGATGTAAGCAAATGCGCCCACATAACAATCAGTTCCCAGTTTTGCACTTGGCGCAATAAAGGAAGGTTGCTCAATGCCTTTTTTATCGTTTTTGAACTTATGGTAGATCTCTAGTAACTTTGCGAAACTGGAATAGGAGTCTTCTACCCGGATAAGGGTAAGAGTCGGTTTAACCGCCTTTTCAAGCACAAGTGAATTGTTCACTATGGCTGCAGAGGCATCCGTTTCGTATATGTATTGATTATAAAGAGGGTTCGACAAGAAAGACAGGGTTCCGAGCTTCCCTTCTTCGATCTTCGCAAGGCCGGATACTTCTACATTACCGTTTCCTTCAACGGTTCCCCCCAATAGATCGGCTATTTGTTTTGCTGTGAATTTCATGTAAAAATGCTGTTTTGGCACCTAAAAATACTAATATTTCAGGAATTGGCAATATGCGCAGGTTTGATAGGTTGCGGAAAGGCTGTCTGTCAATGTTGATAAGGGTATAGCTAAGGCTGGAGGGGAAATAAGTGGAACGGAGGCATCTATATGTCGATGTTTTGAATTAAATGGACATATAGTTTGTTTTTGTCCAAATTTGGACTGCATTGAAATAGACCTTAGTGATCTTTCTGCTCTTAATGACCAAGGCAGCCCTGGTCGCTCTGATATGCAATTAAATTAATAGATCCCAAGGGAGCTAAAAAGAAAAGCAAGCCAATTTTCGCGTGCTTTTCTTTTGTGTGGACTTCACGGACAAAATCTCGAACCAATTACTAAAGGATATTAAAATATTATCCGATTTAAAAAGATACATTTCAAGTCATTAGAATTATTAAATATTTCCTTAACTCCATTTGCTCGCATTTATTTTAGCTCGTGTTTAGCGGTTCGTGCCTTTTTTTGTCAATTTTCACATTGTCAAAACAATTTAGTTCCTCTGATAGCTCATTCAAAAAATTGGATTTTATTTTGGTCTGTTTTGCTTACAATTAAGAATTCGGGTTTTGTAAATCGTTTCTAAGTTTTAAGCGCAGCTGCCAATCTTTTTAGTTTATCTGGAATTTTGTTTAGTGGTAAAACGAAATCAACACAGCCTGCTGCCTGAGCGCTAAGTGGCATGAAGCCAACTTCGGCAGATATATCCTGAGCAAAGGTTTTTCCTCCCTTGGCCTTGATGTGCTTGCAGCCCTCAGTGCCATCGCCATCATATCCGGAAAGGATAATGCCGACAGCATGCGCACGCATTTCATTT
>JBKJQG010000250.1:0-3365 GCA_046594925.1 Bacteroidia bacterium
TAAGGCAAACAGTCTTCGAAGTCTTCCATGAAATAAGCCATGGTAGAACCCAGGCCTAAATTCGCGGTATAGTTATCTTTGTCGATCTCCAGGGCTTTTAGATAATACATTTTTGCTTTGGGACAATCACCAACGTAAACTGCATTCTCTGCTTTTTCGATGTATTTTCTGATTTGAGCGAATCCGGAGAAGGATAAGAACAGGAGTAGAATGGCTAAACTAATTTTTGTTTTCATGTCCATTTATTTTTAATGGGAACAGGGCAAAATTGCATGCTAAAAAACGAAAACGAACTACATGCGTAAAGATACGAGAACCAAGAGGTTATGGTTTATCTAATTTCGGAAAAATTTTACACAATTAAAAGAAATAAATCATTTTTTTAAACGGGGATCCAAAGCATCCCGCAAACCCTCGCCCATGAGGTTATAGATGGTCACAGTGACAAAAATGGCCAATCCGGGAAAAATCACCAGCCACCAGGCGCTGAACTGTTCCCTTCCTGCATTCAGTAAGGAGCCCCAGGTCACTGTGGAAGGAGGAACACCCACGCCAAGGAAGGACAGAGCCGATTCGATCAGAATAGCAGAAGCCACTCCAAAAGCGATAGCGACCAAGGCTGGAGCCAAAGCATTTGGCAGTGCATGTTTGAATATGATGCGGAAATCTTTAAAACCCATTGATTTTGCTGCTTGAATGTATTCCAGATTGGAGATGCGAAGAAATTCTGCCCGTGTCAAACGCGCTATTCCCGTCCAGGTGGTCAGCCCGATAATGACCATCAGATTGATCATGGATTTCTCTTTCGCGATGGCCGAAATGGAAAGAATCAGGATGAGCAAAGGCATTGAAATGAGGATCTCTATGATACGGGAAACAATGGAGTCGACCGGAATGAAGACCTGTTTGTTCAAAAAGGAAATCTTCCCGATCTGTTTGCCGAGTAAATAAAAAAGAAATGCGACCAAGCAGAAAATAAACAGACTGATTAACAGCTGCATCAGGACAGCAAATCCGGAAGTAGCAAAAGCGTCGGCAATGTTGTATGAGCGGACGGAAAAACCGTAATAGTAGACGAACACAATTCCAAGTACCATTGTCCAGAAAGAACCACGACTCGTTTTTAATTTTTTATCCCCAAAATATCCAGCCATCGATCCCAGCAAAATTCCGAGGATCGATGCAATCGTCATCGACAAAATTCCAATCGTCAATGAGATCCTTGTTCCATTGATAAGACCAGAAAGAACATCCTCCCCTGCTTTTCCGGTTCCGAGCCAGTGCCTGAATTTGGTTGGCATTGGCTTTTCGCTGCCATCTTTGTCGACAAAGATCTGTTTACCTCCGGGAGAAACATAACCTGAATTAGTATAATCCGTTTTATCGGGATCATAAGCCACCGGAGCAAAGACAATGGAGGTGGCGTCTAATGTTTTCCATTCGGCAACATCGTACTGAAGAAACTCTGTTGTTCCGTCCTCATTTTTTATTTCGCAGGAATTCGAAAAAGAGAAAGCAGGAAACATAGTCACGCCCTTGTACTTGCAGTATAGCGGCTGATCGGTTGCGAGAATGGGCGATAAGACCGCAAGAATGGTAAGGAAAACGAGGATCTTGTAGGAATAATAAGCAGGCTTGTTCTTCTTGAATTGTCTCCAGGCAAATTTCTTAAAATTAAAATCCATCGAAGGTGCATTTCCTTCGTCCACGATTTCCTTATTTAGATTTTGCTCTTCCATCATTTGTAAGAGATACGTGGATCAACAAGTGCATATAAAATATCCGAGATCAGATAACCCAAAAGCGTTAAGAAGCCAGTAATCGTAAGAATGGCAATGATCATCGGGTAATTGTTGTTCTGGATCGCATAAATGGCTTCAGAGCCCATTCCCGGAATGGTGAAAATTGTTTCGATGATCACCGATCCACCGATTGCAGCGGGAAAAACATTTGCAAAAACCGTGATGATGGGAAGTAAAGCATTTCTCAATCCATGTTTCCAGACCACCACCTTTTCTGAAACCCCTTTTGCTCTTGCTGTGCGGATGTAATCCTGATGAATGACTTCCAGCATGGAGACGCGCATGGTGCGCGAGAGAAAAGCAAAAGAACTATAGGTATAACAGATGGCGGGAAGAATGATGTAAGGAAAAGAGATCTTGGTCATTTGCCAAAAAGAAGCAGCATCGGGATACCCCTGAGCAGGTTTAACGCCTGAAGCGGGCAGCCAGTGAAGCACATCGGGGTTTGAAAATGTCATAATGAGCATCGTCGCCAGCCAGAACGAAGGCATTGAATACAATACAAAAAGGATCACTGACGAAGATCGGTCGAAACGCGAACCTTTTTTTGCAGCGGCTTTCACTCCCAGAGGAATGCTGACGATGTAGGCGAGTAAAACCGAAAGCATGGAAAAGAATAGCGACCATCCGATCTTGGAATAGATCACATCGGAGATCGGCTCACGTGTTACGTAAGAGGTTCCGAAATCTCCGTGCAACAATAATCCTTTCGAGAATTTTCCTCCGTCACCAAACAACCAGCGGTGGTATTGATTTTTATAACCGTAGAAGGCAATACGGGGAATGTAATTTTTCCAGGGGGTAGCCAAAACCTTCACTTTCGTATAACTCGATTTTATTCCTGCGAACGACGTCCCGAATTTTTTTAAGAAGGCATAAGTATTTAACAGAGAATCAATCTTTCTGAACTTTACTTCAACGACTGTGTTTTCATAGGTTCCTTTCAATGCAGCTGCTTCAAATTTAAGTTCATTGAGTGTTCCCAACAATACATTTTTGTCGAGCCCGTTTGTTTGATTCGTATCCGGTGTAAAAGAAAGCAGAGCATGCTGAAAAGAATTCAGACCATCATGATGTGCTTGAATCTGTTCCCAGTTCCCGTATTGAGCTACCAACCGGTCGAGTGCTTCCTTCTCGTTACGGTCTTCAATTTTATAAAGCGTATCGGGACGTGAAACGGAAGTGAGTGTGAAATAAAAAACAGGGAGGTTGAGTCCAAGTTTTTCGCGCCACCTTCTTTTTTCAATAACCTGACTTTCGGATTGTCCGCCCATGTCGCCATTGCTCTGCACTGAGCGAACGATGCTTTCGATAGGGTCGCCAGGCGCATTCACGCTGATGATAAAGCCTAAAAGAGTGATAGCAATGAGCGTGGGAATAAAAATGAAGATGCGTTTGAGAATGTATGGAAGCATATCTGGCTCAATTTTTTAGCCCAGATTGGGTACAAGCTTCGGAATAACAAAGGCTTCGACTACGCTCAGCCTGACGGCATATTATTAAGTACTTCCCAACATCGCCGTCATACTGATTGCAGTCGAAGTGTAAGAGCACTTTCATTTG
>JBKJQG010000347.1:0-5190 GCA_046594925.1 Bacteroidia bacterium
GCAAAAAATAACGAAGCAACAGCACTAAAAAAAGCGCTGGACAAATTATAGAGCCAAGCAGGATGGAAAGGAAAAGCGGAATAGATAAACTCATGAACGGGATGACCCGGGAATCGAGACGGCTCATAAATGCCGGTGGACGCGGTATGCATCCCGGCAAGAGCAATTCCCCAAGAATCTTCCTCCACCCCGTAACCGGCGGAAAGAAAAGGCAAACGGGAAACAAAAACAAGAACAAATAAAAGAATGAAAGGAAAATATTTTCTGTCGGAAAAATTCATCTTACAGAATTAAACGTTGACTCACTGCTTCGTATAAAATAATTCCAGCGGCAACAGAAACGTTTAAAGAGCCGATCTCACCCATCAGAGGGATCTTAGCTTTTCCATCCGACTTCTGAAGGTATTCGTTCAGGATACCATCTTCTTCAGAACCCATGATAATGGCTGTAGGAACGGTAAAGTCGATCTGAAAATAATAATCGGTTGTTTTCTCCGTACAGGAAATAATCTGCAAACCGCACTCTTTCAAATAATCGATGGTTGCTTTTAAATTCTCCTCCTTGCAAACCGGAACTTTCTGCAAAGCACCTGTGGATGTTTTGATCGCATCTGCATTGATCTGGGCACTTCCACGGGAAGGAATGATAATCGCATTCACGCCGGAACATTCTGCGGTACGGGCGATAGCTCCGAAATTACGGACGTCTGTTATTCTGTCGAGAATCAACAACAAAGGAACTTTTCCTTCTTCGAAAACCGTCGGAAGCACATCTGCGATCTTGTGATAGCTGATCGAAGAAATATAACCCACCACGCCTTGATGATTTTTTGAGGTCAGTTTGTTCAGCTTTTCAATCGGAACATATTGATAGGGAATGTTCTTCTGCTTCAGCAAGCCCATGAGCTGGCTCACAAGCTCACCTTTCAGTCCGCTCTGCACCAACAGCTTGTCAATTTCTTTTCCTGCATTAATGGATTCGATGATCGGACGTAATCCGAAGATCAAACTTTCTTCTTCTTTTTTTTGTTCTTTCGTTTGCATTTTTATTTTTATTCTAATTTATATTTTTCTTTCACCCAACTAGTTTGCTTCCTACATAGTTTATTCCCAAAGTAAAACAAAACGCCATATCATTGTTAATCTACTCAGTCACTTAGTTACCTAGCCACTTAGTCACCCACTTAATCTTGCAAGTATGTTCTGCCCTGCCTCCAAATGTCGACTGCAATTCCCCAGTTCTGTTTGTAAACAGCCGACCGGTCCAAAATATAATCATTATCCGAAAACGGATTATCCACTTTAGAAAACTGATAGCTCAGGGAGTTGATGTTGTTCTCTTCTCCATAAGTCCATGTTTCGGCATAAGCTGTTCGGTAAATGACATTCGGTGCTCCGTAAATCAGATAGATCATTCCCCTGTCGGTTTTCCAGCCTTCAATGTAGGAACTAAAAAATAAGTTCGCGTCTCGCTCACGGTTGTAATATTTCCGGATGATTTCTTTTGCCCTGTCCTGATTTCCTGTACAGTTCAGCCAAAATTTCTCAACGGCGGCTTTAGGATTTGTGCTGGTACTTAATTCTTCATACTCCTGTTTGGAAGTTATGAAACGTAAAGGCGGAACCAGGTCTTGAGCTCGCTTGATGTCGGGGAAGGTTTCCGAAAAATTGAACAAGGTCAGACCAATGCGTTTGGTAGTATCCAATTGAAAATGATAAAACCCTTTTTTGTTGGTGACAAAATTTGCTTGCCCGTTTTTATCCAGCTGAATGGTGAAAAGACTGTCCGCCTTATACTGAAAAGGCCTTGGCTCGGCAACTGAAAAAGGTGGAGCCGCCAAAGGGAACTCGCGGTTGTAATAACGCACAAAAAGCGTAACAGCGATCTTTGCTTTGTAGTTGATCGTCAATTCTTCGTTCAGTTTAAAATAATTGTGAAAAAGCGGAGCATCCTCAACCTTTGATTTCACCAGGAAATTCTGACGATTCAGATCGTTGTCCTTTTCAATCTCGATTCCGCTGGCAACGCTGATGTTCCGATTTAAGTCGATGATGTTGATTCGCAGGTAATAACTTCTAGGTGCCTGAGCGTGCACGTCCATCTTCCCGACAAGGAACTTATTTACATTGTCGTTGTTCACATCCACCAAGCGCACCGAAGCACTATCGATCACATCCTTTGAATCAAAATTAGTGAAGAGGCGGTAAGAGATGAGTAGGTTGGAAGAAAAATTCATTCCGTCGGGACGGGTGTACAACAATTCCTTGGCACTGATCTTATAATGCAACTCGGTGATCTCATCACTTATGTGAAACACGGTGAACTCCGGATGAATGGTATTGGAATCGTGTTTGTAATTCGCTGCCGGGGCCTTCGTCTCAGCTTTCTGAGACGTGCCGCAGGAAACAATGATCAAAGAAAACAGGATGTATAAACAATTCCTTTTCATCACAATTCTGAACCTTCTGTTAATGTTGGTGTTTCGCTATTTTCGGTATACTTGGAAGAAAGCTGTTTAGATGTTTTCGCGCCGAGCTTTTCAATGTCCTGAGCACGTTTAACAAGATTTCCGCTTCCTTTATGCAATTTGTTAACGGCATTCTCATAAGCTGTATTCGTTGAGTCAATGCTCTTACCGATCTTGTCCATGTCCTCCATAAAGCCGACGAACTTATCGTACAAAGCACCACTTTGTTTGGCTATCTCTATTGCATTTTTTGTCTGACGTTCCTGTTTCCATACGGATGCTATCGTGCGGAGGGTGGCTAACAAAGTAGACGGACTCACAATGACGATTTTTTTGTCCCAGGCAAAATTGAACAATTCCTGATCGGCTTGCACGGCGACACTGAAAGAAGACTCTATCGGAATGAAAAGCAAAACGAAATCCGGTGTATTAAAATCTGCTGACGTAGAATAATTTTTTTCGCTTAAGGATTTAACGTGGGTGCGAACTGACAACAAATGATCTTTGATGAGCACAGCTCTTTCTTCGTCTGAAGCTGAATTTACCAAGGCTTCGTATGCGATAAGAGAAACCTTAGCATCCACAATGATGTGTTTATTATCAGGCAGAAGAATCACGGCATCGGGTTGAATGCGTTTTCCTTCTTCGTTGTTCGTGCTGTATTGCAGACGGTATTCCTGATCTTTGATCAAGCCCGAACGCTCCAGCACTTTTTCAAGAATGAGCTCTCCCCAATTACCTTGGGTCTTATTTTCGCCTTTTAATGCTTTCGTGAGGTTGTTAGCTTCTTCGCTGATCTGCTTGTTCAGCTCCACCAAATTCTTAATCTCCGTTTTCAAAGTGATGCGCTCATCCGATTCCGTCTTGTATGATTTCTGCACCTGCTCTTCGAAACGTTTGATGTTGTCCTTCAATGGATTCAGAATGATATCCATGTTGGTCTTGTTCTGCTCCGTGAATTTTTGCGACTTCTCATCCAAGATCTTGTTCGCAATCACTTCGAATTCTGTTGAATATTTTTTGTGGACATTCTCCAATTCCGATTTCAGAGTATTGAATTTTTCTTCCTGGGATTTAAAGATTTCTTCTGCGCGTGCAATCCTGGTTTCCGCTTTTAATACTTTGTCCTTTTCAAAAATGAGTTCCGTATTCAAAGCTTCTTTTTCTGAGGCAATGCGGTTTTTTTCTTTTTCTGAAAAAGAAAGGTCTTTTTCTATAGAAAGGATCTTAGAATCGAGTGCAGAAGTATCAGTGCCTGCTGTCTGTTTTGTCTTCAAGAACAAAAACGCGATAGCAAACCCTAAGATCAGACCTATTATTAAAAATAAAAACTGCATAAAATCTTCAAGAAAGATGAATGGCTAATTTACGCAAAATATTGCTTGGTTGAGAGGGGAAAATAGATCAAAAATAGTTGACGATTCCAAAGTGAATCTTCCCGCTGCGGAGCTCGATGGGATTGCTGAACTGCTTGCCCAGAGCATAGTTGATGGAAAAAATCCCGGCCTTGGTCTCAAAACTGATCCCCGCTCCGAAACCAAAAGGGTTGTCGCGGATGTACTCCTTTGAGTTATTGTTTTCGTAAGGGGCAATGTCGCCGAACACATACATGTAGGAATTCTGCTCCAGTATGAAACGGTATTCCATTGTAAAAATAGAAAAAGCAGATGCATAGATGGACTCTTCATCAAATCCCCGCAAGGTCTTCAATCCGCCTATGCGGAACAATTCATTCTGAAAGGTTGTTTCTCCGTAAATAAATGCTGCCTGAACACCCACTTTGATAGCACTTCTGTCGGCCAAAGGCAGAAACACGCTGCCTTCAAAATCCCCGGAATACAATGCTGAATTCAGTTTCAGTTTTTCATAAATCACCGGATTCAACTTGCTGTTCACTTTGATCTTCTTTGTCCCTGCACTTGCATTCACCAGAATGTTAAAGCCTTTTCGGGGGTTCAGACGGTAATCCAGTTTCTCGTACTTCATTCCCAAGCCATACATGTTCGTGCTCACGTCGGCATTTGCCGGAAGCGTGGTAGCCAGTTCAAGGCCTTTTGTTGACAGGAGTGTGGAGGTTTTGTTGTTGTAAAATACTTTCAAGTAATTTCCACCGATCAATAAATACTGAACCCCTATGTTCTGATTCACATCTAAAAAAGTCGTATCCTTTTTGTAGAGCTTGAAATTATAATCCAATCCGAATGGAGTCCGCAAAATAAAAGGATATACTAAACGTGCTTTCAGATCCTGGGTTTGGGTCTGCAGTCGTCTCCAATTCAGATCGATCAGCTCTCCCCGGCCCAATCCGTTCTGCAATTTCAGGCGGACATCCCCCGTAAAGAGTATTTTCCCGGTCACATTATCGGGAAGGATTCCAATTACGCCATCAAACTGACTCGCTCTCTTTTTTTCCAAGGTCAGGATGAGCTTGTTGAACTTCTCCGTGAAAGTAACAGAAGCAGGAGCTTTGGAGCGGACAAAAGGCAATTCAGCAATACGGGTGTTCACTTTTTTGAGTTGGGCTTCGTTGTACAAACTGCCCGGTTTTATGCCCAAGTAATTGTACATGTAAATAGGAGTAATCAGTGCCGTGCCCTTGATCACCACACTGTCGATCTTTATCTCCGCATTCTTGGTCAGCTGGAGCGCAGCAGAAATACTGCCGTCGGCGATGACTATGCTGTCGAGCTTTACGGAAGCAAAAGGATAACCGTTGTTCTCG
>JBKJQG010000098.1:0-17372 GCA_046594925.1 Bacteroidia bacterium
TCAGCAAGGAACATTTTCGGCAGGAATGTTAAGAAACGGGTTGATTATCACTATTTTTATTATACTGATAAGCTGTAAAAATGCTTAAATTTGGGAATAGAACATGAACTTATGGCGCACATCATAGATCTCAAAACGTATACAGATAAAAGAGGAAACCTAACGGTCATTGAAAAAGTGATTCCTTTTGACATCAAGCGTGTATTTTATATTTATGGTGTTGATGATTCAAAGCGGGGCGGACATCGTCATCACAAAACGATTCAGGCGGCCATTTGCATAAGAGGTGCTTGTACGATTTTTAACAATGACGGCTCGAAAGAAGAAGTTTTTGAATTGAACCAGCCAAACAAATGCCTTATCATTGATCCGGAGGATTGGCATACCATGTACAATTTTACACCCGATGCAATCCTAATGGTTTTTGCTTCAGAATATTTTGATGCGAAAGATTACATTCATGAATCCTATTAGAAAATGATAGAATACGAAAACCTCGCTAAACTTAACAAGCCTTTTTTTGAAGAATATGAAAAAGCCTTTAAAGAAACATTGGAAGGTGGCTGGTATATATTGGGAAACAAAGTGCAGACTTTTGAAAAGGAGTTTAGTGCTTATTGCGGCACAAAACAATGTGTCGGACTTGCAAATGGCCTGGATGCACTTATTCTGGCTTTGAAAGCCTTTGATTTTGAAAAAGGTTCGGAAGTGATAGTTCCTTCCAATACTTACATCGCAACCATTCTTTCGATTGTCCATAATGGCCTTGCTCCAGTTTTGGTAGAACCCAACCTTGCTACGTATAACATCGATCCCCAAAAAATAGAAGAGAAGATCACACCCCAAACAAAGGCAATCATGGTTGTGCATTTGTATGGGAAAATGTGTGAAATGGATGCCATCAATGCTATAGCTAAAAAGTACGGACTGAAAGTGATAGAAGATTGCGCTCAATCGCATGGCGCTGTGTATAAAGAAAAGAGAGCCGGTAATTGGGGTGACGTTGGGGCTTTCAGTTTTTACCCGACAAAGAACCTTGGTGCGTTGGCGGATGCCGGAGCCATTACAAGCAACGATGAGGGAGTGTGTGAATCGATCAGAATATTGAGGAATTATGGCTCCAAGACAAAGTATTACAATGAAGTGGTAGGTTTTAACTCCCGTTTAGATGAAGTACAAGCGGCTTTTCTTTCTGTAAAATTGAGACAATTGGATAAGATCAATGCTCACAAACGGAAATTGGCTAATGTCTATTTAGAAAACCTGAAATCTGATTTTATTACTCCTGTTGTTCAGGCTGATTATTTTGACGTCTATCATATTTTTAATGTCCGACATTCCAAGCGCGATGCTTTGAAAGAGTATTTGCTGAAGAATGAGATCAAAACAGACATTCATTATCCCGTTGCTCCTAATAAGCAAAAAGCCATGGCCGGCATTTTGGATTCTTTTAAAACGCCTATTGCAGAGGAGATCCATCAAACTACTTTGAGCTTGCCTATATCCTATTTTCATACCGAACAGGATGTTTGTGAAGTTGTGGAAGTGATGAATAAATTTTAAGGATGCCTAAACTATCTATAATCACCATAAATTTTAATGACAAAAATGGTCTTGAAAAAACCATTCAGAGTATTGTTTCCCAGACATTTTCAGATCTTGAGTTGGTGGTCATCGATGGTGGCTCCACAGATGGGAGTGGGCAAATAATTGAAAAGTATGAGAAAGAAATAGCTCATTGGGTGTCGGAAAAAGATTCGGGAATTTACAATGCTCAGAACAAAGGCATCAAAGCAGCCAAAGGTGAATATTGCTTGTTTCTGAATTCTGGGGATTGTCTGGCTGGAAATAATGTGTTGGAAGAAGTGTTTGCCGGAAAAAACAGTGAAGACATTATCTACGGCGATATGATGGTCGATTGGGGAAATGGGAAAGTCACTTCTGAAAAAATGCATAAGAAAATTTCTGTGTATGAGATGTACATCGATACGGTTTGGCATCCGGTTGCATTTATTAAAAGGGCGCTGTTTGAAAAATTTGGCCTTTATGACGAGAGTTTCAAGATGGTTGCCGACTATGAATTTTTTTTCAGAACCATTATCTTTCATAAAGTCTCCGTTCGGCATCTTCCCTTTACCATATCCATCTTCGGTTTTAATGGACTGAGCTCTGATCCGCGGAATAAGCAACTGGAGCAGGAAGAAAGAAAAAGAGTGAGGACAAAATACCTGACCGTGGCTGAAATGGAAGGATTGGAAGAACGGCTGCAAACCGACATCAGGAATAAGAAAAAGTGGTTCAATCGGGTTATTAATAAACTGAGATCTTGATGGAAAGTAGCCCGCCACCCTTGATTTCTGTCATTGTTCCCTGTTACAACTATGGGAGTTTATTGAAGGACTGTGTTGATTGCTTAATTGCTCAGACCTATTCAAATTGGGAATGTATCATTATCGATGATGGTTCTACAGATAATACTAGACAAATAGCAGAGAGCCTGATTCAGGGCGATAGCCGCATTTCATATTTCGTTCAGGATAATTCGGGGCCAACAGTTGCACGTAATTCGGGCCTGACAAAAGCGAAAGGCGAATTCATTCAATTTCTGGATGCCGATGACTTGTTGGAGAACATGAAATTTGAAAAACAGCTTGCTCTTTTTCAAAAAAATTCGGATGTGGATCTTGTATATGGCAATGTGAAGTATTTTCGGACCGAAAATGTATCCCAACAGTTTGACAACATGAGCCTGGAAGGTTCTAAACCCTGGATGAAAAAGCTGAGTGGAAGCGGGGAGAAGCTCATTAAAGCATTTCTTTCTGAAAACCAGATGGTGATTCAGGCGCCTTTGTTCAAAAAGACATTGACGGAGAAATTCGGTAAGATGGATGAAAGCCTTCATTACAATGAGGACTGGGAGTTATGGACACGTTTCGCAATCGGAAATGCGAAATTCCTGTTTGATGAAAGTGCCGGAACCAATTCTTTGGTAAGGGTACACGATAGTTACAGCAAAGATAATCTGAAGATGTTCATTCACGGTTTGCATGCTAGTCTCAAAATGGACAGGTCGATTACTGGCAGACAATACAAGAAGATATTGATCCCAAAGATCGCCTACCATAAGAAGATCATTGATGAACGTCTCATCGCGACTCTTCGGAAAGATCCCATCGAAGCGGCGGCTACTGCTGCGGTTGTTTACGATGTGACCGGGGAAAAGCGGTATCAAACGTATTCGCGTTTATTTGGAATGTATCCAGTCTGGTTTTGGTATCTTTATTCTAAATTTTTGGCTATAATTAATAAGTTAAAAAATACCATTCTGTATGGCTAAGGTTTCCGTCTGCATACCCGCTTACAAACAAGTGGAATTTCTGAGAAGGACCCTGAATTCGGTGCTGATCCAAGATTTTACGGACTATGAATTGATCGTTACGGACGACTCCAACGATGCTTCCGTAGAGAATCTGCTGAAGGAGTTTGATTTCAATGGAAAACTAATCTACATTCGGAACAAGACTTCATTAGGTTCTCCAGCCAACTGGAACTTTGCGATACAGCAGGCAAAAGGAGAATACATCAAGATTCTGCATCACGATGATTTTTTTACATCCGAAAGTAGCCTGCGCAAGTTCGTTGAATTCCTGGATAATAATCCCGCCTCGTCCTTCGCATTTTCCGGGACGGTGATTGATCTGTTGCAATTAAAGACGAAGAAGATACACAGTTGTTCTAACAAGCAGTTCGCGAAAATGCTTCGGGAACCCGACAGGTTGTTCTTTTCCAATTACATTGGTGCTCCTAGTGCCACCATCATTCGCAAGAGCAGTCTGCTTCTGTTTGATGAGTCTATGAAATGGCTGGTAGATGTGGATTGGTACATCCGTCTTATCAATGCATATCCTGCGTTGATCTTTAGTAAAGAGCCGCTTATTTGCACGGTGCATGGGGCGGATGGACAGATCACGCAGGCTGTTTATTCCGACATGGAAGTGCAGGTAAAAGAACATGTTTATTTGTTTGAAAAGCTTGGCGATAAAAAAAACAATCTTAAAAAATATTCTTTGTTGTTTCAATTGCTGTTTCATAAATATGGTATCAAAGGGTTGACGGAACTTCAAGCGATTGTTAATGTATCAACGTCATCGAATGATTTTTTCTGCGAAGTTTTTGATTCTATGAAAAGTGCGATTTTTCTTAAGAAGATTGTCTTTTGGTTAAAAAAGAAATCGTTTACTGATCACATATTCACTCTGAAAACCTATTTCAAATGATCATAGTGAAACTCATGGGTGGGTTAGGGAATCAGCTTTTCCAATACGCCATGGCAAGGCACCTTGCGATAAAACACAAAACGGAATTGAAGGTCGACATTACAGGGCTGCACACAAAAGCACTGTCAGAAAACGGAACCGTTCGGGAGTTAGAGCTGAATAAAATGGGATTGAACTTAGACGTGGCTTCTTCTCAGGAGCTGGAAGCTTATCAAAAAGGGAAAGCCGGAAAGATGCTGGATCTGCTTTTCTTACCGGTCGGTCTGAACAAACTGTATATCAGGGAACGGCATTTCGAATTTTATTCTAAAGCTTTGACGGCTCCCAAGGACTGCTATCTGGATGGTTATTGGCAAAGTGAAAACTATTTCAGCATGATCCGCGAAGAGCTTTTGAAAGAATTGCGTCCGTCTGAGCTTTCTTCTGAAACAAAAGAACTGGCAAAACAACTATGCGAGGGAACTTCCGTCAGCATCCACGTGCGCAAGGGCGACTACATTTCCATTCCTCTGAACCGTGACATTTACGCCATTTGCGGTGAAAAATATTACAAAGCAGCGATCGATAAAATGAATGCAGCTCACCGCGATTGCACTTTTTATGTTTTTTCTGACGAGCCGGAATGGTTCCGGAGAAATGTAGGAGACACTCCGCAAGTGAAATATGTGACACACAACAGCGGTAAGGACAGCTACCAGGACCTTTACCTGATGAGCCTCTGCAAGCACAACATCATTGCAAATAGTTCCTTCAGCTGGTGGGGCGCCTGGCTGAACATGAACGAAGGAAAAACGGTGATCGCTCCGAAGCATTGGTTTAAGTCCGACAGCAAAAACACCAAAGATTTGATTCCTGCATCCTGGATAAGATTATGAAAGACCCGAAAGTAACAGTCTTGATGCCCGTTTATAACGGAGAGAAGTATCTGAAGGATGCTATAGAAAGCATTTTGTGTCAGGATTTTACTGATTTCGAATTCCTAATCATAAACGACGGTTCAAAAGATGATTCGGAAAATATTATCCGTTCTTTTTCCGACGGGCGGATTCGTTTGGTGAATAATGAGATGAACATTGGACTTGTGAATACTTTAAACAAAGGGTTTGATCTGGCAAAAGGGCAATACATTGCACGTATGGATTGTGATGATTTGAGTCTCAAAAACAGACTGAAGGTACAGGTTGACTTCATGGATCAGCACCCTGAAGTAGCTGTTTGTGGTAGTTATTATTATTTGCTTTTGAATGGCAAAAAGGCAGTAGCAGATTTTCCTTTGACGGCAGAAGAGCTCTCCTCATACTTGATCTTTAATAGCCCTATAGCTCACCCTTCCGCTATTTTGCGAACGAGTTTGATAAGAGAGAAAGGGCTAAAGTACGATAGTCGTTTTATTCATGCGGAAGACTACGACCTCTGGTCCAGGATCTCCGAACATGCTGGGCTTGCTAATATTCCGGCGGTTTTGCTAACTTACAGAGTCCATGAAAATCAGGTTACGGAGAACCCTGCTTTGGTGGGTGATAAAATGAAGAGTGTAGATGCATTGCGTCAGCGGCACCTAAAAAATATCAATATTCTCCCTTCAGTTGATGAGCTGCTGCTTCACAACCTGATCAGCAATGGGAAAAAAGCGGCATCGGAAGAACAAGTGATGGCAGCGGAAGCTTGGCTCAAAAAAATAACGCTTTCAGCCAAAAGGCAAAATGCAGTGGAGCAGAGTTATCTAGGAAAGATTATCTTGGAGCGGTGGTTTCGTTTGTGTTTTAATTATTTTGGCGGAAGAAAAGGCTTGCAGTACTTTTTGAGGTCAGAGCTTTTCAGATCTATCCACCTGCCTTGGAGTCGTAAAATAGAGTTGATGAGAAGCATTTATTATTCATATAAACGAAAAGGAATAAAAAATTAAAATGAAGAAGATTTTAATTTTATCGGATGTCAATTCTGCTCACACCCAAAGGTGGGTGACCGCATTGGCCGACAGGGGGCTCGAGGTGGGCATATTTACGCTTTCCCTGCCGGTGAATGAATGGTACAAGCAAGTGCCGGGTGTTAAAATTTTATTTACAATGAAAAAAGAAGAAGGCTCATTTTCGAAGGGAGCTTTCTCAAAAGTGGAATACATAAAAGTTGTGCCCAAGCTAAAGAAGGTGATCGAAAGTTTTAAACCAGATGTGCTGCATGCCCACTATGCGACTAGTTATGGCTTGATTGGAGCCTTGAGTAAATTTCATCCCTATGTCATTTCCGCCTGGGGCAGTGACGTAATGGATTTTCCGGATAAAAGTTATTTTCACAAAAAGATCATTCAATTCAATTTTAAAAGAGCGGATAAAGTATTGGCTACGAGCAATGCAATCCGGGAAGCTATAAATGGGTTGAGTGACACAGGAGTTACGGTGATCGCTTTTGGGATCGATTCAGAAGTTTTTCGCCCCATGGCTGTTGAAAGCATTTTTCCGAAAGGAAGCACCGTGATCGGAACAATCAAATCGTTGGAGGCTATTTACGGAATCGACATCTTGATCCGGGCATTCAAAAAGGTTTCGGAAAAGCACAAAGATCAGGACCTGAGATTGCTGCTTGTTGGTGGAGGAAGTTTGGAAAAGAGTTTGAAGGCACTCGTTGCTGAACTCGATCTTGAGGAAAGAACAGTATTTACCGGGAAAGTCAATTATGAATCGGTGCCTGCTTATCACAACATGATCGATATTTTTGTGAATGTTTCGAGGAATGAAAGTTTTGGTGTTTCTGTGCTGGAATCTCTGGCTTCTGAGAAGGCCGTGGTAGCTAGTAACATTGGCGGATTAAAAGAAGTGGTGCAACACAAAAATACAGGCCTTTTAGTGAAAGCGGACAATGTGGATAGCACCGCAGAAGCCATCGAGACTTTTGTAATTAACAAGACTATGCGCGAAGAAATGGGAAAGAAGGGGCGCGCCTCTGTTAAAGAAAACTTTGAATTTTCTAAGAATGTTACAGACACTCTTGAACTATACAATCAAATCATATTAAAAAAATAAAATTTTCACATTGAAAACGGTGTCCATAGTTATCCCTTGCAGAAATGAGGAAAATTACATCATCAGATGTCTGAATTCCATCATGGTGCAGGATTATGCGGATGCGAAAGTAGAAGTATTTGTTTGCGACGGAATTAGCACAGATTCAACGGTGACCCACGTGGAAAAACACATTGCTTCTCATCCGAATGTTCATCTTCTGAAAAATGAAAAGCAGACCACACCTTATGCGCTAAATCTTGGGATAAATGCTTCCAAGAGTGATGTGGTGATCATTCTAGGGGCACATTCGGAGTTATACCCTAACTATGTTTCCAAGTGCATAGAGGCTTTTAGTTTTGAAACACAGATCGGCTGCACCGGCGGAGTCATCGAGAATGTATATGAGAACGAAACCGCTGAAGTCATCGGAAAGGCGATGTCATCCAGTTTCGGTGTAGGCAATGCCCATTTCAGAACCGGTAACAGAGATGGAATTGTGGATACAGTAGCTTTCGGAGCTTATAAACGGGAAGTGTTTGATAAGGTGGGATTGTTTGACGAAGAGTTGATTCGAAATCAGGACGATGAACTTAATTACCGTGTGACGTCCGCCGGGTATAAAATATATTTGTATAATGAGATCAGAAGTAAATATTATGTGAGGGCTTCGTATAAAAAACTCTTCAAGCAATACGAGCAATATGGTTATTGGAAAGTTTACGTGAATAAGAAACACAAAACGGTGACGACCTTCAGACAATTGGTCCCTTTGTTTTTCGTTTTGTATCTGATTCTGGGAGTGATCAGTTTCTTATTCGGATATCTTTTTCTCGTTTCCTACTTGATCGGGTTGCTGCTTTATGCTGTCGGCGGATTTTTATTCGCATGGAATTCAGCGAGTAGAAATTTTCAGATCCCACACATTCAAAAGGTTTTCTTCATCCTCCATTTTTCTTACGGATGGGGTTATTTAAAAGGGATCATTGATTTTTTTATTCTAGGCAAAAAAATTAAAAAATCAGAAGCGCTTACACGATGAGACGAAAGCAATTTCATATACAAGCACATTATTATCTCGCGATCATCATAGCGCTGTGCCTGCCTTTTGCACGCTTCACGCCCATCTTCATCTCCTTGTTGCTGCTGAACTGGCTGGTGGAAGGTGACTTTAAAAATAAATTTCAGACATTGCTTCAAAATAAATTTTCATTTTTATTCCTTGCTTTTTTTGTACTTCATTTAGGCGGAATTGCTTACACGTCTAACATGGATTCTGGTTTGTTCGACCTGCAGGTCAAGCTGTCCTTGTTCATTTTCCCGATCGTTCTTGCAAGCCGTCCTTTCAACAATTTTCAGGTTAGAAACATTTTTCTGTTCTTTGTCGCAGGTGGCATCCTGAGTTCGCTATTCTTGTTATCCCGGGCAGCTTACCTTTGGTTCAGCCTTTCAGAAAATCATTTTTTCTACCAAGCCTTTTCAGTCTTGTTGCATCCGAGCTACCTTTCGATGTATTTGGATCTTTCCATAGCCTGGCTGCTGCTGGGTATTTTACGCTCAGAGAAAGGACGCAGGATCACGTCGGTGATTTCCGGTCTCATCATTCTCTATTTCACTTTCATAATTATTTTGTTGTCCTCCAAAATGGGCTTGCTCACGCTGATCCTGATCTTTGTTGGTTTTACAGTGTATTTCATCATTTCCAGGAGAAAGCTTCTGGTCGGGGCGATCGTATTGGCTCTCATCTCCACTTCTGTATTTTCACTCGTCCGTTTTGTTCCTGAAATAGGGGACCGGGTTCAGAATGCCGTGCATGCACTCTCCAATCCTCCCAAGGATAATTCGGAAATTGAAAGTACTGCTGTGAGACTGCTGATCTGGCAAGCGGCCAGGGAAGTTGTTTCGGAGCATCCTGTCTTGGGCGTGGGTACGGGAGATTCCAAAGATGAACTGATGAAGGAGTATAAAAGACAGGAAATGAATGGTGCTTATGAACACAATCTGAATGCTCACAATGAGTTTTACCAGGTGGCTGTGAGTCTCGGTATGATTGGATTACTAGTACTGGTTTTGAGTTTGTTTGCCCCTCTTTTTGCCGCTTTTAGAAGGCAGAACGTCATCTACGCTGCTTTTTTGCTGATCATCATTTTTAATTTCATGCCGGAGTCTATGCTGGAAGTACAGGCAGGTGTCATGTTTTACGCTTTTTTTAATTCATTACTTTGCTTTTGTACTAACTTTGTACCGGACAAAAAATAATAAGAATAACACACAAATCTACCATTTCCAATGATTCCATTTTCACCGCCGCACATCGATCAGAAAATTGTTGATGAAGTAACCAAAGTGCTCCTTTCGGGCTGGATAACGACAGGTCCAAGAACCAAGCTGTTTGAAAAGGAGCTGACAAAGTATTGCGGGAACAAAGCAACTTTGTGTTTGAACAGTGCGACAGCAGGACTGGAGATCATACTTAGATGGTATGGAGTCAAAGAAGGAGATGAAGTAATTCTTCCAGCCTATACTTATACGGCGACAGCTAACGTGGTGATGCATTGTGGTGCCAAGCCTGTTTTTGTGGACGTTAACCCCCACGATTTTAATATTTCAATTGCCAACATCGAAAAAGCAATTACGGCAAAAACAAAAGTGATCATGCCCGTTGATTTTGGCGGGCACGTTTGTGATTACGATGAGATCAATGCCCTGGTGATAAAACACAAAGATAAATTTTCGGCGGCCTCAGAAGAACAAAAGATGCTGGGAAGGATTCTCATTCTTTCCGATTCGGCGCATTCTTTCGGAGCAAGCTACAAAGGAAAAAAGGCGGGGTCGCTGACCGATATTTCCGTATTTTCCTTTCATGCCGTGAAGAACCTGACAACAGCAGAAGGAGGCGGGGTGGCACTGAATTTACCGGCACCTTTTGATAATGACGCGGTATACAAAGCACTTTGTATAAAAACTTTGCACGGACAGGATAAGGATGCTTTGGCCAAGACTCAAAAAGGCAATTGGCGTTACGATATTGTGGAAGCAGGTTATAAATGCAACATGACCGACATTATGGCGGCCATCGGTTTGGTGGAATTGGAACGTTACGATTCGGAAACTTCTAAAGGTAGAGAACACATCTTTAAACAGTACGATCAGGCATTTTCACAATTTAGCTGGGCTCAGCTCCCGGAATACAAAACCAACGACAAGCTCTCCTGCTACCATTTGTATGCCTTGAGAATAAAAGGGATCACAGAGGATCAAAGAGATGCGATCATTAAAGAGATCTTCGATTTTGATGTTTCAGTGAACGTGCACTTTATTCCTGTTCCTATGATGAGTTTTTACAAGAAGCAGGGATATGATATTAAAAATTATCCGGTGACCTTTGATAATTATTCTCGCGAGATCTCTCTTCCGGTTTATGTCGACCTGGACGATGAAAAAGTAAAAAGGGTGATTGCAGCCGTTACGGAATCTGTTAAAAAAGTAATAGGTTAAGATGCTGAAGCGCCTCTTCGATATATTTTTTTCATTGATTGGGCTGATCATCCTGTTTATTCCTTTTCTCATCATAGCCATTTTGATCTCCGTTGATTCCAAAGGAGGTGTATTCTACCGACAAGTCCGGGTTGGAAAAGACGGCAGAGATTTTCGTTTATTGAAGTTTCGTTCGATGAGAACCCATGCTGAAAATGTCGGATTACTTACGGTAGGTAACCGCGACAGTCGCATTACAAAGGCCGGGTACACGTTACGGAAGTACAAGCTGGATGAACTCCCACAATTATTGAACGTGCTTTCAGGAGAAATGAGTTTGGTGGGTCCGCGTCCGGAAGTGAGAAAGTACGTCGACCTTTATAATGAAGAGCAAAAGCTGGTCCTTTCCGTAAAGCCCGGCATTACAGATTACGCGAGCATAGAGTACAGCAATGAGAATGAACTGCTGGCCAAGGCTCAAAACCCAGAGTTAGTTTACATCAATGAGATCATGCCTGCCAAATTGAAACTGAACAAAAAGTACATTTCGGAGCAAGGCATATCCACTGACTTGAGGATTATTTTTAAGACGCTGAAGAAGATAATGGTATGATTTATCCTAAGGAACCCAATAAGCTTTTTAATTCCTCACTTTTATCGGGATACCCTAATTTTTCATAAGAAGAAACCAAGTTGCGTAACAGGCGCTTGATGATCTCCAGATTGGAGCAAGGTTCGTAAAAGATTGCCAGCGGTTCCAGTTTCAGCTGTTTCAGAAATGCATCTATCTCTTTTTGTCCGAATACCGCCCCTTTGCTGAAAGGATTAATGTAAAAGAATACATTGCTGCCTTCGTTACCTTCTGTGGAAGGAACTCCCATGTGTTCAATGTCAACATAGCAAAGAATAAAATGCTCCGGCAAATTCACACCGTAAATCGGAATGTCCAGGTTTTGCGCAATGATTGTATAGATGATGGAAAGCAAGAGAGGATTTCCTTTTTTGCTTTCAAGCACGTTATTGATATAGGAATTCTGAGGCGCGTGATAATTGGTGGTGTTGCCACTGAAATTGTGGACATCAAATAAAATGTGATTGATGATCTTTACTTTTTCAAGAGCTGTTAGGTTCTCATTCAATTCTAACCACACATCCTGCTTGATCTGATCGATCTGCTTCTTGATTTTTGCTGGATCAATGTCGGGATATTGATAACGGGCTATGAGCAGGGCTCCTTCCAACAAGTTCTGTTGTTCGGGATGTGACCATTCTTTCAGAGCATCTTTGATGAGATCGAATTGTATCTGATGAATGATGTTCTCTATCCGGTTTTGTATGAGCGTGTCGAAGGAGTGCTCCCAGGCGTCTTCTAAAACGGGGATGACTTCTTCTCCTAGCGACAAAAACTTCATGCTTACTTCCCTGAACACCATTTCATCTGGATCGTCAAGTAAACTGATGAGAGCAAAGATTTCCTTTTTGTTCATACGTCTGTGGACATTTGCAACAAAAGTAGAGCGCAAGTTCAAGGTATTTATTGGCTTGCCTAAGAAGATTTCAACCTTACTTTGTTAATCTCTCAAGCACCAGCTGTATCAATTGCTCCACTGCAACGTGGTAATTCTTGCTGTATTGCTTGGCCACACGGTTGGCTATAATGGCACAAACGGTGCAGGTTTCGTGGCCTAAGAGTGCTCCAAGACCGTAGAGCGCGGAGGTCTCCATTTCGAAGTTGGTAATGCGGTTTTCCTTGTGCTTGAAATCGGTCAATTGTTGATTAAAATCTGCAACCCAGGGTGTCAAACGCAATTTTCGACCCTGCGGACCGTAAAACCCTGGTGCGGTGGCAGTTATGCCTTTGATCAGGTCGAATCCTATCTTGTCTATGAGCTTCTGTGAGCCTTTCACGGCATAGGGGAAAGGTAGGTTTTTGTCCCAATTCGTTTGTTTTATGAAGGCTTCTGAAACTTCATTGTCGTTCACCTTTGGAAGGTCTTGGTAATAGTTTAATAAGCCGTCGAACCCCAGTCCGTAAGTAGAGACTACAAAGCCATCAACTGGAATGTCTTGCTGCAATGCTCCTGAAGTGCCTATTCTTACTATGTTCAGGCTTGTATGTTCCTTTTTAATGGTTCTTGTCTTAAGGTCGATGTTCACTGCCGCATCCAGTTCATTGATCAGAATATCTATGTTGTCTGTTCCTATGCCTGAAGAAATCACCATTATCCGTTCGCCTTTGTATGTGCCTGCATGAGTCACAAATTCCCTGTTCTGGGTCTTGAAGTCAATGGTGTCGAAGAAGGAGGATACTGCAGCCACTCTTCCCTGATCTCCAACTATTATGATGTTTTTAGCGATGTTTTCAGGAAGCAGCTGAAGATGATAGACACTTCCGTTGGGATTTAGAATGAGTTCAGTTTCTGCTATGCGATCGTTCATGTTTTTAGACTTAAAAATGTGAATGTATATTTGTTAAATAGGTTAATAATCGTTTAATTTGTGAGACATACTCCAAAAGTATTTAAAAATTATGATTCAGTCTACTAATAAAATATTAGTTCCCATTGATTTCTCCGAACAATCCCTGATAGCATTAGAGCAGTCTTTCAATATAGCCCGTGAATACCATGCAGAGATCACTTTGTTGCATGTGATAGAAGAGGGAGGAGCGCTGGCGAAGTTTTTTTCCAAGGAGCAGAATGAAGACATAAAGAAGAAAGTGCAGAAAGATTTGGACAAATTGGCCGGTACAGTTGAGAAAAAAGCAAAGCTGGTGGTGAATACGCTCGTGGCGAAAGGAAGCATTTACGAAAAAGTGGCTGAGGTTGCCGAACTTATCAATGCCACGATGATAGTAATGGGGACCAATGGCGATGATGGAAAAAGGAAAAGGTTCATCGGTTCAAATGCGCTGAGAGTAGCACGAGAGTCCACTATTCCCGTCATCACCATCAAAGGGAAACACCATCGGAAAGGCTGTAAAAATATTGTACTTCCTTTGGATCTTTCCAAGGAAACGCGCGAAAAGGTCACCAAGGCCATTGAACTTTCCAAACTCTTCGGAGGAGCGACCATCCGTGTGGTATCTGTGCTCTTTACTACGGATGAGTTTGTCGTGAACCGTCTCACACGTCAACTCGGACAGGTAAAAGCATTCCTGGAAAAAGAAGACATTGAATGTTCTGCTGAGATCATTAAAGGTATCAAGGGTGAAGAGACATTGGCGGAAAATATTCTGGAGTACGCTGTGAAAGTGGAAGGCGATCTGATCATGATTATGACCCAACAGGAAGTTGATTTTACACAATATTTCATCGGCTCTTCCGCGCAGGAAATCATCAACCATTCCAAGATTCCTGTGCTGAGCATACGCCCTCTTCATAAAAAAGATACGACTTCTTTTCCTAACCCTTACTAAACTAAATCTAAATTTATGAAAGCATTCAACATTCAAAAGATCCTGATTCCGATCGATTTTTCTGAGACCTCTCTTCTCGCTATCGAACATGCAGGTTTTATGGCTCAGCTGTTCAAGGCTGATCTGATATTGCTTCACGTGGTCGAAAAGCATTGGGAACAATTCAGCATCGTCGCTCCAGAGCTGCGCATCTCGGAACCTACGGACCTGATGAATGCTATTGAGAAAAAGTTATCAGAAGTGGCATCGGACATCCTGAAAAAGTACGGTGTGAAATCCACTTACATCACTTCAACTGGAACAATTTTCAATGAGATTCTTGCTGTTTCAAAAGAACATAAAGTGGATCTCGTCGTGATGGGCACACACGGTACTTCGGGTGTTGTTGAATTCTTCATCGGAAGCAATACATTCAAAATGGTCACACAGTCGGAATGTCCGATCATCTCCGTTCAGGCACACGCCAGCAAGCTTGGTTTCAAGGACATCTTACTTCCAATCGATGATTCTGCGCATTCACGTCAGAAGGTGAATCACGCGATTGTGCTTGCTAAACATTTCGCATCGAAAGTTCACATCCTTGGACTCGCTGATGGAAGCGATGAAATAGAACGTAAGAAATTTGAGATCAAACTGGATCAAATTGAAGAGTATTTAAAGAAATGCGGTCTTCCATACACCCGCAAGACCGTTGAAGGGAAGAATCAATCCAAAACAACTTATGATTATGCCAAAACAGTGAATGCCGACCTGATTGTGATAATGACTGATCAGGATGAAGCGATTACTGGAAGGCTAATGGGAACATTCGCTCAGCAGATCATCAACCATTCGAAAATTCCCGTGCTGACCATTCAGCCGAAAGAAGGAAATCTTCCTTGGGTACATCCGTACTAGAATTGAATTAAAAAAAGTAAGTCCCGCTTTGTGAAATACGAAGCGGGACTTTCTTTTTTTATGAATGAGATCTAATTTCGGACAAACCTTACAGCGGTTTCTTTTCCGTCTTTGGAGGTGGCTTTGATCAGATAAATTCCTTTTAAAATCGGATTGAATTGAAAGTTTTTTTCTTCGGATGTGCTAATGAATACAATTTCGCCGAGCATGTTGTAGATTGTTATCGAGGTCATGTTCTCAGAAGAAATAATGTTCACGAGATCATTGCTTGGATTCGGATAAACGTTTACGGTAGCATTTTCGTAGCCTACACGGTCAACAGATATGATGTCAGAGTAAACATGTCTTCCATCGAAATCAACTTGGTTCAGACGGTAGTAATTCATTCCTGGAAGCGGAGCGGCGTCTAAATAATTGTAAAGTACAAGTGAAGTGGAAGTTCCTTGTCCCTCTGCCGTATATATTGTTTCAAAGTAGTTTCCATCGCTGCTTCTTTCCAAATCAAAATAATCGCTGTTTGTTTCAGTAGCAGTTGACCAGTCGATTTGGTTTCCTTCGGTAATGGCAGTTCCTGTGAAAGTAAGCAGCTCCACTGGTAGAGGATTGACTCCCGCAGCAGAGCCAAAAGTAAATGGCATCACTACGTTGGTTGTAAAGGTGGTTGCGATTGTAGATATAATTGTTCCCGGGCCAGCAACTGTTCCTGTTGTAGTAACTGTTCCCGTTTTATTGGTCCAGGTTGAGGTAATACATTCAGCGACACGCAAATCACTTAGTAAACTGATAGCACTTCCTGTTCCGGGGGCAGCAGCTACAGATCCGTTCTGCCAATATAATTTAACAGTAGGGGTAACCGCTGCAGCAGAAGTTCTAGTCAGATCCCAATATTCCTTCCAGCTGACATTGTTTATGCCCACACCATTTGTCAGACTAACCACCTGAGAAACGTTGCAAGGGTCGTCCACTTTGTGATATTCAGCAATGAACTCATCCGTTGTATTGGTCGGGGCAGAAATTTCGATCCGAGCCCATTTTGCTGTTGATGTATAAGTTGTTGTAGGGTAAGTAAGCTGCGCTTGGTAAACGTCTCCGGTTGGAAAAATGAACAGATCATTCCCGATCTTTTTGATCGGCCCGTCAACAAATTTTGCCGCTGCTCCGCCAATCGGGCTAGCTGTTACATCGTCTCCAAGAATAATAATGTTTGCGAGCGTGGTGATAAGTCTGCCATTTGTAGTGCCACCAAAAGAAAGTTGTCCGTTAGTTCCTCCACCGTTCGGTCCGAAAAGAATGGTCGTTGCTCTAGTGAGTGTTACTCCTCCGGTTGCCGGAGCCAGACTGTTGGCAATATTCAATATTCCCGTAATAGAGACAGGAAGTCCGTCCCCCGTTACCTGAGCGGCAGTGCCATAATAGGTGTAGTTACCATCGGCCGCAAACGTTTTTGTTCCAACTACCTGAATACATCCTAATCCAGCTGTCGATGAAATCCCTGTTGTATGTTGTGTTAATAAAGTAGCATCGGTGATCATAATAAAATTTCCTGAGCCTGTCATAGCTACATTCCCCACCATATCCAGCTCTGCGTCAAAATTTAAGTTGACTACCCCGTTATTTGTAAAAGTTGCGGCAGCCGCAACTGTCAGGTCAACAGCATTGGCAGAGTTATCGTTGATGTTAACCGTTGTCCCAGAATTGATGACAAAAGAAGTTGGAATAGTTGCAACGGCAGATGCCGATCCGGCCTGACTAATATTAAAAGTAATGGTTCCGGAAAAGCCACTGTTACTTTGAAGTGTTTGAGTGAAAGCAGCTGTCCCATCAATATTCACTGTTCCTAAGGATGCGGCAAGGGTAGCGGTTCTTGCAAATGATGCAGCAGCTGTGGTATGTGAAAATGTTCCGGCAACGTTAAGTGTTCCTTTACCAAAACCGCTTGCTGTTGTGGCGGAAGACGTAAGATTAAAAACAGCAGTTCCTGAAAGCGAGAAGTTGCCATCGACATTAAGAAGTCCATCACCTGTACCGGCTCCCGAAGTAGAGCAGACGTTTAATGTTCCTGAGCTCATTGAAAATGCTCCTGCAACATTTAAAGTGCCACTACCCCCACCACCTGTAGTTGTGCTGGATGTTATGTTTATTAACGAACTGCCTGATATGGTACAGTTCGTTGAAACATCCATTGAGCCAGTAGATCCGGTAGTACCTCCTGTTGCTGTGCTAGAGTTGATATTGATAGTCCCTCCATTAATTGTCAATGCACCTGTAACAGGAGGTACTACCGGATCTACTGGCTCAATGGAT
>JBKJQG010000140.1:0-11374 GCA_046594925.1 Bacteroidia bacterium
GGTATAATTGGGCAGAAGCGACAGGAGCCTATCAGAGAGCGGGAGGGAAAATAGCCGGAGATATTAAAAAGAAGCTAAAATAGCTTGCTGAGATTATTGGATTTCGGTACTATTTCAAACTAGAACTCCGACCCCGGCCTCTCGGCGAATCACTCTCATCTAGCACCGTGTCGGAATGCAGAAACTGTGCAGCCTCTTCAGAGTCTTTTACTTTGATAGCACTGCGTTCCAGCATTTCTGATTCAAACTCTGTCAATACACTTTTTCTGATTCCGATCTCTCTCCAATTTGATAAGGGTCTGCATCCTTTTGTTATCGCACGAGCCAAAGCCAAGGCATCCAACAAAGCTTGATTTGCTCCTTGTCCTTTGAACGGACTCATGGGGTGAGCCGCATCTCCGATGAGAGTTACTCCACCCCCTTTTTCCAATAATTCCGGTTGGAGCAATTCTCTGTCATAAACAGGATAGCCGGAAATCTTTGTTTCCTGAGTTGCATTTAAAATCGAAGGAATTGGTTCGTGCCATTTAGTTCTTCGAACTGCTTCTTCTTTGAGTGCTTGAACTCCTCTTGCACTCAACTCTTTTGCTTCTTTTTCCGACACGGGAAAACTCAATTGCCACATCACTGAGTCGGAGGAGTATGGCATGATATAAATCCGCTCATTTCCGTTGGCGGTTTGAAATACGGTTGCTGAATCCAGCAAAGGACTCTCCATACTTTGGAGTGCACTTAAAGGACAAATACCCAAGATGACAATAACTCCCAGGTAACGCAAAGGAGTCTTCTCTTCTCCGATGAGTATATTCCGGACTGAACTACGGATACCATCAGCACCCACAACAAGATCTGCTTTTACATTTTTCGTCTGGCCCTCCACTTCAAAATTCAGATCAACACTTCCATTCTCACTTTCTTTAAACCCTACTAGTTGATGATTCCAAGCCACCATTTCCATTCCGCCGAGTTGCTCCAACAAAGCCAAGCGCAATGCTTGTCTTGCGATGTGCACATTTGTCCGCTTCGGAGCTATTTTCGCATCTAATCCCATCCACTTTCTCATTCCCCATTCACCGATCACTTTTCCATCTGTGGTGTGAGCCACATGTCTTGTTGAAATGATTCCTTCCGTTAAGGTGGAAAGACCCAAACCTTTTATAGCTTGTCTGGCTTGTTGCAAAGTGAGTCCATAGCCTTGAGCCCGGGCATCGAAGCTGTTATCACGTTCAAATAATGTAAAATGGATTCCGCGATGCAGACAAGCAACTGCCAGTGCCACTCCGCCGATTCCGCCACCGATAATGGCAACGTGTGGATAGTTTTCTTTATCTACTTTTGGAGGATGAGACGAAGGAAGAAGCCCGGATCCTGAACAGTCCAGGCAAGAATATAAATGACCTTTTGGACGAACAGGAGCTTCCCCTTCACCATTCGCTTTCTCAAATTGCTCCAAAGCCATCTGGTGGCTGAGCCGCACGCTCTTTCGCAACTTCTTGCTTTTTTTTCCGCGTCCTTGACATTCGGGACACATTGCCCAGCTAGTTTTTTCTTTTTCTCCCTTTTTCAATATTGTTTATTTAACAACACACCTTATGAAAACGAATTTCCTTCCGAACTCTCAGCCGACATCCGCCCAACAAGCCTAAGCGGATCTTTATGTTCTAATTTTTAGGAATCAAATTTCGAACCGTCCCATTCAGCTCCCGGTGGAAATAATTCTGTTTTTCTTTTTTTCATTTCCAATGCAATTAAGGCACTGCTTCCGCCTTGTTCTTCGAGCTTTGAAATGATGTTCAGATAACTTTTTTCATCCCTATTTTGGCTCAACTTGAAGACGTTGTTAAGTTTGTCGGCCTTGATCTCAAAACCAACAATCGCTGGCATCATTTTATCCAGAAAATTGCTTGGCAGATTATCGTAGAAAGTTTCTGAGTTTGTATTTCCTTTTTCAAATTTCAAAGTCAACTTTCTCATAAACTCAACTAAGCCTTCATTCGACATGAATTTCACATCCCCGTTTACATGAACACTCATGTAATTCCAAGTTGAACCAATTTGCGAATTGCTGTACCAGGAAGCACTTACATAAGTACTTGGACCTGTAAATACAACCAAGGCATTGGGATTTTCCATGAAAGCTTTGTGGTGGTCTGTATTCCGCATTATGTGCCCTTGCAGATACAATTCTCCTTCCCTCTCTTCGATCAGAATCGGAATTTGTGTTGCAACTTGTTTACCTGAAAGATCGCTACCGGTCATGAAAGCAAATGGATTTTCTTCTAGGAAATCTAAAATGGTTTGCTTGTCTTTTTCTTTGAAGTAGGAGAAATTGTACATTTTAAATTCTGTTAGTTTAAATTGAAATTAATTTTTGGATTAAAAAAGATAACATAACGTTCCCAGGGCAGGTGCTGAAATCGTTTTAACCAAAATATTTTTGGGGAGCCGAATTTAAAAAATCAAAAAGAAATGTCTTGCGAAGTGAAATGCGCTTTTTTCGCTTGCCACGAGTTATGGGCAGCGCTCATGCAGCCTTTTTCGAATTAGATTTTTTCTTGCCGTCTTTAAGTTTTTTAATATATTGACTTAATGCTTTCTCCTCTGCTTCGGTCAGCGGTTTGCTTTGTATGAAGTCAACATCTAGTTCTTGCTTTTTTGATTTCATGGCATTATGATTTAAAATATTTATCTACAAGTATTTGCGCAGAATCGGTGTCGATGACCATCAAGTGATTTCCATAGTGTCTGGCATTTAAAGTTTTTATATAATGGTCGACAAGATTCGTTTTTGAGTGGAAAGAAACAAATCCATTTGCTCCTCTTTGAAACGAAAGTCTGCAAGCGTAGGCAACAAGATTTCCGGCAACACCTTCATATAACTTATCTTTTCCTTTGTTGAAAGGAGCATTTTCAATTAAGTGAATAACAACATGGTCTGGCTTTATTGTCAAGCTTGCTATTCCTTGTGTAATATTTGGATTGTTTACAATTGTTAATTTATAAACTTCTCTGTCGGGCAAGCTAAGCTCCTCTTTCCATTTGAAAAGCCACCCATTCTTCTTGTTGATTTGCTTAAGGTCCTTTTTGGAAAGGAGAGAAACGTCTGTCGGAAAACTGTCTCCAGAGATATTATTTGTAATTGAATTTGTCAGCCCGTCTATGACAAAGTCATTATGATATTTTGTCGATTTTTTCACACTTTAAAGATACAAAAATAAGTTCGAATTTCAATGGCACTCGGATCTTGGCCATACCCATAACGTTTGAAGCTAAGCGAAGTGCGGAATTTAAAAGCACTAAATTGTCTTAACCGATAAACTTTATTAAATGTACAAAAGGTAATGGCAAATGCAAAATATTTCGCGCGGAGCGCATCTTTGAATATGCATTTGCAACTTGCAAGAACTCAGCATTTTGCTTAGGTTTTGTTAGGGGCTGCTTATTATTTTTCTATTTGTCATTCTGTTGTCTTCGTCAATAAGCGTCAGAATGTACATTCCACTTCGCAAATTGTCAATACTAATCTTGAACTGAGTAATTGTCTGGTTGCATAAAATTAGATTGCCAAACAAGTCGTGCAGTCTAAATTCTTTTATGTTTGCTTTGTCAAAATCTATTGTGAATGAGCCGTTAGATGGATTTGGATAAATATTTATTTGATTTGAAATATAGTCTGTGTGGTTAGTAGATGTTATAAGTTCGCAATTACTAGAGGTATCAGGATAAAGCGATTGTCCGTTTTGCTGAAAACAAGTTAATCCAACACTTCCAAAATTTCCTATGAGGCCGGCCATTGATGGTTCTATCAAACCATTTGTTGACCCTATTCCTTCAATAAAAAAAATATTATAATCCTGATTTATCTTCCACATCTTACGATAGTCGCTACCTACCAGAATTGAATCAATTGAGATAACAGTATCCTTTTGTGATGCAAATTGTTCAATATATCCTTTTACTGTGTCACCTACTTGCATATTAAAATCATAAAGCAACATTTCTAAAGAGTCATAAGGTTGTATGAAAAACACCTTTTTATTTATTGTTTCCTGTCTAAATGCTCCAAGATAGCCAACGCTTTCACCACCAGTGCAACTTGTTGAGTTGGAAAATTGTGTAAAAAAAGGCTTTAATAGTTTATGATATGTTTGGCTACTTATTATAGTGTCACCCGAAATAGTGATGGAGAAATTATTAGTATACCAAAAAACTGAACTGCAAGACACATCACGTTGGAAATTCCAAACAGAAGATGAATCTGGCATCGGATGATAAACCGAAGTCTGGCTTCTTGAGGAAAGCGTCAATAGTGCGAAAATAATGAATAAATATTTTTTCATTTGTGTCGTTTTCATTCGTGCCGGATCATTCTATAAGTTGCCCCTAACTTACTTATATGCCTGCATTTTGCATCCATATCCTACCATTTGAGGCAGATATGTCTGACAAACTTCAGCTTTACTCATCAATCAAAATTAACCCTTTTCGGGAATTAATCAAGTTTCATATCCTTAACATTCAATTGCAAAGTCACCTTCCCATTGTATTCATTCTCCTCAATGGCATAACAAGCAGAGAAAGTCTTCTTGCGAAGGATCGCATCAAAATGCTGAGCTTGGGAAAAAGCAATTGCTGAAAAAATTTCTTTTGGATTTTCTGCCGATTGAATATCCATCTTTAAATGGTTGTTCCCTACAATTCGAATGTATCCTTTGTCGACCAAGCCTTTGCTCATGAATACGGGCGACATGTTACCCGGACCAAAAGGCTCGAACTGTTTTAGGATGCGGAAGAATTTTGGGGTGATGTCGGATAATTTTAATTCCGCATCGATGGAAATTTCGGGAACCAGCATGTGTTCTTTGATGGTAGCCGAGACTACCTCTTCGAATTTTTGCTGAAACGCTGCGAGGTTCTCCAATTTCATGCTCAGGCCGGCTGCATATTTATGTCCGCCGAATTGTTCCAACAAATCCGAACAAGCTTCGATGGCATCATAAACATCAAAATCTTTTACCGAACGTGCGGAGCCGGTTGCCATTCCGTTGGATTCCGTAAGAATGATCGTTGGACGGTAGTACCTTTCTATCAAGCGGGAAGCAACGATCCCGATCACACCTTTGTGCCATTCGGGATGAAAAAGAACGGTAGATTTGCGCGCTATTAATTCAGGACTTTCATCTATCATGCTGAATGCTTGCTGGGTGATGCTGACATCTAGCACCCTTCTTTCCGTATTAGAAGTATTGATGTTTATTCCCGATATTTTTGCATCCGCGTGATTGTCGGAAATTAAAAGAGCAACAGCATTTCTTCCCGTCTCAATTCTTCCGGCGGCATTGATGCGCGGTCCGACGGTGAACACCAATTCATTCATCGTGACCTCCTTAGTAATATTCGCCAGATCAAGGATCGCTTTGATTCCTTTGCGAGGATTTTTGTTGATCTGCTCCAACCCGAAATAACAGAGCGCGCGGTTTTCGCCGACAATGGGAACTAAGTCGGAAGCAATTGAAATAGCAGTGAGATCTAAATATTGTGTCAGTTCCGAAAACGGAATCTTATTTTTCTGAGCATAGCCCTGAACAAGTTTGAATCCCACACCGCAGCCGCACAATTCATCAAAAGGATAAGTACAGTCGTTCCGCTTGGGATCCAGGATCGCAACCGCATTGGGCAAAGTATCACCCGGACGGTGGTGATCGCAGATGATGAAATCGATCTTGCGTTCGTTGGCGTAATCCACTTTGTCGATCGCTTTAATTCCGCAATCCAATGCAATGATCAAAGAGAAATTATTCTCCTTAGCGAAATCAATTCCCATAAAGGAAATTCCATACCCTTCCTTGTAACGGTCGGGAATGTAATAATCGACAAGACCTTCGGAGTCGGGCAAATTTTTCAGAAAAGAATAGACTAAAGACACAGCCGTAGTTCCATCCACATCGTAATCGCCGAAGACGAGGATCTTCTCTTTGTTGGCGATCGCCTTTTCGAGACGAGTGATCGCTATGTCCATGTCCTTCATCAAAAAAGGATCATGCAGGTCGTCGAGGGAAGGACGGAAAAATTTCTTTGCTTCTTCGTAAGTTTTTATATCACGTTGCACCAATAAATTCGCCAACACGGGTTCTATCTTCAGCTCCTCCGCCAAACGGTTCACCACACTTTCATCCGCACATCCATTTACACTCCACCTCTTTTCCATAATGTTCAACGTTCTAATCATAAAATTTTTAACACATAGACACATAGTTTTTTCTATGTATCTCTCTATTCCTGTTAATGGTGCATATTAAAATTAACCTTTTTTTATAGTTTACCAAAGTAGCGCTTAAAATAGGATAGCTGAAGCAAGCTTCAGACATAGAACCCTCTGTGCAAAAAATCTATTTTTCTATCCATTTTTTGAGCTACCCATAATAAATTTCAAAAAGGACGATGAACCCACTCATTTACATTTGCACACTTCACTTTAAAATCTATGTGTCTATGTGTTAAATTTTTCATCGAAAGGACTGCAAATTCCGATTTTCACAGTAGGAACCTTTGCCTTTGAATTGTGTTAATTAAATCCTATATTTATGTAAAATTAGGCAAATGCGGAACATTACCCTGCTAACTATTTTAGTATTCTCAGCATTCCTTTCCAAAGCACAAACCTATTCCAGTGCTGCGGGAGGTTCCATTCCGGATGGAGGTCCGCAGGCGGCTTTTCCGATCATTGTTTCCGGCCTCAGTCCCTCTGCCATCGACACCACTTTCGGTCTGGAGTCGGTTTGCATCAACATCAACCATACTTATGTTTCCGACCTGGACATTGCCCTGCAGTCGCCCGACGGCAGCATCGTGGACCTTTCCACCGCCAATGGTTTTGGAGGAGCGGATTACACCAATACCTGTTTCAACTCTTTTGCATCGGTTTCCATAGTCGGTGCCTTTGCGCCTTTTACCGGAACCTTTAAACCGCAAGGATACATAGGGGCTCTCAATAATGGTCAAAACGGTAACGGCACCTGGAAGCTGTTGGTTACAGACAATTACTCCGGCGACATCGGCAGCCTCATCAGTTGGAACATCACTTTCGGGAATACACCCTCCAAACCCTTTCCTTTTTATTCTTCGAACTTACCCATTGTGGTGCTGAGCACTGCGGGGCAGATCATACCAGATGCGTCCAAGATCACGGCCGACATGGGCATCATCTGGAATGGAACCGGAATTCGCAATTACACGAACGATCCTTTTAACAATTACAATGGCAAGATCGCCATTGAGATCCGCGGCAGCACATCTCAGCAGTATCCCAAAAAATCTTACGGATTAGAAACAAGAGATGCGCTCGGGGGCAAATTAAATGTTTCTTTGTTAGGAATGCCAAGTGAAAACGATTGGATCTTGTATGGAGGCTATCCGGATAAAACATTGATGAGAAACGAGATCACTTACAACCTCTTTTCAAAAATGCAACCCTACTCACCCCGTTATGTGTATTGCGAACTAGTGATTAACAATCAATACATGGGAGTTTATACACTGTTGGAACGTGTGAAGCGGGATAACAACAGAGTGGACATTGCGAAGCTGGACCTTGACGACAATGCAGGAGATTCTTTGACCGGAGGCTACATCATCAAAGTCGACAAACCCACTGGCAGCAGTTCCACCGCCTGGACGTCGCCCTACCAAACGAAAGTACAGTTTCTCTATCACGATCCGGAAGACATAGAACTCACCGCTCCGCAGCTGAACTACATCAAAAATTACGTTACCGATTTTGAGAATGCCGTGTACGGCCCTGGATTTTCAAATCCTACCACAGGTTTCAGGGCTTACACGGATGTAGGTTCTTTCATTGACTTTTTCCTGATGGAAGAATTAGGAAGAACAGTGGATGGATACCGCTCCAGCAGTTTTATGTATAAGGACAAAGACAGCAAGGGAGGGAAACTGACATGCGGCCCAATGTGGGATTTCAACCTCTCTTATGGAAACGCTGATTATTGCGAGGGCTACGACACCACCGGATGGCAATACAATTTTGCAACAGTATGTCCGACCTTTACTTCCGAGCCACCAAACTGGTGGTCGAGAATGCTGCAAGACACCGTTTATGCCAATCAAATGAAATGCCGCTGGACAGAATTGAGGATGGGCATTTTAAAAACCACCGACGTCAACAATTGGATAGACTCCGTGGCTTTGTATCTGAACGAATCGCAGCAGCGGAATTTTACTTTATGGCCCATTATGGGAACTTATGTGAACTGGAATTATTTCATCGGTGCAAATTATCAGGAGGAAGTGGATTACCTGAAATGGTGGTTTCAGAGCCGCTCCGAATGGATGGATACGAATCTGCCGAGTTTGTGTTGGAACCTTAGTGCTACCAATCACGACCTCCAAATGGCTGTCGTGAAAGTATTTCCGAATCCATTCAATTCGATCTCTACTTTTAGTTTTGTTTATGATCTTTCATCTGAAAAAGAATTGTCGCTGTATGACATGCTCGGAAAAAAAATAAAGACTATAAGAATTCCTAAAGGAGAAAATTCTGTTTCTCTCACCAGTGAGGGAATGAACGAAGGGATGTATTTTTACAAGCTGAGCAATTCAGGAAAGACAATTGCTACAGGAAAGTTCATCGTCACGAATTAAGTTTAGCTTCCATTCCAAAAACTTAACACCCTTCGACTTCGCTCAGGATAAACTTCGACACATCGTTTTTTATGTCATTCTCTATTCATTTCCCTCTTCCCCACTAAAATCAACCCTTTTTTATAGTTTAGCAAAGTGGCGCCTGAAATAGCATAGATGAAGCAGGCTTCAGGCAGAGATCCCTCTGTGCAAAAAATTTATTTTTCTATCCCTTTTTGATAAGCCCTGATAAATTTCAATTAAAAGAATAATGTCCATCATTTACATCTCCCCAACAAACCTTTAAAATCTATGTGTCTATGAGTTAAATTTTGCACCGAAAGGACTGCAAATTCGTTATTTTCGAAGTAGGGCCTCCGGCCTTTGAATATCTCTTAATTTAATTCTATATTTATGTAAAATTAGATTGATGAAAAAATTACTCTTGCTTTCGACCCTGGTGTTCTCACTGTTCAGTGGAAAATCCCAGACTTTTTATAGTTCTGCAGGTGGCGCCATTCCTGATGGGGGGCCATTGGTAAGTTTCCCCATGACAGTTTCAGGATTGAGCCCTTCTACCATTGATACCGTATTCGGACTAGAAACGGTTTGTTTTAACATTACCCATACCTGGGATGCGGATCTGAACATTTCCCTGCAATCGCCCGACGGGACCATCATTGACCTTTCAACTGGAAACGGCTACGATGGAGACAACTACACCAATACTTGCCTGAATGCCTTCGCAGCCAATTCGATTGTTACACAGTATGCACCCTTTACGGGAACCTTCCGTCCACAAGGATTCATTGGCGGGCACAATAACGGACAGAACGGGAATGGAGTCTGGACCCTTTTGATCCAAGATACATACGGAGCAGATACGGGAAATTTAATCGACTGGAGTCTCACGTTCGGAACCACACCTGCCCTTCCGTTTAACTTTCCATCCTCCGATCTTCCGATAGTCGTGATCAACACTGGCGGAGCAGCTATTCCCAACGAGCCCAAACTGGCTGCAAACATGGGGATTATTTACAATGGTCCGGGAGTTAGAAATTTTATTACCGATCCGTTTAACAATTATAACAACAAAATAGGAATAGAAACACGCGGTTCCAGCTCCTCCGGATTTCCGCAAAAGACATACGGAATTGAGACCAGAGATAATCTCGGAGTAAAAAAAGACACCATCGTATTGGGCCTGCCAGCCGAGAACAGCTGGGTGTTGTACGCTCCTTATGATGACAAGACTTGTCTGCGGAATGCCTTGAGTTACGACGTTGCTAACAAGACCGGGCATTATGCATCCAAAACAAAATTCTGCGAACTAGTAATCAACGGCCAGTACCAAGGGATCTATGTGCTGATGGAAAAAATAAAACGCGATTCGAACCGGGTGGACATTTCCAAGCTTCAGACCACCGACATTTCCGGAGATCAATTGACAGGAGGCTACATCATTAAAGTGGATCGGGATGAAGGGCCGGGAAGCTACTGGACATCTCCTTATCCCGCACTTGATGGTTCAGCAGTAAATTTTGTGCACGTATATCCCGAGAACGGTGTGATTGTTCCTCAGCAGAGAAACTATATCATGAATTACGTAGATACACTAGAAGCTGTTTTAACCAGCAGCACTTTTGCTGATCCCGTAAACGGATACAGAAAATACATTGGCGTGAGTTCGTTCATAGATTATTTCATTCTCAATGAGGTGAGCAAGAATGTGGATGGCTACCGTCTGAGTACATACTTTTACAAAGATAAAATGAGCAGCGGAGGAAAATTAAAAGCCGGACCTGCCTGGGATTTCAATCTGGCTTGGTGGAATGCGGACTATTGCGAGGGCAATCTCTCTTCCGGATGGTCCTACGACATCGGATCTGTTTGCCCGGGAGGATGGCAACCCAATTTCTGGTGGGCACGTTTGTTACAAGACCCGAGCTATACAGCACAACTGCGCTGTCGTTGGGAAGAACTACGCCTGACCACGCTGAGCATTCCGGTACTGAACAATTATATTGACTCCGTGGCGGCTTACTTAAATGAAGCACAGGGCAGACATTTCACAGCCTGGCCCATCTTGGGGGCATACACCTGGCCCAACCCGAGCCCGCTCGCTACAGATTATCCCGGCGAGATCCTGAACATCAAGAACTGGATCAACGACCGCATTACCTGGCTGGATGTCAATCTTCCCGGAGTCTGCAACGTGGGCATCAGCGAACAAATATTGAATGAGAAAAATTTCAATGTTTTCCCGAATCCTTTCAGCCAATCCTTTACAGTCAGTTTCTACTTGCCAAGTGCTCAGACCATGCGTATCGAGTTGACGGACGTAACGGGAAGAGTAGTGAAAACCATTGCGAAAACGGACTATTCCGAAGGCGAAAATAGGATCGACATTGATCTCGGTTCATCTGCCGTGAAAAACGGGCTTTACCTGCTGAACATCCATACCGACAACGGCATCCTGGTCAAAAAGCTGGTAAAAGCTGATTAGGTAGGTGACTAGGTGACTGGCTGGGATTTACGCTCATTTTGAGGCTAACCAAGATAGCTATAAGAATACCTTTTTTTAGGTATTGAAAACTTCTTTTTATTTATCCAATTTTACAGGGTAAATGAACGACTTGCAAAACACACATTTTATTCAAAAAGCCATAACGGAAGAAATGGCTTGCAATTTATGGAGCCTTGCGTACCTGCAGACAGGTTTCTCCCCGGAAACCAT
>JBKJQG010000145.1:0-6939 GCA_046594925.1 Bacteroidia bacterium
CTTGTCGATATCGCCATGGTGCAGCCAATCGGAGTTGTAGCTGTTGGCATTGTCCTGGGGTTGTTTGTGAGAATAAAACAAATGCGCATAGCTTTTAAAACTTATGGTTTCCACGTAACAATCTTTTCCCTTTAGGTACTCATAAAATTCAATTACAGCTCCCTGAGAATATTTTTCAATACGCGGAACTAGTAGAACTGAGGCCATGTTCACCGCAAACAGACTAAAAAAGAAAATGCCGATAATTCCTTGTTTGACCTTTCCTTGTTTAATAAGAATTAACATTCCTCCTACTCCTGCTATCAAAATGAAACCAATCAGCCACTCTACTCCACTCCAGGAAACAGATGCTTTTAAATTCTCTACAGCAAATTTGTCTTTGATCAGATCCGCATCAATGATGGCTTGTTTGTATTTGTCAATGATGGGAAGCGCTGAAATGGCGATACCAATGATGCTTGCGATGGAAAGCAGAACAACACTTGTGCTTTTTTTCCATTTCATTTCTCCACTCATAAGTTTGTACATCGCATACGCTGCCAAGAAACTTAAAGGAAAATAACAAAGCGAAGAATAATGAACGATCTTAGTTTTCACCAGACTGAAGAGTATGAGTACCACCCAGAACAAAATCAGCATCCACAATTTGAAATGTTTTTGATAAGGTGTGTCGTAAGAACTTCGTCTGAAGCTGCGCAAAGCAAATACCGACAATGGGAAACAGCCAATCAAAAGCACGATCCAGTGATAAACGAAAGGGCCTCCATGTCCTGCATCTTGCGTATTCAGCAAACGGACTTGATAAACAAAAAATTCTTTAATGATTTCCGCGTGTCCGGTCAGATAAAGCATCAGGAACCACAATCCGCCGACCGTCGCAACAGCAAGTCCGTATACGATAACATGCTTGATGCTTATGATGGATTGAAACCGTTTTAAGGCCCAGAACAGACCCACACAGAGTGCGAATACCAAGCCTGCAACCGGCCCTTTTGTCAATATGCCCAACCCTATGAATAAAGCCGACAGAATAAGTAAGCGGACACTTTTGTTATTTGTGAAAAGAATGAAATAATAGATTCCGCAAAAAATAAAGAGGTTGAACCAGGGGTCAATTATGCCCGACTTAAAATAAAAGTGAGGAAGGAAAGAACCCGCATAAGCCAATACCCATAGCAATCCGAAGCGTGCATCCACCACTTTTCTGCCGATGTTGAAAAACACAAGTAAAGTAGTTACACCGCAGATAGCATTGGGAAGCCGCGCAGCAAATTCATTGATCCCGAAAAAACTCATCGACAGAGCCTGCATCCAGATAAAAATGGGTGGTTTTTCCCAGAACGCCTGATAATTGATCTTGACAGAAAAATAATCACCGGTGACAAGCATTTCACGGGCACATTCCGCAAAATTAATTTCATCCCAATCGAACAAATGCACAGCTCCCAAAAAAGGCACGAACAAAAGGATGGCCCCAAGGGCTATGAAAATATTGTATCTCAGGACACTAGCGTTCATTTCTAAAGAAATTTACAAGTGATCTTTCCAGCCATGGGTGCTCTTTCTTCTGCACAAAATAAAATACAACCAGTGTAGTACTCACACCGATGATGGATCCGGCATACACATCTTCAAAGAAGTGCTGCGAGAGATAGATCCTTGAATACCCGGTCATCAGAGCAAAAACGAGGAACAAAAATTTATAGAGTCGGTTCTTTACAAGCAATGCAAAGGAAAAATACAAGGCGAAAGCACAAGTCGTATGTCCGGAAGGAAAACTATTATACAAATGGTTTTCCACGCCGGGAACAAAATAAAGGTCGCGAATGCCTTCGAAGAATTTTTTAGGACGGACAACATCATCAAAGACAAAGTGCTTCAGAGCTTGGGCAATGACGGCGGAGACAATATTTGCAGCCGCGCAAATGACGAAGTACCTGTACTTAACGGCGAGCATCATCAGAATCAGCAATGTGGCGGTAAAGCCATCACCCAGATAAGTGGTAAAAGTGTTGATGACGTCGAATACAGAATTATGAAATGAGTTGAAAGAAAGATGTGTTTCGGCCTTGGTATTGACGACGATGATAACAGCTCCAGTCAGGAGAAAGAGCGAATAAGGAATTAAAAATGAAAGATTGTTTTTGAGAATGGCTTTCAACAGCGAATAAAGATTAGTTGGAGCCCAATACACCCAATAATTTATTCACCTGGCTGTCCCAAAGTAGTTTGGAAGTCTGCATATCAGCCGCCTCATCTGCAAAGTCGATGATGATCAGCGAAATATCACCTGTCAGTTCATCTTTCTCGATGCGGAATTCAAAATACATCCCTTCTGGTTTATCGACCCAGCTTAGACGGATGAATTTTTCTTCCTTGAAGCCCAATAATTTTGCTTTTTGCTCACTCCCATCCCAGAAGAATGTAAAGATTCCATCCCGTATGTTTACATCATCGGCAAACCATTCTGACAATCCGCTCGGCGTTGTGATAAATTCATAAAGGATACCTGCTGAAGTACGGATCACGTACTCTAGTTCAAATTTTCCTTTCGGTTCTTTTTTTGGAATAGATCCGGCCTTTTTACCGTTCTCAGAAGGAGCGACAGTAAGGGAAGTCATCGGGTTAACAAAAGTTTTCAATATTTTAGGAACCTTAGGTCCTGATTTTTTCTTTTTAGTGCTCTGGATCAGTTGTTCGATTAATTCATCGTGCACGATCTCCGGTTCATCATCCTCTCCGTCCTTTCTCTTAGGCTTTCTGCCCCCTTTTCCACGTGGTTTCTTTTCTTTCGGGACTTTGATCTTTTGAGGTTTTTCGGTCTTAAGTGCCAAAACAACTGCTTTTTCAGGCTTCAATGTCTTTTGGGGAGCTTTCGACTTCACAACAGCCACTTTTCCTGCCGGCTTCTTAATAATTTTGTTGGATTTTAGGGGCTTTACTGCCTTCCCGACTGCCGGACGGGCTGGTTTAGCAAGCTTTTTGGCTACTGGTTTTGCAACCTTTTTTGCTTTTACGGCACGCAGAGGTTTAGAAGGCTGCGCAGCTTTCTTTTTGCTAGGCACGACCACTTTTTTGGCCTTTGTTTTAGCTAGTTTATCTGATTTTTTAACCGGCTTTGAAGACTTAGAAGGCTTCCCGCCTGTCGGACGAGTAGGTTTTGAAGCGACTTTCTTTGCAGGCTTTGCCTTTACAGACTTAGCTACAGGCTTAGCCGGCTTTCCGCCTGCCGGACGGGCAGGTTTCTTCGCTGATTTTATATTTTTTTTCACCTTTTTCGGTGCTGCTTTCTTCTTACTCATCGGATATTGCACTTTTAATCAAATCTCACGCAATATATAAAAAATTATCAATCTTCCAATTATCATGTTTTGTTAAAAATATTTTAAGCTCCTATTTAATATGAGAAGATAAACAGTATATTTGCGCCCTCAAAAACCATATGGCGAGGTAGCTCAGATGGTTAGAGCGCAGGATTCATAACCCTGAGGTCAGGGGTTCAACTCCCCTTCTCGCTACATTGTTCTTCGAAGCTTCAGCAAAGAAGAACGAATAAAGCCCCGTTTTGGGGCTTTTTTTATTGCCCCCAATGAGGATTAAGCCCCAAATATTTTAATTTCTAGAGCTCCCTTCTCAATTGCCGATATAATTGTCGGGTCAAGATAAAGTCATTAATTCACTAATAATCAGAACTATAAGAAACAAAACTAGGGTCCTTGCCCAACATAGTATTTACTCATAAAATATGTTTTTCTCAGGTTTTTCATACTGAATATTGAAGTTCAGTCCAGGACTTGTTAAGGCTGAATTTACTATATGTAATTTGCAATTCAAGAATAAAATGGAATTATATGGAATTCAATTCCATATAATTCCATATATTTGCTTTATGATTCAACGAATTGCAGCAGATAAATTAAAAGATCTGGCGGCCAAATTTAAAGCAGTTGCCGTTACCGGTGCTCGACAAACTGGTAAAACAACTTTAGTAAAGCACGTTTTTAAAGGTAAGCCATATCTTTCTCTAGAAAATCCGGATACACGTAATTTTGCCTTGGAAGACCCTCGTGGATTTCTCGAGTCTTATCCCAATGGAGCTATTTTAGATGAAGTCCAACGCGTTCCAATTTTGTTTTCATACTTACAGGAGACTTTAGATAACTCAAAAGTGAAGGGATTGTTTATTCTTTCAGGTTCTAATAATTTTTTGTTACAGCAAACAATTTCTCAAACTCTTGCAGGTAGAGTTGGATATATTAATCTATTACCATTTTCAATTGCAGAATTAAAAAAATCAAAATTGCTACCAACTGATGATGATAGTCTAATGTTGAAAGGGTTTTATCCTCCAATTTATGATCAGGAAATCCCACCAGCAGACTGGTGTCCTAATTACATTAGAACGTATATTGAAAAAGACGTTAGACAAATAAAAAACATAACAGATCTCATTGTTTTTGAACGATTCATAAAATTATTGGCGGGAAGATCAGGCCAAGAACTTAATAATAGTGCTTTGGCAGTGGAAACAGGAGTTGATGTAAAAACAATTCAATCTTGGCTAGGAATTTTAGAGAGCAGTTTTATCATTTTTCTCCTAAAACCTCATCATAAAAATTTTAACAAAACTATTGTAAAAAGACCGAAGGTTTATTATTATGACACGGCTCTAGTTTGCTATCTGTTGGGGATCCGCAATACCATACAGCTGAATACTCATCCATTAAGAGGGGCCATTTTTGAAGGTATGGTTGTAACTGAACTAATCAAAAAAAGAACCAATGCCGGGTTACCAATTAATCTGTTTTATTGGAGAGATAAAACAGGACATGAGATTGATATTATAGTTGATAACGCAGGCAAACTACTACCGATAGAAATTAAGTCTGGTAAAACCGTTAATACGGAGTTTTTTAAAAATATTGATTATTGGTCTAAATTGAGTGGATCTAATAGATCTATCTTATTATATGCAGGTGATCAAAGTCAGGAAAGAAGCAACGGAAAGGAAATTCTAAATTGGAAGAGCTTAATCACCCAAGATTTTTAAACTCCTATAAACTGCTGATACTGGAGCAAAAAGGCATCTTAAAGGCACTGGCCATCTCGATCAACGACCAAAAACTAAAAGTCCTCCGAAAATGAAAAGTGAGTATTATGCAAGGTTTATTCAAAACTCTGTAACTCCTTTGTATTTTAAATGGCCTCCTTTGTCTTGTTAAATAATTACTAAAAAAACAGACACATGAAAACTCAAGGACTTAATCTATTTATTGTTGATGACAACAGTTTATTGCTTGCAACATTAAGACAATTTCTTCAAAACAGATTTGGGGACGGAATGAACATTTCCACTTTTACAGACGGTGAAAGCTGTCTTAGTAAAGTAGATAAAGACACGCAGATAGTAATCTTAGACTATCACATGCCCGGTGAAAATGGAGTAGAGATTTTGAAGTCGATCAAGGAGATCAACCCTCAGACCGAAGTGATCATGCTTTCAGGGAATGAAGACATGGCCGTGGCTATTGAAAGCTTCCGTGCCGGTGCAAATGAATTTGTTGTAAAAAGCGCAGGTTCTTGGGCAAAAATCAGCAGAGTTGTTGAATACATCATCAATGAACCGATCCGGATAATGGTCAGAGAGTTTGGCGTATCGAAATTCATGGCAGCCTTCCTGACGACTTTCATTACAATGGGATTGGTTGTAGTTGGCGTTTTGTACGGAATGGGCTGGATATAAGTATGATTCCGCACTAAATGTGTGAATTATGTAAATATTTAAAGTTAAAAACAACGATTTATGGATTTTAATACTCCATCTTTGTCTGTATACCCTTAAAAACACACTCGTTTGAAATTATATATCAAATACATGGTCAGTGCCCGCTGTAAAATGGCGGTAAAAGAAGAGTTGAAAAAACTCGGACTGCACTTTATGGTCGTGGACCTTGGCGAAGTAGAGATTATGGAAACCCTTTCCCTTGAGCAGAGAGGGCAGCTAAAACAAGCCTTACTCGTTTCCGGCCTGGAATTGATGGATGATAAAAGGGCTGTACTCATTGAAAGAATAAAAAATGTGATTATTGAAATGATTCATCATTCTGACGAGGTCATTAAAATAAATTTTTCGAATTACTTGAGTGAAAAACTTAGCCACGATTATACCTACATGGCCAATCTGTTTTCTGAAGTGCAGGGAACAACCATAGAACAGTTTCTTATCTCACACAAAGTAGAACGCATAAAAGAACTCATTATCTACGGAGAGCTGAACATTACTGAGATCGCCTGGAAAATGAATTACAGCAGCGTTGCCCATTTGTCTAATCAATTCAAAAAAGTAACGGGCCTCTCCCCTTCCCATTTCAAGCAATTAAAAGATAAACGCAGAAGTCCGATCGAGGATATCGGTAATTCCAGCACAAATTAATTCATTCCCAAAAGACAATGGCTAAAAATACAGCATCGGATGAGTTAATCAATGCAAATAAGGAGATCGCCTTTCAGGACAAAGAAAAAGGAAAGCGGGCTGCTGAACTTATCATTGCCAATAAAGAGCTGGACTTCCAGAACGATGAAAAAGAAAAAAGGGCAGCTGAGCTGATCATAGCCAATAAAGAATTACTTTTTCAGAACGAAGAAAAAGAAAAGAGAGCTGCCGAATTGATCATTGCAAACAAAGAGCTTGTCTTTCAAAATGAAGAAAAAGAAAAAAGAGCAGCAGAGTTGATCATTGCAAACAAAGAACTCGTTTTTCAAAATGAAGAAAAAGAAAAAAGAGCAGCAGAGCTGATCGTTGCGAATAAAGAACTGGCCTTTCAAAGTGTACTAAAAGAGAACAGAGCCGCTGAAAAAGAAAAACGTGCAGAGGAGCTCGTCATAGCAAACAAAGAATTGGCTTTCCAGAACGAAGAAAAAGAAAAGAGAGCCGCTGAA
>JBKJQG010000012.1:0-2765 GCA_046594925.1 Bacteroidia bacterium
GACTGGAACAAGTTCAAGAATGGGCAGGCCATAAGTGACCGAGTTCACCACATAGATACAAGCGCCTGGAGGTGGCCTAACAAGTTTCATCGTTGCTCTATATGGATAGCAAAAGCACTAATAGCAACGCAGAATTTTTATTAATAAAAAAGGAAGCTTATGCTTCCTTTTTTTGCGTCCCTGACAAACGGCAGACTGGTTTGCTGCTAATATTTAAAATATCTTCAAACTTTTTCGAATAATATCAACACATTCCATGATTTGTTCTTCAGTGATCACCAGAGGAGGAGCAAAACGAATGATGTCGCCGTGAGTTGGTTTTGCCAATAATCCATGTTTCATCATTTCTACACAAACATCCCAGGCATTTTTGCCATTGCGTTCGTTGATCACCATCGCACAGAACAATCCTTTTCCGCGAACCAATCTAACCAATTCAGGATTCTCCGTCTGAATGGCTTTTAATTCATTCAGCAATAATTTTCCTAAGCGTTCTGAATTCTCTGCCAATTTTTCTTCTTTCAAAACGGTCAATGCAGCAATCCCCACTTTACAGGCCAATGGATTTCCGCCATAAGTAGAACCATGTTGTCCGGGTTTGATGCAAAGCATTACTTCGTCATTGGTCAATACCGCAGAAACAGGATAAGTTCCGCCCGACAAAGCTTTTCCTAAAATCAAAATATCAGCATGCACACCATCGTGGTCACAAGCCAGCATTTTTCCGGTGCGGCATAAACCCGATTGAATTTCATCGGCAATGAACAAGACGTTATTTGCTTTACAGAGATCGTAACATTTTTTCAAATATCCTTCATCAGGAATCACCACTCCTGCTTCACCTTGCACGGGCTCAATTAAAAATCCGGCAATGGTTTTATCTTTTAACAATTCTGCCAAAGCAGCAACATTATTATATTCCACTTCAATAATTCCCGGTGTGAAAGGGCCGAAATTTGTTTTTGCGTCCGGATCAGAGCTGCCTGAAACAATGGTGATCGTTCGTCCATGAAAATTATTTTTGCAGACAATGATCTTTGCTTCGTTCGCCGCAACACCTTTTTTCTCATAGGCCCATTTACGAGCCAATTTTAATGCGGTCTCCACGCCTTCAGCACCAGTGTTCATCGGCAATACTTTGTCGTACCCGAAATAAGCAGTGATGAACCTTTCATATTCACCCAATGAATCGTTATAAAATGCGCGGGAAGTCAGCGTTAATTTTTGTGCTTGTTCAACAAGTGCAGAAATAATTTTCGGATGACAATGCCCTTGATTTACCGCACTGTAAGCAGCCAGAAAATCAAAATATTGTTTCCCGTTCACATCCCAAACAAACACCCCTTCTCCGCGCTCCAAAACCACCGGTAAAGGATGATAGTTGTGAGCTCCGTATTTATCTTCTAATTCAACCGCCTTTTGTGCGCTGTTTTTGGTTTGTGTCATTGTTTCCATAGTGTTCAAAATGTATTCATAAATTGTAATGCAAATTTACGGAAAATAACCGTAACTTTAATGAAGTAAAATGACACATAAAACCGAGAGCATCCCCTAGTGATTTTAGCTCTTACATTTCGACTACGCTCAGTGTGACGTCATGCTGAGCGTAGTCGAAGCATAAGCGCAGTAGGCAAATTACGGGAGAGTAATCACCAAAAGATAAGCATTGAAACTTACCAGATTTATTATCGCATTCGGATTCCTTTTCTTTGTTGATTCACTATCTGCCCAGGAAGTCGATTCCATTGCAGAAAAAGCAGAGCCGGCAGCAGTAAACACCAATTCTTCCAATTATACTGATTCCGCTGCGACCGAAAAATTCAAAAAGGTAGATCAGCTCATTCTAAAGATGAAAAGAAGGAACAAACCCGTTCCCATTCTGGCACAAGAAATCACAGGCACATTTACAAGTGAAGAAGAAAAAGTGAGGGCGCTCTTCATCTGGATGACCAACAACATAGGTTTTGATTGCGTGACCTATCACAGCAAAAAAACACCCACGGGAAATCTTTCCTACAAAACACCAGAAGAGCTTGTTGCAAAGCTCGACAAGTACTATTACAATTATGCGATGCTGGTCCTGCGAAATAAAAAAGGAGTCGCCGAAGGTTATTCCGTCCTGTTCCGTGAATTCTGCAAAAGCGTGGGGATCGAATGTCAGCTAGTAGAAGGCCGCGCCAGCGAGAACAAAGACAAGATCAAGAAACTGAGAAAAAGGAACAGCTTCAGCACCAACCACACCTGGAACAAAGTAAAGATCAACGGAGCCTGGTATTACTTGGATGTGACTTGGGCAAGCGGTTACTGCGACAAAGGCGTAAAACGTTTTTATAAAAAATTCAACGCCTATTACTTTCTCGTGCCGGCAGACGAACTCTACGCAACCCATGCAGAGAACATCAAGTTCACAGAGCGCAGGAATAACCCCACGGGCGGTGACTAGGTGAAGGCGACTAAGTGACTAGGTGAAAAGTAACTAGGTAAAAAGATTCCACCAATCCGCGCCGACTTGTCGGCTCCGCAAACCCAACACCCTTTTTAAAAATCCGCGCCAACCAGCCTCATCCGTCCAATCCGCGTTCCATCCCCGCCGAATAACACGAATCCGCGTTCCCATCCTACCCAATCTGATAAACCCGTGTCCCATCATTTAGAGCAATCTTCCCATCAAACTAAATAACTAAGTAAAAGAATCCATGAAACGAGGAACACATCCGCTCCCAATCAGTGCTGACTTGTCAGCTCCGCAAACCCAACACCCTTTT
>JBKJQG010000123.1:0-12600 GCA_046594925.1 Bacteroidia bacterium
GAGCGACCAGCTATACTTGGTCAGCTGGCGCTACGGTGAGCGGTGCGACTACGGCTAATGTTACCCCCTTGGTGACCAGTACTTATACCGTTACAGGCACTTCTTTAGGTTGTTCATCAACCGCAGTTGCAACTGTAACAGTTAACCCAGCACCTCCATCCAATGCTGGGCCGGACGTGTTGATCTGCACAGGCAATACCGGAAACATGGGGTTTGCCGGAACAGCAGGTGATACTTATATATGGTCTCCGGGAACAGGCTTGAGTAGCACAACCATTTCAAATCCTTCAGTAACATTGACTAATCCGGGGCCGACTTCATCTGTAAATAGCTATACCGTCACTACTACCAACACTGCGTCAGGATGTACATCCACGGATGTCGTGATCGTTACGGTTGATGCCATTCAGACAGCCAATGCAGGATCCGCTCAATCACTTTGTTTTGGTGGAAGCGTTGTCTTGGCAGGAGCAGTGGGTGGTTCCGCGACAGGAGGAACCTGGAGCGGAGGAACAGGAACATTTTCTCCTAATGCAAATACACTGAATGCTACTTATACTCCAAGTGCTGCGGATACTGTAGGAGGCTCAATAACTTTGACGCTGACATCTACTAGTTCAACAAGCTCTTGTCCGTTCGCATCTTCTAACGTTACGCTTTCTTTCTATCCATCACCTGTGGTATCCTTCTCATCAACACCCCCGGGATGTCCACCGCTTTGTGTGAACTTCACGGATATATCAACAGTGTCGGGTGCAACTATCACCGGCTGAAACTGGAATTTTGGTGATCCTGCAAGCGGCTTGGCCAACACAGATCCTAATCAAAACCCATCCCACTGTTACAATACTAGCGGTTTTTATGATGTAACACTTTCCGCTACTTCCAATAATGGTTGTACGTCTACTTTGGCGCTCTCTCAGTTCGTGCAGGTGTTTTCTGTACCAACTGCATCCTTCACGGCCAATCCGCCTTCTTCAACTATCTTTGAAGGGTTGATCACGTTCACGGATCAGAGTACAACTCCATCAGGAACTATCGTGAGTTGGGTTTGGGATTTCGGTGACGGAACCAGCAGCACTTCTCAGCACAACGTACACCAGTTTCCAATTACAGCTCCCGGTATTTACAATGTTACCTTGACCGTCGTGAACAGTTTCGGTTGCATAGCTACTTATGTCATTCCGGTTGAGATCGGCCCTGAATTTACTTTCTATATTCCTAATTGCGTGACACCGAATGATGATGGTGTGAATGATTTTTTCTTCGGTGACGGTATCGGCATCGTGGATTACGATATCTGGATCTTCGACCGTTGGGGTAATGAAATTTTCCACGGAAGTTACTTATATGATAAGTGGGATGGAAGAGCTAACGGTGGCGCAGATGTCGCGCAACAAGACGTCTACGTCTGGAAAGTAAGACTGACAGATGTGTTCGACAGAAAGCATGCCTACATTGGAACAGTCACGATAGTGAAATAGATAGGACTTGCTCTTTGTTTGAAAGTTTCGGTCTATATATAAAAAAGAAAGACTGCTAAAACAAAAATCACTACTAAAAAAATCTCCGACAGCAATTTCGGAGATTTTTTTTATGAGTTTATTTTATTCCCATTTCTTATAAAAGGGGAGTGTGGTTTTTGGCTATATTTGATTAATGAAACGCCACATACTCTCATTCTTGTTTTGCGTATTTCTGAATTTATTAAATGCCCAGACCCTTGTTCAGCTTGATTCTGTTGCCCGGGTGATCAAGGCTTCCGGAGAGGATTCTGTGAGGGTGAAAGCTTTTCTTTTCACTTCCAGGATTTATTACAAAGCATCCAACATGGACAGCGGGCTTGTTTATGCCGATAAAGCAATAGCTCTGTCTGAAAAATTACATTCCGAAAATTTCCGTGACGGTCAGAACCACGGCGAAGGTTACAGGATGAAAGCCCGATTCTATCTAAAGAACAGCGATTACCGCACAGCCATCACCTTCTATAAAAAATACTATGATATTTCAGTTGCTATAAAAGACAGCGCCTCCGTGGCCGATGCGCTTCATGGCATTGCGAATATGAATTTGTATTTGGGGAATTATGAAAAAGCTTTAACCGATTACATTCGGTCGGCAAAGATCAATGATCAGACCGGGAATAAAAAATGGCTTGCAAACGATTACACCAACATGGCGGTTGTTTACATGCGTCAAAAATCTTACGATGCGGCTATTTCTATTTTGTTAAAGTCGGCTGCAATTTATTCCGAGCTGAAAGACAATCCAGGCCTTGGTGCCGCGTACAAGAATCTGGGGGTATGTTACGGAGAAACCAAGCGATATGATCCGGCTCTGGATTATTACCTGAGAGCGTCGAAACTTCAAGAGGAGAATGAGAACTTAGCAGGCACGTACAACAACATTGGCGTGGTATTGATGAATCAGAAGAAGAACAAAGAAGCATTGCTGTATTTAAAAAAAGCGCAGGATCTTCTCGATGTGCATCCCGACGATTATGGCCTTGCATATTGCTTTCAAGGATTAGGAAGTGTTTACACCAATCTTAAGCAATTTGATTTGGCGCATGAGTATTCCCTTAAGGCCGTCGAAGTTGCAAAAAAAGCAGGAATGACCTATGAGTTGATGGATAATTATGGCCTGTTGGCTCAAAGCTATGCGAACAAGAAGGACTATATGAATGCATATAAATATATGGGCTTGCAGGCCGAGTTAAAAGATACCCTTCACAATGCCGACAACAGGAGTTCCATTGCCGAAATGCAAACCCGGTTTGAGACGGATGCAAAAGAGAAGGAGATCGTCTTGCTGAAAAATGAGCAGGACCTGAACAACCTTGCCATGGAAAAGCAAAGGATCTTTATCGTTTCCGCAGTGGCCGGAATATTGGCACTGTTGATCATCACCTTACTGATTTATAATCGTAACCGCGTGAAACAGCGGCTGAATGACCAGTTGGAGAAGTTGTCGATTGTAGCGAGATCCACTGACAACATCGTGATCATCATGGACGCCGTCGGAAGAGTGGAATGGGCGAATGAGAGTTTTGAAAGGATGAACGGCATTTCCCTGGAAGATCTGAAAAAGAATAAAGGGGAAAGTATTTTCGAAGTAAGCAACAATGCAAACATCCGTGAGTATTTTGACACAGCGGTGAGAGAAAAAAGATCTGTAGTCTATGAATCCGAGAACAAGAACGTAGAAGGAGAGATGCTTTGGGAACAATCTATGCTGACGCCCGTTTTTACTGAAAATAATGAATTGCAGCGGATGATCATTGTCGATACGAACATCACGCAAAGGAAACGGGATGAACAGATCATTCAGGAAAAGAACAAGGACATCATCGACAGCATCAATTATGCTAAAAGAATTCAGACGGCCATTCTGCCTTCGATCGAGAACCTCACACATCTTTTTCCGGAATCATTCATTTTATTCAAGCCGAGAGACATAGTCAGCGGGGATTTTTATTGGTATGCCGAAAAAGATGGAAAAAAGATCATTGCCGCTGTCGACTGCACTGGACACGGTGTGCCCGGAGCACTGATGAGCATGATCGGAAATGCATTCTTGAATGAGATTGTCAATAAAAGAGGAATCACTGAACCCGGTTCTATCTTGAGTGAATTGAGACATTTAGTGATAAGTACGTTGAAGCAGTCGTCCACCGAAGGCGAGAACAAAGACGGAATGGATATGGCTTTGCTCGCTTTTGATACGAAAACCAAGGTTCTTGAATATGCCGGTGCGAACAACCCGCTCTGGATCTGCACCACAGAAGCAGGGGAACGCAAATTCATACAGGTGAAACCGGACAAACGCCCGATCGGTTATTTTCAAGGAAAAGGACTGGCGTTCACCAATCAATTGGTCGGACACAAAGACGGAGATGTTTTCTATATCTTCACGGATGGATTTGCTGATCAGTTCGGCGGACCGGCCGGCAAGAAATTCAAATACAAACAATTTCAGGAAACCTTATTGGCAATGCAAGATAGGCCTCTGAATGAGCAGAAACTACTTCTGGACACTGTCTTTGAGGACTGGAAAGGAAACTTAGAGCAAGTGGACGATATGTTGGTTGTAGGTTTGAAGTTCGCGTAGGTGTTTTTTCTTGCATAGTGTTAATTCCCACGTTTGATTTATAGATTGCTTAGTACCTCGCAATGATGTTCCATTCGTGATTGCGAGGTACAGACAGCATCATTGCAAGTCACGAAGCAATCCCTCACTCTGCTGTAATGCCCATCCAGAAAGCCATATAAAGGCAAATTTGTCTTCTTCGGCATCCGTTCAAAAAAAAGTGTATATTTGCGAGAATTTTAACCATAGAACCCCGTTCATATGTCCATAGATTCAAGCAAATTTGTAGGTGAAGGCTTAACTTACGACGATGTACTTTTAGTACCTGCTTATTCAGAGGTGCTTCCCCGCGAAGTCAACACAGCCTCCTATTTTACCAAGAAAATTATTCTCAACACACCGATCGTTTCCGCTGCAATGGATACGGTAACTGAATTCCAGCTGGCCATTGCCATTGCTCAGGAAGGCGGAATTGGTGTTCTTCATAAAAACATGAGCATAGCAGATCAAGCCGACCACGTGCGCAAAGTAAAACGCTCCGAAAGTGGTATGATCCTGGATCCCGTAACATTGTTGGAAACCGCGACGGTAAAAGATGCCTTGACGTTGATGAAAGAGAATAAGATTGGAGGAATTCCCGTGGTGAACGACAAACGCGACCTCATCGGAATTGTTACCAACCGCGATCTTCGTTTTGAAAAGAACCACAAACGTCCCGTTAAAGAAGTAATGACCAGTAAAGACATGGTAGTTGCTAAAGTGGGAACTGATCTTAAAAAAGCAGAACAAATTTTACAACATCATAAAATTGAAAAACTTCCGGTAGTGGATAAGAATGGTAAATTGGTCGGACTGATTACTTACCGTGACATCATTAAAGTGAAAGTACATCCCAATGCAAATAAAGATAGTTTGGGAAGATTAAGAGTGGCCGCTGCGATTGGGGTTACAAGTGACGCGATAGAAAGGGTAGAGGCGTTGATGAAGTCGGGAGTAGATGCGGTTGTTCTGGATACGGCACACGGACATTCAAAAGGTGTGATTGAAACATTGAAAAAAATCAAGAAAGCATTTCCTGCTTTGCAAGTCGTTGTAGGAAACGTTGGAACAGCAGAAGCAGCATTAGCTTTGGCAGCAGCCGGAGCAGATGCTGTGAAAGTAGGGATCGGCCCCGGATCCATTTGTACCACACGAATCATTGCAGGTGTTGGTGTTCCTCAATTGACGGCCGTAATGGAAGTTTCAAAAGCTTTAAAAAGTATAGGTGTTCCTGTCATTGCCGACGGAGGAATCCGTTTCACGGGAGATATCGTAAAAGCTTTGGCAGCTGGTGCCAGCTCAGTCATGATGGGTTCCATGTTCGCTGGAGTGGAAGAGTCTCCGGGTGAGACTATCATTTTCGAAGGACGTAAATTCAAATCTTATCGTGGAATGGGTTCCATTGAAGCCATGCAGATGGGTTCCAAGGATCGTTATTTTCAGGATGCAGAAGACGATATTAAAAAATTAGTTCCGGAGGGCATCTCTGGGCGTGTTCCTGTGAAAGGAAGTCTTGCTGAAGTTGTTTATCAATTCGTCGGAGGGTTACGCGCCGGGATGGGGTATTGCGGAGCTAAGAACATCACAGAACTTCAGAAAGCAAAATTCATCCGCATCACTAACTCCGGGATTCGCGAAAGTCATCCTCATGGTGTTTCTATCACGAGAGAGGCTCCGAATTATAGTCGATAGGATGGTGGCTGGGTAACTGGGTGGGCTCGAAGTCTATTGTTCATAGGTTCAATTTATAAGGATAAAAAAAGGAATCCTCTCAAAGTTTTGAGAGGATTCCTTTTTTTATTTTTTAACTAGTTACTTAGTCACTTCGTTAACTAGAATGCAGGTACCGGATGCGAATAATTTTTCGCTCCTTTCTGAATCTCTTTTTCGATATCATCCGGGTTGTCTTTTGCTTTAGGACCTTTGCGAAATTTGATTGACAAGGTGATCTCATGCGCTTTTACATCGTTCTTGGCATTGTTTAATCCGCCGTTTATCATGTCGTAAGAATATCCGAAAGTATAGTTCTCGTGCTCAAAGCCCACTATAAGGCAGTTCGCATCGTGCGACCTGTACCAGCCTCCCAAGACGAAATCAAATTTCGGGTTGAAATGGTAATTCATATAAAGCCCTCCGGCTGGTTCAACGTTTCCATTCTGGTTATTCACTCTTACTTGAGGGCAGAGGTCTACTTTGTTGTTTCCATGAATCCTCAAGCCTGCCTGGTAAGAAAAGCGCATCGGAAGTCTTGATTCTGTTTCGGTCAGGTTTTCAGCCGGCTGATTTAGATGGTAGCCGGAAAATCCAGCGAATGCATTCACTCTTGATTCTTTTTTGTTTGGATTGTAGGACCATAAAAAACCGAAACCAATATCGGGATGAGAGACCGAACTATTCACGTTGTCCTCGCCGGTTGGGTTGCCCGCCGTATAGGTCCCGTTCACGTACTGATGGTCAAAACTTTGACCCGCCACATCTATGGATTTCTGCACATAGCCGCCCATCAGGGACAAGCAGATGTTATTGTTCGGAGACATTTCTTTGTTGTAGCCTATTGCAATGCCGAAATCAGAAGTTTTGAAGGCTCCTGCTTTGTCGTTCATAGCGGTGACTCCAATGTCGACTTTCCCGTTTTGATCTTTCAGGACAATAGGATACATCGCTGTGAAGGAATAAGTTTTATAACCTTTGTCGATGGTTCCCCATTGCGAGCGGTAGTTCAATCCGAACTTGATGTCCCGATTGATGCCCATGATCGCTGGGTTGATCCTCAAAGGGTTTGCATACGATTGTGCGAAACGCGCATCTTGTGCAGCGGTTGACAATGTAAGCAGCGTGATCAGACTTCCTGTTAAAAATAATTTCGTTGTATTCATCTTCTATATTTTAGAATTTCGTTTTTCTATTTCCATCTTCCATCTTCCATCTATCTGATAAGATTGATCATTCCTTTTTGTTCCAAAGGATTACCATTAGAGAGTGTTCCTCTGATTTGATAAACGTAAGCGCCTACAGGCAGCTTGTCGCCTGTGGATTGACGCGTTCCGTCCCAGCCGGTCATCCTGTCGGTCGTAAAGAAGATCCGATCACCCCATCGGTTGTAAACGGAAAATTCAAAATCCAGGAGGCCTTCTCCGCGGACGTAGAACACGTCGCTGATACCGTTATCGTCTGGTGTGAATGCACTTGGAACCCAGAATGCAGGTTCAACAACAACGATCTTCACTGCATCGGTTGTCTTGCATCCGTTCAAGTCGGTAATCACCACCGTGTAAATTGTCGTTTCCGTTGGTGTTGCTATTGGATTGTAAATCCCTGCATTGTTAAGCGTTGCAGCAGGTGACCAATTATAACTGATTCCACCCGTTGCATTTAATTGTATACTTTCACCCAAAGCAGTGGTATCATCCATTCCTGCGTTGACAATCGGTGCGGCATTTACATTCACAGTCACCTGATCGGTTACGGTTCCGCATCCATTCTGTGAAACTGTCAATGTATAAGTGATGGTACTCACTGTTGTGGTAATTGGATTGGCGATGGTGGAGTCACTCAAGCCTGTGGAAGGACTCCATGCATAAGTTTGTCCAAGGATCACCCCGGTTCCGATCTGCGCACTGTCGTTCTTACAAAGTGCTATATCACTTCCGGCATTAGCAATGAGTGCTGGATACATGAAGATCATCGCCGTGTCTTTGTTCGAACAGCCCGTTGTGGTATTTGTCACAGTTAATACATAAGAGGTTGAAGGCGCAATTGGTGTAGCTACCGGATTCGGTAATGTTGCATCGTCCAAAGAACTTGCAGGCGACCAGCTGTAGGTCGATCCAGCCATGGCCGTATCACCCAGCTGTATGCTGCTGTTGTAACAGATCGTTGAATCCATCCCGGCGTTTGCTGTTGGTAAAGGGTGGATGGAGATGTTGCTTGTTTTGATGGTCGTACAGCCATATTGATTCGTTACCGTAAAGTTAACGGTCTTGGTTCCGCCGGTAGGGTATATAATGTTCACAGGGTTGTCGATCGTTGAAATGTTAGGGCTAGCTCCCCCGAAATCCCAGTCGTATGTTACTCCAACGCCCGTAGTTCCCGTATTCATAAAGTCTACTGCTGCACCCGGACAAACAGGTGCAGTGGAAGAAAAGTTCGCAATCGGCTGTGGATTGATGGTCAATATTTTGGTAACGGTGTCAGAACCCAACGCTGTTGTTGCAATGTGAGTGACCACTTTTGCTCCGGGGATTGCATAAAGGATTCCGGAAGGGTTGTACAAGTTCGATGTGGCAGGAGCCGCTCCTGTTCCGAAATCCCATTGGTGCGTTACGCCCGGTATTCCGTACATCACGCTGTAAAAGATCTGACTTTGACCCATGCAGCTTGGTGTCGAGATAGTGAATTCTGCGTCCGCCGGTGATGGAGGCAATGGCACCGTATATTGTAAAATGGTCCCATTCAAACCTACTGCATATCCTAAATTTTCGTCGTAAAAATCTGTTTTTGTCAGACGGTTAGTGCCCGAGCCCATACCGGTCCATGTATTTCCTCCATCGATGGTTCTCAAGATGACACCGGTATCGGCAGGAACATTTCCGCCTACAATGAATCCATTGCTGGTATCATAGAAATCCATTCCCGTTAAATTATCGGTTGTACCACTTGCGACTCCAGTCCAGCTTGCGCCGGAAGTGATGGTTTGACGGATTACACCGGCATCACCGCAAACGATCCCGTTAGAAGAAGACTGGAACTGAATGGTGTTCAATCCGGTTCCTACACCGCTAGTGAGCGGCACCCAACTGGTTCCCCCCGTATTTGTTCTGATCAATGTTCCGCTGGTTCCTGCCACGTAACCTACCGTTGGTGAAACGAACCAAAAAGAATTGAGCTGTGAAACGGTACCTGTCGTCAAAGGAGTCCAGGTTCCGCCTCCGTCGATGGTCTTCAGCATCAAGCCAGACAATCCGGTAATCATTCCATTGTTGGCATCGGAGAAATGAACGAATCTTAAATTGGTGGTAGTTCCTGTTGCCAAAGGTACCCAGGAGCTTCCTCCATTGGTTGTCTTCAGCGCAATTCCGGCATCGCCTACCACAAATCCTGTGAGGATGTCAATGAATTCAATGGAATGCAGGTTTACTCCTGTTCCGGTGGTCAAGGGGTTCCAGGTAAGACCACCATTCACGGTCTTTCGGATCGTTCCGCTGGCACCGCAAACAAAAGTTGTGCTGTTGCTGGGTACCGAAACACCCAATAAAGTAGTTGTGGTTCCGCTGGTCAGCGGAGCCCAGCTCCCTTGCGCCAATCCACTTAAAAAGGGAATCAAAACGAATGCGAGAAGGAGTAAAGTTGAGCGTTTTTTCATAAATAGAGTATTAACGTTTTCAAATATACTATATCCATTCTAATATGCAAAATTTGAGGTGTTTTACCAATTATTCAGACGCTTCAGCCACGTGCTTCACCCACACAGGAGTCCTCTCTTCCTTACCCTCGACCCCTTCTCCGAAGGAGATGGGCGTCTCTTGATTCCCCTTTTATACCTATCACAGAGGAGGAAGTACATTCGCATCCCGAACCCTTGCCCTTTTTCTTTCGAAAAGGGCTGGAGATAACATTTTAAGAAGAGAGTGCTTGGTGATTCTGAGAGAACTGCGGGGGCATTGCTTAACAAATTTTAACAGCTCAAAACCTAAATTTAGAACCATCTTTTATTTTGATAACTCGCAGAAATAGCTACATTTGTTACCCTAAATAAAAAAAACGTTAAACCTATGAATATGCGTGTTTTATCAAGATCATTAGTACTGCCTCTGGCACTGATTGCCATTCATTCAACTGCTCAGACAAAAAAGCCTGCTGCTAAATCGGAACCTGCTCCGGTAGTTGTAAAAAACGAACCCATTTTAATGGTTATTGGAGATACGAAAGTGACCCTTTCGGAATTCGAAAATGTATTTCATAAAAACAATACCAAGGAAGGAACTGCGGATGCAAAATCACTGGCTGATTATGTGGAGCTGTTCGTTAATTTTAAACTGAAAGTAAAAGAAGCCGAAGAGATGGGCTTGGATACTGCCAAGGCATTCAAGGACGAATTGGCCGGATACCGTAAACAACTTGCTCAGCCTTATCTCACCGATAAAGACGTGAATGAGAAATTGCTTCGTGAAACTTATGACCGCATGCAGGAAGATGTACACGCTTCCCACATTTTGGTAAAAGTTGCCGAAACAGCAATGCCGAAAGATACTTTGGAAGCTTATAATAAGATCATGAAAATCCGTGCACGGGTTGCTAAAGAGGATTTCAACAAAGTGGCTGCTGAAAAAGGAATTAGTGATGACCCTTCTTCAAAGGACAATGGTGGAGATTTAGGTTTCTTTACTTCCTTGCAAATGGTTTATCCTTTCGAGAGCGCTGCATACAAAACCAAAGTAGGTGAAGTTTCCATGCCCGTGCGTACCCGTTACGGCTATCACATCATCAAAGTAACAGAAAGAAGGAAAGCTCAGGGAGAGGTATTAGCAGCTCACATCATGGTTAAGACCACTCCGAATATGACCAAAGAAGATTCATTGAATGCATTCACAAAAATTACAGAAATCTACAATAAATTAAAAGCTGGGTCTAAATTCGAAGAACTGGCTAACGAATTTTCAGATGATAAATCCACAGCGAAAAAAGGCGGAGAATTGCCTTGGTTCGGAACAGGGAAGATGCCTTTGGAATTCGAGAAAACAGCTTTCAGCCTGACGGAGAGAGGTTCTTACAGTCAGCCTATGCGTACTAAATACGGATGGCACATCGTTAAGCTGAACGACAAGAGAGGTTTGGCTTCTTTCGAAGACATGAAAAATGATCTAAAGTCGAAAGTGACAAAGGACTCCCGCTCACAAGCAGGAAGAGCATCTCTTATCACCAAGGTAAAAGCAGAATACAAGTTCAAGGAAAATCCTAAGACCGTTGAGGAATTTCTGAAAGTAATGGACACCTTAATATATGAAGGACGCTGGGATGCTGGGAAAGCAGCTGCTCTGAAAAAAACGATGTTCATGCTGGGCGAAGGAACTCCTTACAAAAAGGAATACACTCAAGTGGATTTCGCTAACTACATTTCCTCTCACCAAAGCAAACGCCCTAAAACAGAGTACCTGATCGTCCTGAACCAACTTTACAAACAGTTTGTAGAAGAATCAGTCGTTGCTTTTGAAGAAGCAAGATTGGATGAAAAGTATCCGGAGTTCAAAGCTTTGATGCAGGAATACCGCGACGGGATCTTGTTGTTCGAACTGACCGATCAGAAAGTTTGGAGTAAAGCCGTAAAGGATACTGCCGGTTCAAAAGCCTTTTACGAAAAGAACAAAACCAACTACATGTGGGATGAGCGTGCTGAAGCAACCGTATACAGCGCCACTGATGATAAAATCGCTGCTCAGGTTCGCCTGCTGATGAAAAAGAAAAAATCGGAGAAGGATATCCTTGCTGCAATTAACAAAGATTCTCAGTTGAACCTGCAGACGGAAACTAAAGTCTTCAGCAAAGGAGAGAACGAATTTGTTGACAAGAACTGGAATCCTGGAACTTCTGCAGACATGAAATCAGAGAAAGACAAAAAGACTGTGATCGTGGTAACAACTAAATTGTTGAAACCAGAGCCTAAATCTTATGTTGATTCAAAAGGGATGGTAACTGCAGATTACCAATCTTTCCTAGAGAAAGAATGGATCGCTTCTTTGAAATCAAAATACAAGGTGGTCATCAATGACGATGTTTACAAAACCATTAAGTAATTAAAATTAAAAGCATTTAAAAAGTTTATGGTGTTCATCACGCCATAAACTTTTTACTTTTTACCTGGCGTAGTTCCTTGCAACGGCACTGAATCGCCCAGAGATCGGGACAGCCCCCAAAGAAGCATTAAGTAAGAAAAATACTGTTGAAACGATACACCCTCATACCGCTCCTTGTCCTTCTTTTTGCTTGCGGAAATACTTCCACAAAAGAAAACGATCGCATAGCTGTGGCCCGTGCCAACAACGAGTACTTGTATCTTGACGAGATCAAGGATATTGTTCCGGCGGGGACGAATCCCAAGGACAGTGCAGAACTCTTGACGAAGTACATCGACAACTGGATCAGAGAATCATTGGTGACCCAGAAGGCCGAAAGCAATTTGGGTGAGGAACAGAAGAACGTTGACAAACAATTGCGCGAATACCGCAATTCCCTTATCACTTATACCTACGAAAAGGAACTCGTCAAACAAAAGCTGGATACTCTTGTTTCAGAAACCGAGATCGAGGAGTATTACAATAATAATCAGGCAGATTTTGAGTTGAAAGATAACATCATCAAAGTTCTTTACATAAAGGTGAATAAAAGTGCCCCCGGGCTGGATAAGTTGAAAAGGATGTACAAATCCGACAACCCTAACGACCTTGAGCTCCTGGCTAGCTATTGCCATCAGTTTGC
>JBKJQG010000206.1:0-10997 GCA_046594925.1 Bacteroidia bacterium
TGCATTCACCGCTGTCAAAAGAATCCCGACTGCGTTCACATAACCAGTACTTATCCATCGGAGTACAATTCGGAATGGTCGGTCTGATCTGGTTTCTCATTACTTTAATCTGGCCGATGGTCCTTCAGGGAAAAACATTGGATTACCTTTACGTCACTTTTCTGCTCATTGCCATCGTTTCCTTTCTTACAGAAGATACGCTTGAAACTCAGGCTGGTGTTACTTTTTATGCTTTCTTTAATTCATTCTTCCTCTTCATGTTTAAAGACCTCAGGCTTAACCCCTCTCCAAAGTAGAGGGGTGAACGCTGAGGTCTTGGTTTGTCCCATTTATTTCCTAATTTAGGGCTCAATGTCCTACGATTTCCCCATACAACGCGTGAAGCGAACGTCAGATACTTCTGCTAAATTTTCTATTGTCATTCCTTCCTGGAACAATTTAGACTATCTGAAATTGTGCATTGGCAGCATCCGTAAAAATTCTACTTTCAAACATCAGCTCATTGTTCACATTAATGAAGGCAAAGACGGAACATTAGAGTGGGTGAAAGAACAGAATGATATTGATTACTCCTACAGCGAACAGAACGTCGGCGTTTGTTATGCCTTAAATAGTTGTCGAGAGTTATTGAGTACAGACTATCTGCTATACATGAATGACGATATGTATGCTTGTCCGGCTTGGGACAACTATTTAGCTGAAGAAATTAATTCCATCGGCCATAATAATTTTTTCTTTTCTGCCACTTCCATTGAACCGAAGTCGCAAAGCAATTGCATGATCGAAAAGAACTACGGGACGGATATAGCCACTTTCCAGGAAGAAAAATTACTAAAGGAATTTGCATCACTTCCAATGAACGACTGGCAAGGTGCTACCTGGCCGCCAAACATCGTTCACAAAAGCGTTTGGGACAAAGTAGGAGGCTACAGCAACGAATTTTCCCCGGGTATGTATTCCGATCCTGACTTTTCGATGAAGCTTTGGAATGCCGGCATCCGTTTGTTCAAAGGGGTAAGTAAAAGTCGGGTTTATCATTTCGGTTCTAAATCCGTAAAACGTGTCACTCAAAACCCGGGGTATGAAAAGTTCCTTAAAAAGTGGGGAATGACAAACAGCACACTATCTAAATACTATTTACACAGAGGAGAAAAGTTTGACGGGCCTTTGAAGGAAGCCAATGTTCCTTTGAATGCGAAGTTGAAGAATTGGTGGAAACGGCAATAAATTCGAAATGAAAAATTTTAAATTGAGTATTCTCTTCCTATTCCTCTGCAGCTTGTTAACCGCTCAGAATATTGCTAGTGATTCTACCAAGAAGGAAAAAAAGATCAATCTTCATGAGGTCGGTTTTTTTTATGAACCTCAGGCCACCTGGTTCTTTTTTCTGCCTTCTCCGGGGGTATATGAGTCCATGCCTACTTTTAAAAGTGCATTTGGTTTTTTATATGGTCATTATGGAAAGGAAAATAGCGGAATAGAAACCGGAATATTGTATTCCAGGCAAGGTCAGAATTTCACGGAAAGCCGGGTTTATAATTACAATGGTCAAATCGACAGTACGGTCTTAAATGTCAAATTCAGCTTGACCTATTTTAAAGTGCCGATAATGCTGAAAATAAGTGGAAATCCGAAAAAACGATTTTGGGCCAATTTTAATCTGGGCTTGCAGATCGGATTTCTGAACACTGCAACTTTAAAAATAGAAGACACTGAAGCATCACCGTATAACTACAATCAAAGAGTAGACTTAAAACGCTATCTAAGACCGATAGATATAAATGCTGTTGGTTGTCTGGGCTTTAATTTTAAAATCAAAAATGAGATCGCACTCTTTACCGGCTTGCGATATGATCATTCCATTTTTAATGTGTCCAAGACGAATCCGATTCCTCAGGCTCCTCCTTCTAACAATACCAGTTTTGGAATCTTGTTTGGCATAAAGAAAATACTGGCTCCCTCTTCTTTAGGTAAGAAGGAAGGAACGGAAAAAAATACAGATAAGTGGGAATATTAAGGAAGAATTGCTGGAAACGAAAATAAAATGAGAACGATCCGCACCATATTATTTGTCTCATCCTGGGCGATTCTCATAGGTTTCACCTTAGCCGCAGTGGATGACATTGTGGAAAAGGGGATAACAGCAGGTAATGTTATTTTCCTCGTTATTGTTTTTGCTTTGTGGTGGGTGTTGTTTAGACTGCAAAAAAAATACGGTCAAAATAACAAAAATTCTTAGTTCTTCGAATACAAAGCCCTCAACTTCCTATACTTCAAAAAAGAATGCATCGCAGAAATCCTGCAAATGGTGAAGCCGGAAGTACCATCCAATATTCCTAATTTAATAAAGTAGTCGCCAAGGAATTTTACGACCGGACTGAAATACATTTTTAATGCGGAAGCTTTCTTGCCTTTTTCAAACATGTTTTGTGCTGCCAGTGTAGAGAATTTCTCCGTCTGCGTATAATGCTGTTCAATGCTGTAATAACTGTAATGAAGCAGATCGCCTTTAAGCAAAATGGCTTCCTGTTTGGAATCGATCACCAGTTTTTCGTGAATGATGCCTTCCCATTTCGTGTTTCTTCTGTCGAAGATCCGGGTCTTTGTGTCGGGATACCAGCCGCAGTGTTTGATCCAGGAACCACAATAGTTTGTCAGACGATGAAATTTATAGGTCCTTAAGTGGTTCTCTCTTGCCTTGTCGGCAGGCAAGTGTTTTGCTTTTATGATGCTAGCTTTTAATTCGTCCGACAAAGCCTCATCGGCGTCCAATGAAAGCACCCAATCATGTTGTGCCTGAGAATTCGCAAAATTCTTGGAAGCTGAATACCCTTCCCATTTGCGGGAAATGAAGTTGACAGGATATTTTTTGGAAATGCTTTCGGTGGCATCCGTAGAAAAAGAATCCAGAATCACCACATCATCCGCCACTCCCTGAATGGATTCCAGGCAGCGTCCGATATTCTTTTCTTCGTTGAAGGTAATGATGACAACTGATAAATTGGGCATAGCATTACAAAAGTAGCAATTTGGCTGGTACGGATAACGGATGAACGCGGATATTACAGAAGGGATCATCTTGAATAGCGATAAATTTTTAGTGCCCCTATATCTGTAATCCCGATAGCTATCGGGACTGTGTCTATTAGTTATCCGTACTTATTGTTATATTTGCTTAAGCATGTCCACAACAAAATCACTCATAGAACAATTACAAAAAGGCGATGAAAAAGCATTGGCCCGCTGTATCACCATTGTTGAGAATGAGCTGGAAGGCTACGAAGAGATCCTGACTTCATTGAAGTTTGACTCAAGTGTTCCGGTTGTGGGTGTTACCGGTCCTCCGGGTGCTGGGAAAAGCACTTTGATCAATTCGGTTATCAAGAAACTCACGGCGGACAATAAATCAGTCGGCATCATTGCCATCGATCCGACTTCCCCTTTTAATTATGGTTCTTTGTTGGGTGACAGGTTGCGCATGGCGGAACATTTCAATAATGAGAATGTGTTCATCCGTTCATTGGCGACACGCGGTTCTTTGGGTGGCTTGTCGGCCAAAACGATTGAAATCGTAGATGTGATGCGTGCTTTCGGCTTTGATTATATTTTTGTGGAAACGGTGGGTGTCGGACAGAGTGAAGTGGAAGTCGTGGGCTTGGCGGATACAACTGTTCTTGTTCTTGTTCCCGAATCAGGCGATGATGTTCAGGCGATTAAATCGGGCATCATGGAAATTGCGGATGTGTTTGTCGTTAACAAATCCGATAGAGACGGAGCGAATACTTTTATAAAGAACATCATTCAGCTCGTGCATTCCAAAATGGCCAGCGACTGGAATATTCCTGTGATCAAAGGAATTGCTACTAAGGGAGAAGGCGTAGAAGAGTTGATTGAGGCAATTGACAAACATAACAAAGTTGGGGTGAACACAAAGCGTTCTTATTTGCTGGCAGAAAAAGCTTACCGTTTGATTCAGAATAAAAAAATGAAAGGTGTTTCGAAATCTGATTTACAGAAACAAATAGATGTAGAGTTGAAGAAGGAGGATTTTAATTTGTATTCTTTTGTGAAAAAGATGGACTCGCTCAAATAGTCGCTCTCCCTAATTTGAAATCGTTTCTCCGAAGCTTACTCCTGATAGTATACCCGCTTCACTCTCCTCGAAACATTCGTTAACACCTCATAAGGAATGGTCCCGATATCTTTAGCCACATCCGTGATCGGATTCTGGTCCCCGAAAATAATTACTTCATCATTTTCATTCGCATGAATGTCGGTAATGTCGATCATGCACATGTCCATGCAAACATTTCCAATAATCGGAGCTTCTTTTCCTTTTACGATCATCTTGCCTTTTCCATTGCTGAGCTTTCTGCTCAGTCCGTCGGCATAACCGATTGGAACGGTAGCGATCTGCATGTCGCGGGTGGCGACACCTTTTCTGCTGTAACCTATCGTTTCTTTTGCAGGAATGTTCTTGATCTGAGAGATGCTCGTCTTTAATGTGCTTACATTTTGCAGTTGAAGTTGCTCCGTCGCGGTGGCACCAATGCCGTACAAACCAATTCCTAATCTCACCATCTCAAATTGTGCATCCGGAAAACGGGAAATACCGGCTGAATTTAAAATGTGTTTTAAGATCGGATAATTGAAATGTGTTTTTATTTTTTCACTCATGGCATTCAGCTTCTTGATCTGCTGCCAGGTGAACTCATCGTGTTCGCTTTCATCGCTTGCTGCGAGGTGAGAGAAAACCGATTTGATGGTCAAATGTTTGTTGTTGCTGATGCGTACGATCAGTTCATTCACTTCTTCTTCATCAAATCCCAGACGGTGCATGCCTGTGTCGAGCTTCAGGTGAATTGGAATGGGCTGGATATTGCTGCGTTCGCTGCGTTTTAGAGTTTCTTCAAACAAACTTAGAACTCTGAAACTATAGATCTCCGGTTCCAAATTGTATTGGATCATCGCGTCGTAACTCTGTTCTTCGGGATTCATGACCATGATGGGCATGGTGATACCTGCTTTGCGTAATTCTATTCCTTCATCGGCATAAGCCACCGCCAAATAATCCACCCGGTGAAACTGCAAGATGTTCGCTATCTCGAAACTTCCGCTACCGTATGAAAAAGCTTTTACCATCGCCATCACCTTTGTATCTGCTTTTAATTTCGAGCGAAAATAATTCAGGTTGTGCACGATGGCGTTCAGATTGATCTCCAGAACGGTTTCGTGTGCTTTCTGCTGAATAACCTTGCTTATTGCTTCAAAACTAAAGGCACGCGCCCCTTTCAGAAGTATGGTCTCGTCTCTGAAAAAGGAGTTATTGAATTGTTGTAAAAAATCAGCGGTTGATTTGTAAAAACTTTTTTCAATGTTGAATTGATGTGCCTGAGAAGAGATTCCTTCTCCAATGCCGATCAATCTGGCAATCCCTTTTTTATGAATGAGCTCGGCTACTTCCTTGTAGAGTGTTGTATCGTTCTGACCGCTTTGCAGGATGTCGGACAAGATGAGCGTCTTTTTAGGATGCTGCTTTTGCTGATTCAGAAAATCCAATGCAATGGCAAGAGAACCTAAGTCTGAGTTGTAGCTGTCGTTGATGATGGAGCAGTTGTTGATCCCTTCTTTTAATTCCAGTCGCATTGCTACCGGACTTAAGAACCGCATGCGTTCAGTGATCACGGCATTCTCATATCCCAGATACAATAATGTTGCCCAGGAATGGATGGCGTTCTCGATTCCCGCTTCATCGGTGAAAGGAATGGTGATGCGGATGAAATCATTTTTGTAAACGCCTTGGATCTCTGTGTCTGTTTCGGTTTTGGTAATGCGTCCGATCAAAAGATCCGCCCTCAGCTTTTTCGACCAGGTGAAAAATTTTGTCTCGGAAAAAACTTTGTCATTACTTATCTCATCGTGAATTGTGAGATAGTCTTTACAGTAAATAAGGACTTCAGCATTCTGGAAGAGTTTTAATTTTTCGTTGACTTTCTGTTTTTGGTTCTCAAAATTCTCATCGTGTGCCTGTCCGATGTTGGTAATAACACCGATCGTAGGCTGAATGATGGTTTCAAGCAGGCGCATTTCTTGAGGCTGAGAAATTCCGGCCTCAAAGATGCCCAGGTCATGTTCTTCCGAGATCTGCCAAACGGAAAGCGGCACGCCGACTTGGGAGTTGAAGCTTTTTGGGCTGCGTACAATGTTCTTGTCTTCCCGCATCAATTGATACAGCCACTCTTTAACAATGGTTTTTCCGTTGCTGCCGGTGATTCCAATGACAGGGATCTTGAACTGTGCCCGGTGATGAGCGCAAAGTTGTTGTAAGCCCAGTAAGGTGTCGTTCACCAGAATGAAACTGGCCGCGGGATAAGCTGAAAGGTTTTGAGGCAAGGTGGAAACCACAAAAAGGTGGACTCCTTTTTCATAAAGATCCGTAAGGTATGCGTGTCCATCGTGACGCTCTCCTTTAATAGCAAAGAAAAGAGAGGTTTCGGCATTCGACAATTTACGGCTATCGATTAGCAGGTTCCGGATGGAAACCGGCGAATACATAGTCCCGTGAAGGGTTCCGTTAATGATGGAGGAGATGCCAGAGATCGTATAGTTCATCATTTATTTTTTTGCTTCAGCAAAACAATCTCTGCAAAGTGGTTCGTAATTGGTCGTTTCACCCAAGACCACTAAGTGTTCTTCGGCGGTAATGCGGTGTGAGTGGTTGGCGATGTTGCCGCAGCGCATGCAGATGGCATGTACTTTCGTAACGTGTTCCGCCACTGCTAAAAGTGCAGGCATCGGTCCAAAAGGCTTGCCCATATAGTCCATGTCGAGTCCCGCCACGATCACTCTCACCCCGTTATTCGCAAGCTGGGTGCAGACATCTGCTAATCCGGCATCAAAGAACTGTGCTTCATCAATTCCGACTACGTCCACTTCGCTGGCCAGTAAAAGAATGTGTGAAGATGCAGGAACCGGCGTGGAATGGATGGAATTTCCTTCGTGGGAAACCACTTTTATGGCATCGTAACGGGTATCTATTTCAGGTTTAAAGATCTCAACCTTTTGTTTGGCGTACTGTGCCCGCTTCATCCTGCGGATCAGTTCCTCCGTTTTTCCCGAAAACATAGAGCCGCAGATGACTTCTATGCAGCCTTTTCGTTTGTGGAGATGAATCGTATTTTCGAGGAACATAGGGTCTTTTGTTAAAAAAATCTTATTTGAAGATCCGTTATTTTAGTGTATTTTTATTCGAGAAAACGGATCCGGGGTCAAATGCCCGGGACATCTAAAACTACAGATCTTTTTCAAAAGCTCCTTGTTTTAGTATACAAATCTAATCAAAAAAGGGTTTTGTTTTTTAACAAGATAAAGATAATTCATGGATAAGAAGAGCATAAGAAAAGAGATCGCCGCGTTGATTAACAGCATTAAGGAACACTCCGATAACATAGGCGATAAGCAGCACATTCCACAGCTGGAACTGGAGCTGATCCTGCACAAGATCGAAAAGCTTTATCAGAAATCCATTGTATTTAACCATCTGAATTCTTTCCCGGACCAGGGTATTCCGCTTGTCCGAACCGAAACGGAGTCGGAAAAGCTAGTAGAAGTTCCAAAACCGGAAATAAAGAAAGAAGTTCCCAAACCGGTTGAATCAACCGAAAAACCGATCGATCTTTTCGGGTCCGAAATTCCTCCGGTCGTTGAAAAGCCAAAGCAAGAGAAAAGGGTAGAAAAGAAAGAAGAGAGGAAAGAACCGGCACCGGTTGTAATGAACAAGATCCAGAAGCCTTCCATTCCCGATCTCAATAAGGCTATTGGATTGAATGATAAATTCTTATTTGCCAATGAGTTATTTGAAGGCAGTATGCAGGAATACAGCATTGCTGTCCAGCAATTGAATGGTGCCGAGAGTTTAGAGTCTGCCATGGATTATTTTTCTAACCTGCAGCAGCTGTATGAATGGGACATGGAGAGAGAAAGCGTAAAACGGTTGCTGGAGTTGGTGGATAGAAGATTTAGTTAGGAGTTGGGAGCACTGAGTCGGGAGTATAAAGAGGATCACGCATTATAATCATATGCCTTTGTTTAAAAAGTTACTTCTTACATTTGCCATCTTCCATTTTACCTCTTCCATTTTTTCCCAGGAGATCAAAAAAGGAGAAGTCTACGCTTACGCCCGCAAGATTGTCGACACCCTTGCTTCCGAAGGCATGCACGGCAGGGGCTATGTGAATGGAGGAGACAGCATAGCAGCAAATTATATCAAAAAAGAATTTTCTAAGTGGGGATTAAAATCCTTCAAGGAGGATTATTATCAGAGATTGAGTTTCGACGTGATCGTATTCGACGAGGTATCTTTGAAAGTCGATGGCAAAACGCTCGTTCCCGGAAAAGATTTTATTCCTTTTCATCTAAGCGCATCTGGTTCCGGCAAGTATCCTGCTGCGGTCGCTGATGATGCACTTTTGCGTAAACCCAAAAAGTTCATTAAATTTTTAGACCAGGATAAAAAAAATAAAATTCTTGTCATAGACGATGCCGGAGAAAAATCAATTGAACTGCAAACACTGCCATGGGAATCAAGGGCGACGATTCAAATAAAAGATAAACTTACCTGGAGTGTCGGGCAAAAGCAGAATGAGGATGTTCTTTTTGACGTTCTGAGAACATCTTATGCAAAGCCAAAGGAAATAGAATACACACTTATTTCGCACATTAAAAAAAATCATGCAACTCAGAATGTGGTAGGCTACATTCAAGGCTCTCTTTACCCCGATTCTTTCATTGTTTATTCTGCACACTATGATCACCTGGGACAAATGGGGAAAGACGTTTATTTTCCCGGAGCGAACGACAATGCAAGCGGTTCGGCGATGTTGATGAACCTTGCAAAATATTATTCCCAGCCAGAAAACAAGCCCAAATACTCCATAGCTTTCATGGCATTCTGTGGTGAAGAAGTCGGTTTGCTGGGTTCAAAATATTATACCGAAAATCCCTTGTTTCCTATGAAGAACATCAAGTTTGTTCTGAACATGGACATCATGGGAACAGGAGAAGAGGGCATCACAGTGGTAAATGGCTCTGTCTTTCAAAAGGAATTTGATAAACTGAAAGAGATCAACAGCAAGAACAATTTCATCAAGGAAGTCAAGATTCGTGGCAAAGCAGCCAACAGCGATCACTATTATTTTTCAGAAAACGGAGTGAAAGCATTTTTCATCTACTCCATGGGAGGAATCAAAGCCTATCATGATATTTATGATCGTTCGGAAACATTACCTTTGAATGAATTTGAAAATATTTTTAGATTGATCACGTCATTCGGGGAGTATTTGCAAAATTAGTAGCGGCTTATAAGTTCGCAAGTTGAACAACTCCAACTTTAAAAAGGGGACTAAGGGGATTAAGGGGGATTAGGTCACAGCACAAATTTTAATTAAACGTTACAGATTATAAAATGAAACTTTACATAGTCCCCACACCCATCGGAAACCTAGAAGATATTACACTTCGAGCTATCCGCATCTTGAAGGAAGTGGACCTCATCTTAGCTGAGGACACCCGAAAGTCGGGCATTTTGCTGAAGCATCTGAACATTGATAAAAAGATGTTTGCTCACCACATGCACAACGAACACAAGACGGTCGAGATGATCACTGATAGGATTGCGAATGGCGAAAAGATTGCTCTGATCACCGATGCAGGAACTCCTGGGATTTCTGACCCCGGATTTTTGCTCATCCGGGAATGCATCGCCAAAGGAATTGAAGTAGAGTGTTTGCCCGGGGCTACAGCCTTTGTTCCGGCTTTGGTGAATTCGGGATTGCCGACAGATACGTTCTGTTTCGAAGGATTTTTGCCTACTAAAAAAGGAAGACAAACAAAAATAAAAGCATTGGTAAATGAAACGCGGACCATGGTCTTTTATGAATCACCACACCGTTTGGTGAAAGCTCTGGAGCAATTTATTGAGTTTTTTGGTGCAGAACGAAATGCTTCCGTTTCGCGGGAGTTGTCGAAAATGTTTGAGGAAAACAAAAGAGGAACGTTGAAGGATTTGGCTGAATATTTTAAGACCAAAATCGTAAAAGGAGAGATCGTCATAGTTATAGAGGGTAACAAAACAAAAGAAGTAAAGGAAAAGAAGAGCTGGCAGAAGGATGAAGAAGAATAAAAATATTTTACGAAAATGGTAGACAAAACAAACAAAACGGGGGCGCCTCCCGGAACATTGGTTTATTTCGGGGATCAGCAAACCGACCGAGTGAGACTATCCCTGATCGAATTCAATGAAACTGAATTCATTGAAAAAGAATTTTACGATCTTTCGGAATGCCTGAATGCAGTGGATCCGAAGATGGTGCGCTGGATAAATGTTGATGGAATCCACAAGGTGGAAGTCATTGAAGCCCTTGGAAAACATTTCAACATTCACCCGCTGACTTTGGAAGACATCGTCAATACGAATCAGCGGCCGAAATTCGAGGACTACGATAATTACGTGGTGGCGATTATGAAGATGCTTTATTACGATACAGAACTTCAATCAGAACAATTGAGTGTGGTTTTGATGGAAGGCATGGTGATCTCCTTTCAGGAATCCCACGGAGGAGATGCTTTCGATCTGATCCGCAACAGGATCCGCTTGGGGAAGGGTCGCATCCGTAAAATGGGCGCCGACTATTTAGCTTATGCACTGATTGATGCCGTGGTGGATTGTTATTTCGGGATCCTGGAAAAAATCGGAGACAAGATTGAAGTGCTGGAAGAAGAATTGATTGAGGACCCCACCAAGAAGACCATGACGCAGCTGCACGAAATGAAACGGGAGATGATCTATTTGCGTAAGTCCGTTTGGCCAATGCGGGAACTCATCAACAACATGGAAAGAAGCGAAACAGATCTGATCAAATCCACCACAGATATTTATTTACGAGATGTACATGATCATACCATCCGTGTGATCGATACCGTGGAAACATACCGCGACT
>JBKJQG010000091.1:0-7650 GCA_046594925.1 Bacteroidia bacterium
CTATCGCTCCAAACTCACATGCTCATCACCATTCTGATAAGGCAGATAAGTCACAATGAATTGGAACATTTCATCGGAAGTGCGCATGCTTCCATCGCGCTCAGCAACCAATTTTGGCGGTGAAAAAGGGTTATTCGGATTGGAACGCGTATTATCGAAAACTCCTTGTGTGTGAATGGTAGCACCTTTCGGAATCTTCACCATTTTCTTGAATGTATAGAAATATTGCCATCGGAAATCCCATTTGTTGATTTTGATGAGGGGAATAGTATCGCCCTGCAACGTGACGGCATAGGCCCAGAAACTTTTTCCGAGCAAGTGCATGTGTGGATTGATTGTCAGAATGGAAATGTCAAACGGCACCTGATAAGCTGATGTAAATGTTTTTACTTCATTCGGAGGAATGATCAGAGTCGGAACAGTCGGAGAAATACCATAAGTCCCCATTTGGAATTCCTGCGTAGGCCGCTTGGGCGGAGACTTTGCATAGAACACATTAAAAGCCGTTTGATCAGTCGTATCCACACGTGAGGGTCCGTAATGAATGTCCTTGAGGAACAAAGCACCTTTGCGGGACAACTTAAATCCCCCTATTCCATTCGGATAGATCGGTGGTGTAACTCCAGGTAAATAATTGGTCACGGATTGAGTCATCATTGGAAAAGTCAGGCCATCGTCGTTAGCCAGACTTAATTCTTTGTAAGCGATTAATTTATCAGGAAAAGAATCCACATTGATGACCGTGTTTCCTGCAAAGACATCCTGCTTCTTATCGAACTCATAACTCAACAATTGGGCATTCACATGATGTAATAATTTTCTGTTATCGGGCACTACTTCAATGGTCGTAATGTATTTATCTGCTGGAATCTCATAAGGTACCCGCATCAGCAGGAATTGATCCTGAGCATCACCTTTTATTTTCAGAACATCGCGAAACTTAATGACCAGATCGGGTGTGCCTAGTTGCGAACCTTTCGGGAAGACCGGAAGTGGCGGCATTTTGGTTGAATCGCCCATCGCACAGCCTTCATCCACCCAACGGACGATTAGATCGATCTGTTCCTGACTCAATATCTTCTCATCGATGAAATGTGTATAGTCTGCATCTGCCGGCCAAGGGGGCATGAAACGGGTTTTTGTAACAAACTTCAAGAGAGCGCTTCTGGATTTTGCATCCTGATAGCTGATTAAACTAAAAGGTCCTGCTTCACCCGGGCGATGGCAACCTGTACAATTCTTGTAGATGATGGGTGCAATGTGTTCCGAGAAGGTCACTTTTTGAATGCTGTTGTCATCTCCGCAGGACGCGAAGAGAAATCCCGGTAAAATACAAATTATGCTCTTAATTGATTTCATATTTAATTGCACTGTCGTAGCACGGTATGACTTTCAAGAAGCGCGTTGTATCTTTAAGTCGAACCGCTCGTTATATATCCGAACACTCCACAAAATTAAGAGAATGTTTGACATTGTGAATTCTGCGGTACCTGGAAAAAGAAACGGTCTCATTTGTTGGGGTGAGTCTGCTTCTTTTTCTAAGTACTTCGGGATCTCTTATGAATTCCTTACCTTTGTTACCATGCGCGTCACGTTAAAAATATTTTCTCTCTTATTCCTCTGCTCACTGCTGGGCGCAACCTATTCCTGCAAAACAAAAGTCGGTCACAATAAATACCGCGAAGCAAAAGTGAGGCCGAGTGAAAGACAGATGCGCGCTGATAAAAAAGCCATCGCCAAAGGAAACCGAAATTATAAAAAGCAGATGCTGAGCAACAGAAAACGTTTGTTCGGAAGCAAAAGAGATCCACAGGCACCCAGGAGCCGGAAGTAACTACAACCCGGTCAAGAATTTCATAGTATCCACACCATCCGCATAATCATTGAGTTTAGGACATTGTGCCGTTCCGAAAGGAAGTGCATTTTTTATTTCGAGCGCGGAAGAAACAATGCATTGGATCTGTTCCTTTTCAGCCTCCAAGCGCTGATTCAACATGTTGACGTTATCGTAGTATTCATAAAACAGAACACCTATCGGAGAAGAATAAGAATCGTCTTTCTTCAACAATAAAAAATTATTATCGAGCAAAGTCGGATTACCGCTCATCAGGTAAACGGTTTTATTGTAATCGTAATTGTTAGCGTATTTATTGTTGTTCACCACCTCCTGAAAGCCAAACACCGCTTCATAGAAGGGATCAAATAGATATCCGTTGGGAACAAACAATTTTGACACATTGCGGCAGCCCAATCCGAAATATTGGAAGACATCATTTCCCAAAGCTGTCAATTGTTCTTTGGTCTCCGCACCAGTAAGAACCGCGATTGAGTTTCTGTTCTTGCGGATAATATGAGGATATTTTCCAAAGTAATATTCAAAATAGCGGGCAGAATTATTGCTTCCCGTAGCAATAACTGCTTCCATGCCTTTCAGCTGATTCTCGGTAAATTCAATGAGATCCGCAAACCCTGGCTCTATCTGTTTCAGGATTTTCCCTACAAAAGGCAAAAGGAATTTGTCATCCGAAGAAAGTTTGCCGATGAATTTATTTCCTGAGAAAAGAACACAAAGCAGGTCGTGAAAGCCAACCATGGGAACGTTTCCGGCCATGATGACCGCGACACGTTTGGAAGGTTTTTCGTTCTTAAGATCCTTGATGTAAGTGGAAACCCAATCTAGCAATGCGCTTTCCTCCAGACTATCTGCCAAAGCCCCAAAGGCTTTTCGTACTTGTTCTTCCGTGAACCACTGATTGTGAATGTGAACCTTTTGAATGAGATCGTCCAAATCATCATAAAACAATACATTCAAAGGATTTGAATCGTTCTTTTTTCCAGCAGAAGAAAACTGTCTGAGAAAATGCCCAAGTTCAATAAATGCCTTTATTCTCTTATCAATAGTCATGTTTTTGCTATGTAATTCGGTAAAATCTCGTAATTTTGCAGAAGTATTTTACAAAACTAACAATAATTATGGCAATTAAAATAACTGACGAGTGCATTAACTGCGGAGCTTGCGAGCCTGAATGCCCTAATAATGCTATTTATGAAGGAGGTAACGAGTGGCGATTTGCTGACGGAACTTCTTTAAAAGGAACTTTTATATCCAAAAGTGGAATCACGGCTGATGCCGATGCGCCTCAAACCCCTGTGGTAATGGATGTTTATTATATTGTTTCTGACAAGTGTACGGAATGTGTGGGTTTTCACGATGAACCGCAGTGTGCGGCCGTTTGTCCGGTTGACTGCTGTGTGGACGATGAAAATTGGAGAGAAAGCAAAGAAGACCTTTTAGAGAAAAAAGGTACGCTGCACGTGAATTGATAGCATTTAACAAGACTTAAAGCGTCATTCTTAAGTGAGTGGCGCTTTTTTTATGACTCATCTCTGGTAACTTCATCAGGCAATATCAGATTTCAGTTTCCGTTTTATAATCCTTACTTTTGTATTGTTGAGAAGACTGACCTCCATATTGCTACTATTCTTATCTGTGAAAGCTTTTTCGCAAGCCAATCAGACAGAAAAACTACGGATCCAGGCAGCTGAAACTGAGCTAAAAGTGCTCTGCGACAACCTTTTTCATCCGCCCAACAAGGCGAGACAAACCGACGCCGAAAAAAAAGAGCTCAACGCCAGCTTATTAGAGAAGTTCGATACGATCTTGAATCAGGCTCATTCCTTTGAAAATTATCAATTCGATTCATTAAAAAAGGATTTCGGCATTCTTACTTCTCCTGATAACAAATTTCGCATCATCCACTGGAATATCCCAAAGAATGATGGCACACACGAGTATTATGGCTTTATTCAATCCAAATACACGACGAAAAAGAACAGAGTCGAAAGCATTCAGCTTTTTCCATTGACTGATAAATCAGCAGAAATTAAAAATCCAGACAATGCCATTACAGACAACAACAAATGGTATGGCGCGCTTTACAGCAGGATCATTATCAAAAAATCAAAATCAAAGACATACTATACACTTCTGGGCTGGGACGGGAACGACAAGTTCTCCCAGAAAAAGATCATAGAGGTCCTAACCTTTGATCCCAACAACGGCACTCCACATTTCGGGGCTGACATTTTCAATTTTGAAAGAAAATACCCGAAACGCATAATCTTTGAATATTCCTCCACCTGCAGCATGTCGCTGAGATACAGTGGTAAGAAGGACTCCATCGTTTTCGGACACCTTGCTCCCACTTCACCTCAGTTGGAGGGACAATTCCAATACTATTGCAGCGACATGAGTTATGACGGATTCGGTTTCCGTAAAGGCAAATGGAATTATGGCACAGACATCAATGCCTTGAACGAAAAGGACGAGAACGACAAGATCTATGGCGATCCGAGAGACAAATCAGAAGGAAAAAGTCTGAGCAATGAATACAAGGATCCGAATAAGAAGAAAAAGAAGAAGAGTAAGTAGAGAAAAAATGGATGCTGGTCAAACGTCACACTGAGCGTAGTCGAAGTGTACAAGATGCGGAGCTGTGTTCGTCAATCCTTTGGTGTATGCTTCGACTCCGCTCGGCATGACGCACAATAAAGACCAGATTGAAAATATTCCCCCCGATTTTGAATTTCACATTCAATTTATTTCTAATTTTACGATGTAGTTCAAAACTACGTCCTCAATCCGCTATTCAACATAGAATCAAGCATTCTAAAAAAATATAAAACAAACAAACATGTTAACTAAAGAAATGACAAAAGTCCACAATTTCAGTGCTGGTCCCGGTATTCTACCGGCAGAAGTATTAAAACAAGCTGCAGAAGCTTGTATCAATTTTGACAATCTGAACCTTTCGCTGTTAGAGATTTCTCACAGAAGCAAGAATTACGAAAAAGTAATGGAAGAAGCCCGCGCCCTAGTGAAAGAGCTATTGGGATTGAACGACAATTACAAAGTCTTATTCTTGGGTGGCGGTGCAAGTTTACAATTTGCCATGGTACCATTCAATTTATTGAAAACAGAAGGAACAGCAGGATACATCAATACCGGCGTTTGGGCAAGTAAGGCGATCAAAGAAGCAAAGCTGATCGGAAACACACAAGTGATCGCATCATCCGAAGATAAAAATTTCAATTACATCCCGAAAGGATATGAGATTCCTTCGACCCTTGATTATTTGCACATCACGTCCAATAATACCATCTACGGGACTCAGATGAAGAGTTTTCCGAAAACATCGGTTCCATTGGTTTGCGACATGAGCAGTGATATCTTCAGCAGAAAAGTAAACGGAAATGATTTCGCACTGATCTATGCCGGAGCGCAGAAAAACATGGGCCCTGCAGGTGCAACAATGGTTGCAGTGGATGAAACAAAATTAGGAAAAACCGGGCGCAAGTTATTGTCGATGATGGATTATGCTGTCCACATCAAAGGCGACAGCATGTACAACACACCACCGGTATTCCCTATTTATGTTTCAATGCTAACATTAAGATGGCTCAAAGCAAACGGAGGCATTCCTTGGATTGAAAAACTGAACGATCAGAAAGCAGGAACACTTTACGCGGAGATCGACCGCAACACTTTATTCAAAGGCACTACAGCTTTGGAGGACCGTTCGAACATGAACGTCACTTTCGTTATGCACAAGCCTGAGCTGGAACCAGAATTTGATAAACTAACGAAGGAAGCTAACTTAAGCGGATTGCGTGGACACCGAGATGTGGGTGGTTACAGAGCATCCCTCTACAATGCCTTGCCTTTGGAAAGCGTAAATGCCTTGGTTGAAGTGATGCAGGCTTTCGAGAAGAAGTTTGCTTAATCCATGCCATTGACATTACAGAATTATTATAATAAAAAATGCACAACGAGGTTTGTGCATTTTTTTTGTATATTTAATTTACCAAAAATAAACGCCATGAAAAGAACGTTAGCGATTTTAGTAGTATTGTCTGTATTCACACTGCAGTCATTCAAATCTGGGCACCCTACAAAGAAACTAAATTTAAAAACCGGCACTTATGGGGTTTGCACTTGTGCAGAAAGTTCAACCAAAGTAGAATTAATCATCAACGACGATCATACCTTCCATTATTTTGACAATTCTGATCCTTCAAAAATAATTGATGTCAAAGGGAACTGGATCATAAATGATAACACAATAAGTTTAAAGGATTATAAATCGGATTTCGCCATTCACAACAAATGGACAATTGATGACAACGAAAAATGTCTGAAATCACGAAAAGGTCTGAACTTTACAAGGTTGTGCCACCTAAAGGCTTGTAAATAGAAGCCGGGCTACCACTGAACAAACTCCCCTATTTGTTTCTCGAAAACCTTAATGGTATTTTCGTCTTTAAGTGCACCATCCTCATTCAAAAGAGTTAAAACACTTGAAATCGGCTGTTTATTGGGAAGAATGTGCATACCCAGGTAATGCAGGATGCCTGTCAGGTGATCCAATCCGCGCAAATTTCCTGCTCTTCCGCTGGAGACCCCAACCAAAGCCACTTTTTTACCCCTGTTGGTATCGGGATGAACCGCATCCAGAAAGACTTTCAGCACCCCAGGGAAGCTTCCATTGTATTCCGGGACTATGAACACGATTTTTTGGGCAGGAATGATGAATTCGTTCAACAATTGTTGAAAATTTTCTGAACGTTTGTTATAAAGATCACTTGCTATCAGATCGACCGGCAGTTGTTCAAATGAAAAGAGCTTATATTCAACACCCTGTTTTCCCATAAGTTGCGCATAATTACGTGCTATTTTCAGGGTATTGCTGTTCGGTCTGTTTGTGGCTGAAATAATGGTGATCATCGCAAATATTATTAACAAAAAACTGTTTAAAAAGTTGTCATAAGTTTTGAAGTCCTAGTCGGCCCAAAAGCTGTATTTTTAAGACTTATTAAAGCACAAAGTAAAGCATTTTCGCTCAATATATGAAGATTACGTATTTCGGTCATTCTTGTTTTGGAGTAGAGGTTCACGGAAAGCATCTGTTATTCGATCCTTTCATCTCCTCCAACGAGCTGGCAAAGAGCATAGATGTAGACACCGTAAAAGCAGATTACATTCTTGTTTCCCACGGTCATTTCGATCACGTGGCAGACTTGGTGAGGATAGCAAAACGGACGAATGCCAAAGTGATCTGCAATTGGGAGATCCATGAGTGGTTGGCCAAGCAAGGCGTGACGAATACCCATCCGATGAACATTGGCGGAAAGTGGAAGTTTGATTTCGGAGATGTGAAATGTGTAGCAGCAGTGCACTCCAGCAGCCTTCCCGACGGAAGCTACGGAGGAAATCCAATGGGTTTCATCGTTGAATCCAGTCGTGGAAACTTTTACTACGCTGGCGATACGGCTTTGACCTTCGACATGAAATTGATAGGGAATTACAGAAAGATAGACTTTGCTTTTTTACCGATAGGAGATAATTTTACAATGGGTCCGGACAATGCGATCATCGCAGCAGAATTTATCAAGTGTGAGAAGATCATAGGAATGCATTACGATACATTTGGATTCATTAAGATAGATAAGGAAACGGCTATTAAGAAGTTTGACAATGCCGGAAATGAATTGATCTTATTTGAGATCGGCGAGACGAAGCAAATCTCTCAGTAGGTGACTAGGTGACTAGGTAGTGATACGTTGTTGGGGTGATGGGGTGATGAAGTGATG
>JBKJQG010000155.1:0-4189 GCA_046594925.1 Bacteroidia bacterium
TTCTCGAAGACGTGGCCAACCTCTACTCTATGAAGATTGGAAAAATGATCTGCTCTCCTATAGAAGACCTCGCCAGCTATCATCTGAGCCAGCATGTATCAAAAAACATCGCCTAGCACGCCTGACATTTAGATAACCGATGAAGAACATAAAAACAGCCTTCCTTTTATTTTTTGTGCTTTTTTCGGGTGCAGTAGGCCTGTTCGCTCAGACCGAGAACAAGGATTTCGAAACAGCAGAAGATTTTCTGGCCAAGGAACAATTCGCCGCTGCATTGCCTCTATACATACATCTTCTAAATGGTGATTCTTCAAATGCGACCTTAAACTTCAAAATTGGGATTTGCTATCTCAATTCCCGCTCACAAAAAACAAAAGCTGTCTACTACCTTAACAAAGCCATTGAACCCACTACTTCCTACTATACACAAGGGACAAAGACCCAATCAACAACCCCGGTGATGCCGCAGACATTGCTCGGCCCTTCTCACCTCTCCTATGATCTTGAAAAAGTAAACGAAGCTAGCGAGAAACTAAAAAAGATCACTCAGGAAGTGAAAGATAAGGAGCTCTCTGTTATACAAGTGTTGGATCTGAAAATGGAACTAAAGAAGATTGGCGATGAACTAAGAGAATACAACGATTCCCCTATCAACTTCAAAATTGAAACCTCAAACCAAAACACAACTTCTTCTTATGTTGGGTATTCATCAGTCTTATCGGCCGACAAAGCTTCCCTGATCTTCAACTTTCAAAAACCGGAAAGCAAATGGGAAGAGAATAATGACGAGAAGCAATTCTTTGAGGAGCCAATTCGAAAGTCTCGAGATAACATTGACTCCGCAGCAATTGAAAATCAAATCGGACAACAAAATTTAATTGCAAGTTCTGGCAAGGATGACACCCACAAAATTGAAAAAGAGGTCACAGTGGCTGTTTCAGAAGATAACCAGGTCATTCTTACTTACAAGAACACTAAAGGAGATGGAAATTTATATTTGTCCCGCTTAAACGGAAACAATTGGACCACACCCGAAAAACTAAGTAAAATCATTAATACAAAAGGTTGGGAACCCAATGAATGTATTTCCGCCGACGGAGTCTGGCTTTATTTTACAAGCAGCCGTAAAGGTGGATATGGCGGAGAAGATATTTACAGGAGCAGAAAGCTACCGAACGGCGAATGGTCGAAAGCCGCTAATCTCGGCCCGGAAATAAACACTGCTTTTGATGATGTAGCGCCGTTCATTCTTCCTGGCGGAAACACGTTGTATTACAGCAGCAACGGACGAAATGATTCCGCACAGTTCGATATCTACACAAGCAGGTTGGACGCAAATGATGCTTGGACGGTTCCTCTGAAAGTAGGATACCCGGTATCTGTAAAAACAGATGAAAATCCTATTGCAACATCAAAAACAAATGAGAGCAGCGGCACTTTCGTTTTCACATTCAAGAACAAGAACGAAGCACCTATCCGGGTTGTGAACGGACGAGTCGTTGACACCGCTGGCAATGGAATAGAACGCATCAAGATAAAAGTTATCGACAATGAAACCAGTGAGCAAGTATCATTCAGCTCCACGGGTGACAATGGAAACTATTCCTTCATCTTACCAACAGGAAAGGATAAGAACGTCACTTTCCTTGCGGAAGGATGTCTTTTTCAGTCGGAAAACATCAATACTTCTGCAAAAAACAGTTGTTATCAAAAGACAAGTGATGTGAAAATGTGTGCCATAGCACCGGGTTCGAAAATCATATTAAAGAACGTATTCTTTGACTCAGCGAAAGCAACGCTTTCCCCCTTATCACATCCCGAGCTGGAGCATGTTTTTCATTTGCTTCAGGAAAATTCAGGATTGGTGATTGAGATATCCGATTACATGACCTCACCCGAAAATGCGAAAGTCAATAAGGTTCTTTCTCAGCAAAGGGCCCAGGCCGTCCAAGAGTATCTTTTAAAAAAAGGTATCAGCACCGAAAGGATCAGCGCACGAGGTTATGTAAAATACAAGCCCAAAACTCAGGAAAAAAGAACGCCAAAAAAAGAAATGGCAGGCACCCTCGAACCGGATTGGATAGAATTGAATGTAACAGAAAAGAAAAACTCATAAAACAGAACCAAAAACAATCTACATGACAACAATTAAATTCGGAACAGACGGGTGGAGAGCGATCATAGCTAAAGACTTCACCGTAGATAATGTTGCCAGAGTTGCTCAGGCAACCGCGCTTTGGCTTCTAAAAAATAATAAAAAGCCAACGGTAGTGCTAGGACACGACAGTCGTTTCGGAGGAGAACTCTTTGCAGAGACCGCTAGCAAGATCTTCGCCTGTAATGGGATAAAAGTTTATCTGGCAAAAGGTTTCGTTTCCACTCCAATGATCTCCTTCGGAACCGTCCAAAAGAAAGCGGACCTGGGAATCATCATTACTGCCAGCCACAATCCACCGTCGTACAATGGCTTTAAGATCAAAGGCTCTTACGGAGGTCCTTTACTGCCTGAAAAAATTGAAGAGATCGAAGAAATGATCTCAGAAAAGAACCAGATTAATCTGGACAAATTGAGCCTCGAAGAATTTTCAAAAACCGGCTTAGTGGAATCCATCGATCTGGAAACGATGTATTGCAAACACATTGAGAAAAATTTTGATCTGGACTTGATTCGCAACTCAGGAATTCGTCTGGCTTATGATGCTATGTACGGAGCCGGGCAAAATGTGATCCGACGTTTACTTCCAGAAGCGACTTTGCTGCATTGCGACAATGATCCTTCTTTTCAGGGACAAGCTCCTGAGCCCATTCACAAAAATTTGCAAGAATTATCCAATCTGATAAAAAAAGAATCATCAATCGATTGTGGTCTTGCAACGGACGGTGATGCGGATCGCATCGGACTCTATGACGCTGATGGAAAGTTCATTGATTCCAATCACATCATTTTGTTGCTCATCAAATACCTGTATGAGGAAAAAGGAATGAGAGGGAAAGTCGTTACATCCTTTTCGGTCAGCCCGAAGATTGGAAAAATGTGCAGTTATTATGGATTGGATCAGAAAACTACAAAGATCGGATTCAAGCACATAGCAGGAATCATGCTGAATGAAGATGTACTTGTTGGGGGTGAAGAATCTGGAGGGATCGCAATCAAAGGACATATTCCTGAACGCGACGGCATTTGGATGGGGTTGACCATTTTAGAGTGTATGGCGAAATCAGGAAAATCATTGCAAGAACTCATCTACGATGTTTATATGATCGTAGGGCCATTTGTTTTCGAACGCTCCGACCTTCACTTACAGGAAGAACTGAAAAACAAGATCGTGAACAATTGCCAGATGAACCTCTATCAAAATTTCGGAAGTTATAAGATCCTCCGCATAGAAAATACCGACGGTTACAAATATTTTTTCAGCGATGACGAATGGCTGATGATCAGGGCATCGGGTACAGAGCCTGTCCTAAGAAATTATGCTGAATCTGGCTCTCCCCAAAATACGGCTTTGATCCTAAAAGCAGCAGAAGAAACCTTGATGAAGGCAGAGCAAAAACTATTAAATTAATCAACCATGAAAGATAAGATAAATGCTTACCATAAGATAAGCCTAACAATAGAAAGCTCCAGAAATGAGCTTCACTTGAAAACCTGTTCCTTAATGATAAGCGTTTTCAGTGTCCGATTCAAGGACCCAAGTATCGAAGAATTATTAAAAGAGTGTGTCCGGAATAAAAAGAAGCAGATCATCGAAAAACGATTTGCAAGAACCCGCTCCCTCTGCTGATCCACATCTTCAAATAGAAAAAGCCGTTTTGATATTTTCAAAACGGCTTTTTTAACGCAAACCCTTAAAAACCTAATTCAAGATCAATTTCTTGGTAGCAAAATTATCTTTAGTTCCAATCATCACATAGTAAACGCCTGGTGCGTTATTCTTCAGATCGATCACATGACTTTCAAGAGTCGGAGCTACTTCTTCAGAATATACAACTTGTCCCATTGCATTTAAAACCCTACAAAAAGAACCTGCTCCCTGTATTCCCGAAACATCAATATTCACTATACCTTTAGATGGATTCGGATATACCGACAAGTTACCACTTGCCGCCACGTATTCGTTGATTTCGACAGGACCGAATTCCCCGTCAATATTCAATTTAATAAGATAAATCTCCTCTATCCTGGTTG
>JBKJQG010000217.1:0-7179 GCA_046594925.1 Bacteroidia bacterium
GGAGTGGGGAGTGGGGAGTGGGGAGTTGGGAGTTGGGAGTTGGGGGTGGGGAGTGGGGAGTTTGGAGTTTGGAGTTATTAAGTAAAGTGGGGATGGGCTAAAAGAAAACAGAATGTCTCGCAAAATCATACATATTGATATGGACGCTTTCTATGCTTCGGTGGAGCAGCGGGACAACGAGGAATATCGTGGGAAACCCATCATTGTTGGTGGACGACCTGAGGGGCGCGGTGGCGTGGTGGCGACTTGCAGTTATGAGGCAAGGAAGTTCGGAGTAAGATCAGCCATGCCTAGCAAAAGAGCAAAAGAACTTTGTCCGCATGCGATTTTTGTTTACCCCAGATTTTCTGCATACAAAGAAGCCTCTCAAAAGATCAGAGAAATATTTGAGCGATATACCGATATGATCGAACCGCTTTCTTTGGATGAAGCTTTTTTAGATGTCACGGAAAATAAAAAAGGAATTGTCTCTGCCATCGAGATCGCCAAGCAGATCAAACTAGCTATTAAAGAAGAATTGAACCTCACAGCATCTGCGGGTGTTTCCTGCAGCAAGTTTGTTGCGAAGATCGCCTCCGACATGAACAAGCCGGATGGCCTTACCTTTATTGCTCCTGATAAGATCGAAGAATTCATGGAAAGACTTCCAGTGGAAAAATTTTTTGGAGTTGGAAAAGTGACTGCAGATAAAATGAAAGGCATGGGCATTCACAAAGGAATTGACCTGAAGAACCTGACCGAAACCGAGATCATCCGCGCTTTCGGAAAACCTGGCAGATTCTACTACAAGATAGTACGAGGAATTGACAACCGCGAGGTGCGCCCTCACCGTGAATCCAAATCCCTTGGCGCAGAAGATACTTTCTCAGAAGATCTTACTTCCCTTGAAGCCATGAATGAAGAACTGGAAAAGATTGCTGACACTGTGGTGACACGTTTGCAGAAATACAATTTAAAAGGACGAACGGTTACTTTAAAGATCAAATACCATAATTTCAGGCAAATCACGCGAAATTATTCATTCGACAAAGCCGTGAACGATTTTGAAACTATCGTCAATACAGCAAAAGAACTGCTTTTAAAAACAGAACCTGAGGACACAAAAATACGCTTATTGGGAATTTCACTTTCTAATTTCGGAGAGCCGCAAGAGCGAAAAATAGTTCGGAAGAAAAATGAGTGGCAGTTGGAGTTGTTTTAATCAACCCAAACCGTATAAACATCGGTTTCATTTCTCACTATTGCATTGACCTCAAATCCGCCTTCCTGAGGGATTATTTCTTTAAGATCAAATACCACACATTCCTTACTAAGCCCTTCGAAGATCAGTGTAAAATTTTGTCCGGGGGATTTTGGGGTCCAGTCCGGATAAAAAGTAACGTTAAAAGCTGTGATTAGTTTTGCTTTTTTGCCCGAACCATGTTCTACCAGAAAAGTACTGGGCCAGATCCTGTAAAAAGCTTCTTGACTGCAGAGACAATGCACGATGGTTTGCCCCTCCTCCGCAACTTGGGTTTGAACCTCCGTTTGGGTTTCTTTTTGGGTTGATATTTTTGTTATTTCTGCCATTTATGTTTTCACTCCATACCCATTCGACTCCGCTCAGAGTGACGGCTCAGGGTGACGGACTATTATTCTCATTTTAACAAGTTCTTCATTTCCTTCTTCCAATCCATATCTGCCCTATTTACAGATACGGTTTCACATCCTGTAAAGTTTGCATACGCTTTTAATTTCAACGCAAATTCTTTGTTGAAAGTATAGCTTGGTTTAAAGCCTTTTTCAAAGTGCATTTGTTTGACATAAAAATGCTTTTCTGCTCTGTCGGCTTTAGGGTCGAAGCGGGCTATGAATTTGTCGCCACTAACGACAGGAAGACAGAAATATCCGAACTTCCGTTTTGCTTCCGGCACATAACATTCGATCATATAATCGAAATCAAAAAAACGTTGTGTCCGTTTTCTTTGGATAATCATATTGTCGAAAGGAGAAAGCAGGTGAATTTCCTTTTTGATCTTGCTTTTAGTTGTAGTCCTTTTTTCAGGGTTGATTACAAAGGAGGTCTTTGCATCGCCTTCCAATTTCACTTCCATCAACTCGCCACTTTTTATTAAATTCTTCAGTGCTTTATTGATCTGAGTTTTCAACCCTTGTCGCAGGTAAGAGATTTCCTTCTCCTCAACGATTCCATGAGATTGAACAGCTTTCCGGATCAGGTATTCGGAATATTCTTTTTCCGAAGGCATGTCTGTGTTCACATCTGAAGGCAATACCCTTTCGGCGAGGTCGTATACTTTTTGAAAACCCTGGCGCCTTGCCACCATCAACTTTCCTTCCATGAACAATTGCTCCAACGCTTTCTTCGCAGGCTTCCATTCATACCAGTTTCCCGGATCCATCCGTTTGAATTCAAAATCTTTCGAAGCGAGAGGGCCTTCCGCCTTGATCCGATCGAGCACAAATTTCATCATCTTTTTATCTTGTCCAAACCAATGCGATCGTCCATCGGAATAGGCTTTTTTACGAGGCAGAGAGAAGCGGTAATCGCTCATGGGTAGGTAGGAAGCCGCATGACTCCAATATTCGAAAATAGCCTTATCCTTCTCCAGGAGCTCATTCAGATAGCTTTCCTTATAGTCCGGCAGCCTGCTCCAGAGCGTGTGGTGGTGGGCCCTGGCAGCCACCGAAAGGGTATCAATCTGGACATAACCCATGTGTTCAATGACACGCTTTACGGCCGCCTTTCCCTTGCCGAAATCGGGCTCCAAAAAACCCTGACTTTTGAGGATCAGGACTCTGGCTTGCGCTAAGGACAGTATTTCTGAAGATTTAGTCATTTTGCTCTAAATGGCCCGATTTATGAAGCCAAATTAAGGTTTTTTATTACATTTGAACTGCATAAGCTTATCAATCATGTTGAAATCTTTTAGTCTTTTTCTCGCATTTGTCTGCGGTACATTATCCGCTCAAACCATTAGTGGAACGCAAAAAATTCCGGCAACTGCTTTACCCGGAACCGATTTCATCGTAGAAACCACCATCAACAAGGGCACAACCAAGGATTTTATGAAATTCTTCCAGGAGATCCCGGAAGGACTTGTCGCCACGGAACTGGAAAGCCAGAACGGCGCGTTCACCTTCGCTGACGGCGGCGCGAAGATCGTATGGATCAATCCTCCTTCCGACGAGACCTTTACCATTAAATACAAGGTGACCGTAAATGGCGGTGTATCCGGAACAAAAGCGATGCCGTCCAAGATATCCTACATCAACAACAACGAACGTCAGACCTTTGAATTTCCTGCAGTAGCAATCATTATCGGCACAGCCACTCCTGTAAAAAAAGAGATCCCCAAAAACAATCCGACGACCTCAACACAACAGGCAACGAAAGCACCGATAGGAACAACCGTACCTTTGGGATCAACGACGCCGGCCACCACTGCTCCGGCTACAACAAACAATAGTCCTGCAAAGACGAATACTCAACAAGAAGCAAAAAAAGAAACACCAGCAGCCTCCACTCAACCGAACACTTTTGCAAAAGTGCCAACCAGCGCACTCCCTGCATCGACTGGAAAAATGTATCGTGTTCAGATCGGAGCTTTTTCAGCAAAACCAAAAATTGATGGAGTGCCGGAAGTAAGCACATTGGTGTTGGAAAACGGCATCACCAAATATTTCAGTGGGAATTATATTGCTTACGAAGACGCCGTGAAACGCAAGAAAGAAATGGTGGAAAAAGGTTTTCAAGGCGCGTTTATCGTGGCTTTTGAGAATGGGAAGATCGTTAAGTAAGTCAAAAGTTAATAAGTCAAAAGTCAAAAGGGGTTACACTAAAAAAGTTCAATGCTATAACTAGTATTGAACTTTTTGACTTTTGACTTATTAACTTTTGACTTAAAAAACTCCGAAACGGAGTATCAAATCCCAATCTAAAAACCTAACTTTTTAGCAATTTCCTTTTTAACACCATCTTTATGAACCATGATGCTAGTTGTTTTGTATTTCACAAAAGCTTCTGAAGCGTAGAAATAACCGTCGCAATCGTTGTTCTTGATGCCCCAGGAATTTTTTACTACGTAGTATTTTGTTCCGTTCTGATCTTTCACGATTCCGACGATGTGCATTCCGTGATCATCCTGAGTATCATAGTTATCAAATGCATCCTGGCGCAAGGCCTGTGTGACCTCCATTTGTTTGCCAGGATTAAGGAGGACCGAATCGATCTTTTCCTTTTTGATGTCATTCCAATCCAGATCTGGAATGATAGCCACACCGTTCTTGAAAGAGAAACCCGGTTCACTCACGTCAGCACCCCAGGCAATTGTATACCCATTCATAATCGCATTGTCTATCACTTCCATCATCTCATTCAGTGGAAGGTTATAAAGCTGATCCCAAGACCAATTGTCCTGGATCTCAATTGCGAATTTTGTGTAGAAAGGATGGTGACTAAAAGAAGTGATCTCTACATAATTGTCCATGTTCAAACCTAAAGAAGCAGCGAAAGATTTTGCATCGTATTGTTTTCCCATGTAATCAAATTTCTCAGGAGCCTTTCCCAAATAGGCATCCAAGGTGCCGCTCACGGCTTTTGACCAAGCCGGAGTGATCTTATTGGCTTTTACTATTACATCCAACTGGGCTTTCAACATCGCATCCATTTCAGAATGATTAATTTCTTTTTCACCGTTCACCATCCCGATATAGGCCGACTGCGGAACAACACCGAAATTCTTCATTACATAAGCAGCATCGTGAAACGCGCCACCAGGACCAAAATTAATGAGTCCGTGCATGCGGACATACTTGTCGGCTTTCGCCATGTATGCATTCCGCACAATGAACATTTCAGATAAATTCACTTTCGGCTTTCCCATGCGGAGCATTTCTGATTCGAAGAAGGAAAGCGATGAGAACGACCAGCAAGTACTTGATTTCGCCTGGCTCTGCACTTCAGTGGCCTCTATATTTTTTACCACGGTGAACTTGTAATTCCCGTCCTTTTTGTTTGTAAGTGTTTGAGCCACTACCATGTCAGCGGCAATAAGAGCCAATCCGAGGATGATTTGTTTTTTGATGTTCATTTTGGAGAGATTTTGTTTTTACTAATTTACGCTTTAAAAAAACTTTATTCCTGATTTTGTGATGAGCGGTTTTTCTCGGTGATGAGGTGATGAGGTGACGAGGTGACGAGGTGATAAGGAAGCTGTTCAGAAGTTCCACCTCATTACTTAATTACTTAATCACTTCAACACTCCCCTATGCTTGCGCCGTTGGCCCGCTAAAATTCATCGGCAATACATTCGGCATGTCGGTATCTTTGATCGCTCCGTGTGTTTGTTCGAATTTTGAAATGTTGTCCTTCAGCGCTTTCATCAAACGCTTTGCATGTTGAGGCGTTAACACGATACGTGATTTTACTTTCGCTTTGGGAACTCCCGGCATCATCTTGATGAAATCAATTACAAATTCCGAATTGGAATGTGTAATGACTGCCAGGTTGGAATAGATTCCTTCTGCTACTTCTTCAGAAAGTTCGATATTCAATTGATTGTTTTGATTTTGCTCTTCCATTATATTATTATTTTATGTTTAGCAAAAGAGGGAAACATTTCTGCTTCCCTCTTCTATTAAACTACATTATTAATTATGCTTCTTCTTCTTCCATAGCTTCTTTTTTAGAAGCCAACAGACGATCGTACTCTTCTTGTGAACCAACGATCATTTTGTCGTATGCTCTCAGTCCGGTTCCTGCAGGAATTAAATGTCCTACAATTACGTTTTCTTTCAAGCCTAACAAATAATCTACTTTTCCGCTTACAGCAGCTTCGTTCAAGACTTTTGTAGTCTCCTGGAAAGATGCAGCACTCATGAAACTGTTGGTTTGCAATGATGCACGTGTGATACCTTGTAAAACCTGGCTGGATGTAGCAGGAACTGCTTCACGAGCTTCGATGATCTTCATGTCTCTGCGTTTCAAGGATGAATTCTCATCTCTCAATTTGCGGGCACTGATGATCTGACCGGCTTTGTACAAAGTTGAATCACCTGGCTCCAGAATAAGAACTTTAGCATATAAGTTATCGTTCTCTTTCATGAACTCAGATTTGTTCACCAATTGTTTTTCTAAGAAGATAGTATCACCCGCTTCGCTGATGTCGACTTTACGCATCATCTGACGAACGATTACTTCGAAATGTTTATCGTTGATCTTCACACCTTGCAAACGGTATACCTCTTGTACCTCATTTACCAAGTATTCCTGAACAGCGGTTGGTCCTTTGATGGCTAAGATATCACTAGGAGTGATGGCTCCGTCCGACAATGGCTCACCTGCTTTGATGAAATCATTTTCCTGAACAAGGATGTGTTTAGACAACTGAACCAGGTAAGTTTTCTTTTCTCCGGTACGAGACTCCACGTGCACCTCACGGTTACCACGTTTGATCTTACCGAAAGAAACGATACCATCGATCTCAGAAACCACAGCCGGGTTACTTGGGTTACGTGCTTCGAAAAGCTCAGTAACACGAGGTAAACCTCCCGTGATATCTCCCGTTTTACCGGAAGAGCGAGGGATCTTAACAAGGATCTGTCCCGCTTCGATCTTAGCATCATCGTTTACAATGATGTGAGCCCCAACCGGAATGTTGTATGTACGCAATGTTTCTTTGCTAACAACGATCTTGATGGAAGGGTTCTTAGATTTATCACGACTCTCAACAATCACTTTTTCTTTAAAGCCTGTTTGTTCATCGGACTCTTCACGGAATGTAATGCCTTCTTCCACGTTATCAAATTCGATCTTACCGGCGAATTCAGAAACGATAACAGCGTTATACGGATCCCAATCACAGATCAAATCTCCTTTTTTAACTTTCGCTAAATGTTTCACGTAAGCTTGTGAACCATAAGGAATATTTCCTGTTGTTAAAACAATTTTTGTATTGGCATCAATGATGCGCATCTCAGCAGAACGACCAATCACAACATCAACGACTTGTCCATCAGGATTTTTACGTTTTACTGTTTTTAATTCGTCAATTTCGATGATACCATCATATTTTGCTTCGATCTTATTCGCTGTCGTAGTGTTAGATGCAGTACCTCCAACGTGGAATGTACGCAATGTTAACTGTGTACCCGGCTCACCAATTGACTGAGCTGCGATAA
>JBKJQG010000317.1:0-12073 GCA_046594925.1 Bacteroidia bacterium
ATTCAGTGAACAGGTAGGGGTCTTGTGTGTCGCGGACAACAGCTTTCGAGAAATCAATTTTGTTATTGATTACTCCGACACCCAAACCGATCAATAGATTATTGTCGTCATTGATCTTTAATTTATATGAGTAGTTGGCAAATGCACCGACTTGACTAATTATGTCCGTTACATCCGAATAAACATTCAGACCAAGACCGATATTCTTCGCTTCAATCGGGCCATCAACTGTCAGCCTACTTGTTTGCGGAGCCCCGCTGATACCTGTCCACTGTGAACGGTGGGTTAGGAAAGCATTCACTCTTTCGTGGTTACCGGTAAAAGCCGGGTTGACAATGAATGGGTTTGCATAGTACATACTGCTGAACGGAACTTGCTGAGCTAGCGTCATTCCGGTTAGTAAAGTGAGAGCAGATGTTATAAGTAAATTCCTCATAAGATATAATTTTAAATGTTTTTTTACCTGATTGATTAGTTAGAGCCTTCTTTTAAAATGGTGATGGGACCTTTAAATATCTTCTCATCATTTGCGAATTGAATCACATAATAATAAGTTCCATCAGGTAATTTTTTTCCGCTAGTACTTGTACCGTCCCAGTTGTTATCATAAGCATCGGAACTGAAAACGACTTGTCCTTCGCGATTTACAACGATCACTTTTGTATCCGGATAGTTTTCCAGGTTCTGAACGATCCAACGATCATTAAATCCGTCATCATTAGGAGTCATTAAGTTTGAGATCGTCACGTTATAATCAAAGATCACAGTGATGGTCATCGTGTCGACGTCAGAACATCCGTTGGCATCGGTACCAGTCAACGTGTACATAGTAGTAACGACTGGAGCGGCTATAGGATCAGCGATTGAAGAGTTTGACAATCCAGTGTTCGGAAACCAGAACCAAGTGATCACACCGCTTCCTGAACCTTCCAAATTCACTGTGCTTCCGATACTCAATTCGAGATCCGGACCTGCTGAAACAGAAGGTGAAGGATAAACCGAAGTCGTTACTGAATCCATGTTCATACAACCTGTAAGTGTATCCGTGATTGTCAAAACGAAAGTTCCAGCCGTTGTCACAGAAATAGATGAAACCGTATCCGCAGTGCTCCATAGGTAATCATATCCTCCGACAGCTGCACTCAGAGTAAGTGTGTCACCTGCACAGAATCCCAATGGACCGCTGGCCGTGATGGTTGACGGAGGCAAAGCATTTACCACAACAGTTACCGTTGCGGTATCAAGACATCCCTGATTGGATGTAAGCAGCAAAGTCACAGTATAAGTTCCGCTTGCACCGTAAGTATGTGTAGGACTTGGTGACAATGAATTATTTCCGTCACCGAAATCCCACTGATTGAATTGAATGAATCCGGAAGGGATGGTAGACGTGTTAAGGAAAGTTGTTGCATTTCCGTAACAAACAGTATCCGCTGTGAACATAGCCAACGGTTTAGGGTAAACAATGATTATCACAGGAGCGGATGTGTCGGCAGAGCAAAGATTGCTTTGAACGATCACCCTGTACCAGGTTGTATCAACCAAATTCAAATACGTTTGTGTTGTAGTGGTGTTAGCCAAACTCATCCAGGTCACGCCGCCATCGATGGAAGATTCCCAGTCAGTAACTGATCCGACAGATCCTGTAGTGGTCAATGTTCCTGAATTTGCGCCCTCACATCCGGATGCAGCACCCGTGATGGTGCCTGCAACAGAAGCTGGATCAACAGTGATGGTATCGATGTTTGAGATGGCACCCATACAAACCCCGCTATTTACGAAAGCTCTGTAATAAGTAGTTGTTGTTAAGTTTAAGTAAGACTGCGTCGCGGTAGTATTTGAAAGAGCAAACCAAGTCACTCCGTCAGTAGTTGTTTCCCAGTTAATGATGCTTCCCACATAACCTGTCAGCGTCAATGTTCCTGAATTTGCACCGGCACAAACAGTATCGTTCGCAACAAGATTTCCCGCAATAGGAGGATTGTCAACAATAACAGTAGCAGTCAAAGAAGTGTCGTTGGAACAAACACCGCTTGCAACCACCGCACGAAAAACCGTGGTAGCAACTAAATTCAGGTAGCTGTTAGCTGCAGTGGTGTTTGGAATGTTTGTCCAAGTCAAGCCTCCATCGGTAGAAGATTCCCAGAATTGAACCGATCCGACATAACCGAACAAGTTCATTGTTCCACTGTTAGCGCCGCCGCAGACCGTGGTACTTCCGGAGATCGTACCGCCTACAGAAACCGGATCAACAGTCAATATTGCGGTTCCTGAGTTCATTGAAGAACAGGCTCCATTTTGCACCACGGCTCTATAAACAGTAGTAATGATAATGTTCGAGTAAATGTACATCGGAGTTGTATTGCTGATGGAGATCCAGTTGATCCCTCCGTCAGTTGAATATTCCCAACGCACCACATTTCCTGTTTCTCCGGTCAGGAATAAAGTATCGCCGTTATTTCCGTAACACACATTTGTACTTGCAGAAACCGTTCCCCCCACTGAAGGAACGTCTACGGTAATAGTGTCAATTGTTGAAGAATCAGAAGGGCAAGCACCGCTTGTTACATTTGCCTGATAATAAGTTGTAGCAACAATGTTGTTGAAAGATTGTGAAGTCGTTGTATTAACAATGTTGGTCCAAGTGATACCATCGGTGGATGATTGCCAGTTGCTCACTGACCCTGTTTGTCCGGCTAAAGTAATAGTACCACTGTTCGATCCGCTACAAACAGTATCATTCATTGTGGTCACTCCACCAACCGAAGCCGGGCTAACGGTAATTGTTACCGTTCCTGAATTGACTGCGGCACAAGCTCCGCTTTTAACGTTTGCGCGGTAGATGGTGGTTGCGACCAGGTTGAGATAAGTTTGAGTTGTTGTGTTATTTACAATCGGCGTATAAGTGATTCCTCCATTTGTTGAAAATTCCCAATACTGAACAGCTCCAGTATTGCCTGCCAATGTCAATGTTCCACTATTAGCACCGGTACAAACGGTAGCAGCGGAAGTGATTGTTCCACCTACGGAAAGCGGATTCACTACTATGGAATCAGGAGTTGAATATGCTCCGGCACATCCGGAGCTGGTAATAAATGCTCGGAAGTAACGAGTAGCTACTAAATTCAAATAAGATTGAGTAGCTGTTGTGTTTGCGATATTGGTCCAGCTGACACCGGCATTGGTTGAAAATTCCCATCTGGTGATTGAACCTGTTTGACCAGCAAGTGTTAAGTTACCACTGTTTGTGCCGCTGCAGACTGTTGTTCCGCCTGAAACCGTTCCACCTACAGAAGGAGGATTTACAGTGATGATGGCGGCAGAAGAAAACACCGCGCTACAAGCACCGCTTTGAACCTGCACTCTGTAACGGGTGGTCTGAACTAAATTCAAATAGGTCTGAGTAGTTGTAACGTTTGCAATATCCGTCCAAGTTACTCCTGCATCAATGGATGACTGCCATTTTAAAATGCTTCCAACCCGTCCGCCTCCGGATGTCATGGTTGCTCCGTTAGCACCGCTACAAACTGTAGCTGTTCCCGACACCGTTCCTCCAACAGAAGTGGGGTTGATCGTCATGGAAGCCGCAGAAGATGTGGTAGCTGCGCAGATCCCATTTTGAACCAGAGCCCTGTATTGAGTCGGCACCGTCAAGTTCAAATAACTTTGAGTAGTTGTAGTGTTAGAGATGGCGATCCATGTAGTTCCTCCATCTGTTGAATATTCCCAATTAAGAACAGAACCCGTATGTCCTGAAAGTGTAAGACTTCCGGAATTTGAACCGGTACAAACATTGGTGCCGCCCGCAACTGTTCCTCCTACTGAAGGAGCGGTGGAGGTAACAATGTATCCTGTGACAGCATCGTTGGTCGTATTAATGTCCGTTGCCAATGTAGAGTATGCCGTAAAAGTATAAGAACCCGGAACGGATAAATTGGCAGGAGTTGTAAAGGTGTATGATACCGTGGTGTTGGAAGCAAATGAAGCAAAACTGACAGCAAAATCCGTCACTGCGGCGCCACCGTTGATGGTATAAGAAAGGTCGAAGGGTACAGCGCTAAGGTCTGTCAAACCCACATTCCTAACACTGATGGTGACGCTGGAGGCTGCACTAAGTGAACAACCGGAAACAGGAGCCGTAATGGCGATGACACTAACGTCCTGTGCTGATGCTATTTTACCAATAAATAGAAGGAAAAAGAGCGTAAAGATTTTTCTCATAAAGTAGGTTTGAGTGAGAGTGATTAGATAATTTTAGCTTTAGTTTTACTTAAAAATACCGAGACGTTTTACGGACAAGGGCTTTTAAGGTTACGAATATATAAAATTTAGCGACAAAACTAGGGATTACTGAGAGAAACAGGGATAATTTTCCCATTCATAACTTTTTGGGCATGAACCACAAAATCAGCTACATAAGTCGCCATTTCGGTTGCCGAGAGGGGTGCTTTGTAGCCCGGAAAAGCTTCGTTCAACATTTCAGTCTGCACCGCCCCCAAGGCCAGGCAATTGAAAGCAATGTTCCGGTCCTTGAATTCTTCCGCCAGACATTCGGTAAGACAGATCAGTGCGGCTTTGCTGGTGCTGTATGCCGACAAACCGGCAAACTTAGAGCTCCCTTGCATCCCGCCAATGCTGCTGATGTTCACAATGTGAGAGCGTTGCTGCTCTTCCATAAAGGGCAAAACACCTTGAATCAGTCTGACCACGGAAAACACATTTACATTATAGACATGATCCAACTCCGACTTACTGATCTCCGAAAATGGTTTATTGATGATCGCACCGGCATTATTTACCAAAACGTCGATTGTGAGCGTGTGCTTTTTGAGATTGTGGAGCAAGCTGACAATCGAAAGCTCTTTGCTGAGGTCACAGGTAATCGATATCACGTTTCCATTCGGACATTCTTTTTTGAGTTGTCCGAGTCGCTCTTCGTTCCTTGAAACGGCAAAAACGGTGTGATTCTGATTCTCACTTAGCTTTTTCACCAGTTCGTAGCCAATACCCCGACTTGCACCTGTTACAACAATTTTCATTAGTTAACCGTTTTTGTGATACCCAAAGAAAGGCATTTTTTCCATACCTTTATATGCAGCATGCATAAACTCATCATATATATAATTCTGTTCCTTTGTATAAGCACTTCAAATGCGTTTGCTCAGGACAGTGCCATGCTGCGCAAACATCCGCCGAAGCAAAACTTCCGTGATAAGATATTTTTCGGAGGCAATGTCGGCCTGCAATTCGGGAATCAAACCTTTATCGATGTTTCACCTGCTGTGGGTTACAAATTCACGGAGAAGATCTCAGCTGGGATCGGAGTCACTTATCAATACTACCGTTTCAAGGACAAGTATTATGATTTCGAAACGAACGTATACGGTGGAAGAGTTTTCGGGCGCTACCATTTCACGCAAAATTTTTTCGGTCACGCCGAATACGAATATTTGAACCTGGAAGCCTTTGATTTTTTCAGAAGAAGAGTTGATGTCGTTAGTATTTTTGGAGGAGTAGGCTATATCCAACGGCTGAGCGACAATGCAGGAATCATGGCCATGATACTCTATAACTTTAATGAATCCAGATATTCCCCTTACATCAATCCGATCTTCAGGGTAGGATTTGTGGTAGGACTTTAACTATTCGAAAATCGGCAATACCCGCTGATTCGGATCCACATTGAAACTTCTTATTGCCATTACTCTCCAACGTTGCGCCGCTTCTGCATTCAGAATGTCGAGTACCGGGTATTCATCTTTCAGGACAACAGCATCATCAAGGTCCATTTTTTGATCGTCGATAAAATCCGGATGGGCTGTGATCGCTCCAGCCGAAGCATAAAATAAAATGTTCCGCTGATCCGGATCGGGATCCGTTGTCAACGCTTTCACGTTGAAACCTGCTGCCTGAAAAGTTTTATATACCGAACGCATGGACTTTCCTATACTCCCTTCAAAATAACCCAGACTGTTCACAAAAACAATTCCGCCTGGGTTTAGCATTCCTTTTAGGGACGTTAAAGATTCCTCGGTAAAAACGTGATTTGGCGGATCTTCCCCTTTAAACATGTCCAATACAATGATGTCGTATTTTTTTTCACAAGTGCGGATGAAATGTCTCCCATCATCCACTTTGATATTCACTTTGGGACTTAGGTAAAAATATTTTCTTGCAACTTCTGCTATGCGTTCATCCAATTCGCAAACATCCACGTCAAATCCTTTTTCAATCAATTTTTTAGCGACACTTCCTCCACCCAATCCAATCAGCAATGATTGGGAAGTTTTGGGAAAGGAATCCACGTAATCGGAAATACGGTAGACATAAGTGAAATATTTCTCCTCTCCGCTTGATTCATCTGCCAGTGAATCGTACATAGTTTGAGAAACGCGATTCACAAAAAGCCAACGGCTATGGCCATCCTGAACCGTATCCTTATTATAATGCGGATAGTCCAGAACAATGATCTGTCCTAACAAACCCTCGGCAGAATACACGCGTTTTATGTTCGAAGAAAAACTAACCGAAGCAGTAGAAATGGCCCAAGCACACAACAAAAAAAAAGCTGCAGCCTTGCCAAATTGTTTTTGCCGGATAATAATTAGCAAAGGAATGATACCCAAAACAATTCCGGTGATGATGGAAGGAATTGTGAGTCCGAAATTCGGAATGATGAAAAAACCAAAAGAGAAAGTAGCCAGGATTCCACCAACAGTTGAAATGGCATAAATCGCTCCGGCTGCTTTTCCGGATTGCTCCACATCAACAGTGATCGCACGGATGATCAAAGGAGAAACCATTCCCATCATGAATACAGGAGGAAACAAAATGCAGGAAGCGGAAACGATCACCGAAGGAATCAAACTGTGAGAACCCACTGCCCATAAAATGACCTTGGATGAAAAGGGCATCAGCACGGTAAATGTGGCAGCTGCCAGCAATACATAAAATAAGGCCAAAGGATTTTTACTTTTATAAGAAAGGACTCCTCCCGCATAATAACCCGCTGCCAATCCGCCAAGCGTGATCGCCAATACACTTGCCCATACATATAAGGAAGAACCGAAATAAGGAGCCAGCATTTTTGCACCGAGTAATTCGGCAGCCATCACAGATCCGCCCTCGATGAAGGAGAGAAGAAAATAAAACTTTCTGTTTTTTAATAGCGACATAGGCGGCAAAGATAGAGAAATTTTGCTCGCAGATTCCGCAGATTTGCGCAGAGGGCTAATCCTCAAATGGAGTATCAGAAAAATAGACTGTCACCGTTCCTGTCACGTCTACATTTTTCTTGTTGGGTTTGATCACGACCTCGCCCCGGTATTTGTCCTTCTTCGGAAGGATGATGTAACCGGGAATCCATTTATCGATCTGCTTCAGGAATTGCAAGCAGTTCATGTGCAGATTGTTCACTTCATACATGCCGGTTTTGTTATCGTATGTTGCAGCTTTGCCTTGCACCATCATAGTCAGACTTTTGTCTTTGACGTATACCTTCCCATTCTCTAAGATCTTCACTTCCATAGTGACAGTATCCTTTGATCTGCCTTTCATGTTGATCTCCTTTTTCTTAAAACAATCGTTGAAATAGAGGTTGTAATTGAAGGGGTATGCATATCCTTCAACAACCGGAAAGGGTTGGTATTTATCGACACTTTCAAAAGCACCATTTCCTACACCCACGTTGTACTTGTTAAATTTACAAACAGCTTTCAAATAAACCACCCCATCCTGCACCTTCACTATTTTTATTGTTCCGTGCGCGGGAGTGCTGTCTTGCGAAAAAGAGACTCCGCAAACCAACAGAAGAAAAAACAAAAGAGATCCTTTAATGCCCATGCGCCCCTTACTTACGATTAAAGAACGTCATCCCGAGTGGCGACAAGGGATGACGTTCTCAACTTAATGTTAACGATTTCAAAATTTAAAATACGCCTTCAACTCATCTACTGTTTCAAATTTCTTATCTACTTTATTGAAAACAAGATCCTGGCTTCCTGCTTTGATCGAACTGAATTGTTCCGGTTTCAACCAATACAATTCTCCGTGTTCAACCGTCCAAATCATGTTCTTCGCACTCGGATTGAAAGAGAATCGCGTAACAGGATTCTTGTAATAAGTGAACAAAGCGTTCTTCTGATCATCCACTAAATAAACATCGTAACACATCAGGTTCTGTTTTTGTTCATTCTTAATCGTTGCCGAACAAAGAATTCCTTTTGGGTAAGCACTCGGACAATCGCAATTGTAGACTCCAAAGCTGCTTACTGTGAAAGCGCGCATTACCTTTTCCGTGGTTTCCATCGTTTTGAAAAGCCCTGCCATTTTTTCCGCATTTTCTTTTTTGATCTGCTCCTGCTGTCTTTTGAACTCAGTCACTTTTGCCTGATACGCTTCTTCAATGCGTTTTTCATCAGCCACCCGTTTGTCCAAGGTTACCTGGTACTTACTGAATTTCTCCTGGAAATTTTTCATCGCTGTTTCGTAATTCTTTCCTTCAAAAACCGGATAAACTATCAGATCGTATTTCTTCTCTCCCTTTTTCAAGGTCAGCTTGTAGTTTTCTCCCGCCTTTGTTCCTTCCTTCACGATTGCTTCGTCCCAAATGGTTTTATACATCGACTCGTTAAAAGTAGTGCTCTCGCTCCCTACTTCGAACAATACTCCTTTATAAATGCTCAGCTCCGGAAACTCCTTCGGATTTACATCCAGATCGAACGTATACTTACCTTTTTTGATTTGCTCGGGTTTCTTAGGCTCTGCTATTGGTTTTGGCAACTGCGCGACCTGAACTACTTTTTCCTTTTCAGCTTCCACTTTTTTTGTCTCCAGGGTTTTGTATTCCGGCAATTCTTCTACTGCCGGAGCAGACTCTCTGATCGGATCAACAGGTTTCACTGCGAGCACTTTGTCTTTGCCCAAACAGCTCCAGTTATTAGCAACGGTGTCCAGCTTGTAAAAATTATATTGAGTTCCTTTTTGCTGAGACGCCATTTCAAAAGCGATCTCTTTTTTCGGAGCCATGTTCACCTGTTTTCCGTTCTGGTAAGCCAGCACTTCGATCATCCCGGCCGACTCGAACTGATACTTCACTCCTGCGCTATCGTAGGTCATTGGGATTCCGGAGACGAAAAAATCAGCGGCATCGTGAAATTCTCGGTAACGCAATTCTATTTCTCCTTTTAAGATGTTTCCGTTCCCGTCGGCAAAAGCGTTCTTAGGAATTTTGATCTTTGATCCTGTTTTGTAGGATAGCTCTGCTCCTTTTTCAGCAATCAACTTGTAAGAAGTGTACTCGACATTGAGCCCCTTGATCGGAGGATTGATGCAAGGCTTCGCTTCCTCATTTTTGTAGAACGCTTCCAAAGCTGCGTTCTCGTTGGGAGTAATTTCTTGCTGTGCCTCGGCTTGAACGGGCTCCGTAGTTTTATTTTTGATCATCAGCGCTACCGATACTACAACAGCTACCGTGACGGCTACCACACTGGTCAGGAACCAGGGCTTTTTGATGAGTGGCTTTGCTCCCGAACCTGAACCTGCACTTTGTTTTAAAACCGAATCAAAGTTCTTACGCTTGGCAATTTCTTCCGAGCTGATCTCAGGACGGTTTAAATTAATTTTCTTTTTCATTTGAGTAATTATATTTTCAATTTTATCCCTTTAATTGTTTTGGTACTAATTACGAAAAAATCGAATTTTACGAATAAGTACTTTAATCTTCAATCTATTCTTAATCCACCTAATTACTTAATAACCTCATCACTTAATCACTTTTTTGAGCTTCTCAAGTATTCTGTAGGTCTTTACCTTTGCATTATTTTCTGTGATATTTAAGATCTCTCCTATTTCTTTAAAAGAACGTTTTTCAAAAAAGCGCATCTCTATCAATTGCAATTCATCTTCCGGAAGTTCCTGCCCGATGATGTCCACAATCTTATCATGGTACTTCTCGATCTTGCTTTCTTCCATCTCTTCCATCATTCCGTATACGCCAATTGAATCGATGTTCACTGTACGGTGTTTCTGGGCGCGGTAAACATTGTTCACTTCGCTGGAAGCGATCCGGTATAACCAGGAAGCAAAAGGAACACCGCGGAATTCGTATTTGTGAAGACTTTCCAAAGCTTTTATGAAGACTTGCTGAGTGGCATCGAAAGCTTGCTCTTTATCGTCCACCCGTTGGTAGATGTATCGAAAGATCTGTTCGTAATATTTATCATACAATCCGGCAAACTTCTTTGGGTCCTTTTTGGCCGCCTCCACTACTGCTTGTTCAGTAGACAAGTCAGTTTGGGTTGCATGATATTTTGAAGTTTCGATCATATTCCTTCTGTGTTTCTGTTCTTATAACGTGCTGCTTTTAAAAAGATACATTTACAAAGCAAATTTAATGGGCAAACTGAACAGTACATCCACGACAGTACCATTCTTTTTGCCAGGTGTCCAATTCGGCATCATCTTCACCACCCTCAAAGCTTCATCGTTTAATGCGGAACCGCCCACAACACCTTTCGCAAGCCCGATTTTTGAAAGGCTGCCATCGGGTTTTACAATAAATGAGATGCAAACCGTTCCTTTTATCCCGGCCTTTCTGGCTGCCTCAGGATATCTTATGTTCTTCTTGATAAAAGTGCTCAGCATTTCTTGTCCGCCTGGATAGCCGGGCAGCTGATCTTTAGTGGTCAGCGGAATATTTACGACCAGAACCGGCTCAAGGACCGTTATTCCGTCCGATGAAGGCTTCTTAACTTTAATCGTACCCTTCTTATCCTCCTGAGCATGGCCCGAAAAAGTCAAAATTAAAAAGACAAGGACTAGTTTTCTCATCATCTACTTTATAACGTAAATTTAATGGGTAAACTATAGGTCATGGATGTGGGAAAGATACTGCTGATTCCGGGAATCCATTTCGGCATTATGGAGACAATTCTCAAAGCTTCTTTCTCTAATCCCGAGCCGCCTGGAACACCTTTCGAAATAGTTTTTCTTGTAATCGTTCCATCCGCTTCCACCACAAAGTCCACATATACCGTCCCTTGGATTCCGGCCTGTTTTTCAGCTTCGGGATATTGCATGTTCTTTTCGATGAACTTTTTCATTTCCGATTGCCCGCCGGTGAATGCGGGTAGCCGGGTCACCCTGGTGTACTGCATTGCGCTCACTTTCTGAACCGTATCCTTGCGAACCTTCTTCACTTTGATTGTTCCTCTTTTTACGTCTTGGCCAAAGCCGGAAACTGATAAAAAAAGAAAAAAGCTGATGATTATTCTGATCATTTTTTTGAATTCTGTTCCTATAACGTAAAGGTACTCAAAAGATACGGTTGGATTCCACATACAAATGAAGCCTCCAAAGCCTAAATTTTCCTATTTTTGTTTCTCTCAACAAAAGAACATGATAAAAGCTAACGACCCTTTATTAAGATCCTGGATAGAAGTTGCTGCAGACAGCGATTTCCCCATTCAGAATTTGCCTTTCGGAATTTTCAAGACCCAAAGTTCCAGTCCGAGAGTGGGCGTTGCAATCGGCGACCAGGTCCTTGACCTCGCGATTTTGAATAAGCTGGGTTTCCTGGATAAATTAAAGATTGACAATTCCATCTTTACCAACCAATACCTAAACGACCTCATTTCATTGGGCAAGTCGACAACGAATGCCCTGCGCGAATGCATCTCAAACCTCCTGAATGAGAATACAGCGGACCTGCGCGATAATAAGGAAGTAAGGGCAAAAGTATTTCAGTCCATCAGCAATGTGCAAATGCTTATGCCTGTCCGCATTGGAGACTATACCGATTTCTATTCCAGCATCGATCACGCGACAAACATAGGAACCATGATCCGTGATCCGAAGAATGCTCTGATGCCGAACTGGAAACACATTCCGGTAGGATATCACGGCCGGTCTTCGTCGATCATTATTTCAGGGACAGATCTGCACCGCCCCAAAGGACAAAGCTTGCCGCCAGAAATGGTAGGTAAACCATCAGAAGAACAACAACCGATATTCGGCCCTTGCCGTTTATTGGATTTTGAATTGGAAACGGCTTTCATAATAGGAAAATCGACAC
>JBKJQG010000256.1:0-23888 GCA_046594925.1 Bacteroidia bacterium
ATTTATAAATAATTTTCTACTTTTTAAAAATTGCCTTTTGCCTTTTGCCTTTTGCCTATTGCCTATTGCCTATTGCCTTTTGCCTATTGCCTATTGCCTACTGTATCAGTCCCGCAATGTTTTCCCCGTTAACTTCAAAAACAACTGCTCTAAATTTTCCGCTCCATGTTCTTTGATCACTGCTTTTGGAATGCCGGAAGCGATGATGTTTCCATGATCTATGATCGCAATTGCGGAACATAGATTTTCAGCTTCTTCCATCAAGTGGGATGTATAGATGATGGTGCAGCCTCTTTTATTTAATAAATGCAAATGTTCTGTAATTAAATTTCTTGATTGCACATCTACGCCCACAGTCGGTTCATCGAGGAAGAGAACCTTGGGTTCGTGTAGAATTCCTGCAACCAGATTGATCCTTCGTTTCATTCCTCCCGAAAATGTTTCTACCCGATGTTTTGAATGTGTCGCCAACCCTACTATTTCCAGGTTCTGTTGAATTTTGTTTTTTAAGTCTTTTCCGCTGAGTCCGTACATGTTGCCGATGTAGCGTAAGTTCTCATACGCAGTAAGAGTAGGGTAGAGGGCAATTTCCTGAGGAACTACTCCAATGATCTGTTTGATCTGTTGGGTGTTTTTTTGCAGCGACAATCCAAGCACTTTGGCTTCTCCGCTGGTGGCTTGTATCAAACCACAAAGAATGGAAAGCGTGGTTGTTTTTCCTGCACCGTTGGGGCCTAGTAATCCGAAGATGCTGCCTTGTTCTATGGAGAAAGTGAGATCATCGACAGCCGGAACGGCTGCGTCTTTGTATACTTTTCGGAGATTCTTTACTTCAATTGCAGCGCTGGTCATATTGTTTTTTGTCAGTCCCAGACGTTATACTGAGTACTTCGACTACGCTCAGTATAAACTAAAGTCGAAGTGTAAGAGATTAATCTTTCTTAAGGAATATCTTCATCTCGCAGCTGGCAACAGGTTCCCCGTTGATGGAGCTTTGTGCTGAGATCATTGTTACTTCAAATACAACCGCTTTTACAAATATTTCCGTCTTAAGTTCAGCGCCTACTGGAGGCAGCTGATGAATGATCAGATTTTTGATTGCACCAATATATCCAAGAGGAGGCTTAATCGCTTCGCCGTTCTTAGCCAATTGCTGAAAAATGTAACCCAAGCGCAATCCTGCAGTTTGTGCGATATTTTCCATCAGTCCCGGTTCATTGAGTACACCATTCGTGCAAAAGATATTGTCGTCCTTGATTGTCAATCCCGAGATGGAATAAGTATCGTCATGAAACCACAACTTATCCACCATTTCCATTGGTGGCTTTTGAGGTAGCAATGCTGATACTTCAGCACCTTCAATAATAGGTGTTTCGAGGACTTGTGTCATTTAAACTACTGTAAATAATGCGTTAGCGTAAGAGAAACGAGCGCTTTCAGGAACCGTGATAGCGATCTTGTGTCCTTTCTGCAATTTCCCGGAATTCATTAATTCTTCAATAGCAATAAAAATCGAGGCAGCGCCAATGTTTCCAACGGAAGCCAAATTCACGAACCATTTTTCCTGCGGCAGTTCTACTCCGTATTTTTTCATTTCATCGTCTACTTTCGAACGGAAATATTCGGAAGAGATGTGTGGCAAGAACCAGTCGATGCTTTGTGGATCCACATTGTGTTTCTTGAAAAGCTCCACGTATTTTTTTGTCCCGAGCTGAGCAATGTATTTATCCAGCAAACGGGCATCTTGTTTCATGGCAAAGATGGATTTCTCCAACCACTCTTTAGGAGTGAATTCGCTGTAGCCGTGAAGGTTTCCTTCAGCATCTTTCTCAGAACCAACGTACATACAAGCTTCCACTTCGTTGGCGAAAGAACAGATCTCAATCCATTCGATTTTCAATGACAAGGCATCCGGATTCGGTTTGTCGCTAATCAATGTAGCGGCAGCACCGTCGGAAAGCATCCAGCGTAAAAATTCTTTTTCAAATCCTATGATGGGATTCTCTTCGAGTTCTTTTAATTTTTGAGCTTCTTCTTCGAAGCTTTGAGACGACATCCAGGTTGATAATTTTTCGGAACCGGTGGAGACTGCGTTGTTGGTATTGCCGGTGCGGACCGACATGTAAGCGTATTTCAGAGCGTTCATCCCCGAGCAGCAAGAACCTGAAAAGGAGATCGCTTCAATGGGTTTTGTTTTGAGTAAGCCATGCACCATCACTCCGTGTGCTGGCAGGATCTGGTCAGGGGAAGTTGTTCCGCAGGTTAAGAGTTCGATCTGATCGAGCGCAAAGCCACCGGTACACAATGCTTTGATTGCTTCGGTTGTAAGTTCTGCGTTGTTATGCGTACTGTTTCCTTGTTTATCGCGGGAGTAGTAGCGTGTTTTGATCTTATTGTTGCGTAAAATAATTGCCTTAGAACGGGATTTTCTGCCATCCACATAGCCCAAATACTCCTCCATTCCATCATTATCTATCGGCTCACCAGGCAAAAATTTCGCAATACGGTTAATATATACTGATCTATCCATAAACTGAATTAAGCGTTTGTTTAGTTTTTTGAAGAATGAACAAAATGACCAATTTTGTTCAAACAATTTCGTGCAAACGCAAAAATAAGGGAATTTCTCAATTTAGAGGAAACGTTTGAGCATTATTTTCAAATAAATTCAATGCCCTTGCGTATTCAAAAAAAAATGACTAAACAACTAGCTGAGTGTGTTTTGGGAGTAATAATCGACCTGCTTTTTGATCTTTTTGGGGAAGAAAACTGGAGCAAGCCTTGAAAGGATGGTGATGACAGGGGAAAGGATGAGAATGGCTGTTGGCAATACGATCCCGAAGATGCGTACCCTTGTTCTCCGGTCGGCGCTGCCTGCGGTTCCCTTCTTTGAGATGTAATTGGCATACAAGGGAAAAAGATCTCGCCCGCGCCCCTCCATCAAAAGAAGGTTGGGTTTGACAATCACGGCGCCTGCCGCAACTAGTTCGGACTGCTGTGTAGTGTAATTGCCGATTTTTAGATGTTTTAAGAGGATGTTGCCAAATAGAGGAGCTAACTCCAAAAGGTCCTTGTCGGAAACCCCGTATTTAGGGAAAATGCCCAGGAAATTTTCTTTCTTTCCGCCCAGTACAAAGGCCAGCACGGTCACTAAACTGACTAGATTGGCTGCTTTGTCTACGAATGTTATGTTTCCCACAAGTTCAGCTTCCAAGTTCTTCAGGTGTAGCTTCATTTTTTCTTGTCCGTTTAGCCACATATTCCTGCAGGCTAATAAGGTCACAACCGGTTTTCCTTTCAGCAATTTTTTTGCTTCTCCGGTTTGCAGAAAAGAATTGATGGGCACGCAGATAGATAAAAACCAAGGCTGATAGGCAATGATGACCTGATCGTAATTCACATCTGGGATAGTAAACGGCTTCAAGGGTGTAGCAATACCATGAACGGTTTCAGGGAAGATGTCGAAAAATTCCATGTAACTCCAGGGATAGGGGTAAGCTTTCTGAGGTTCTACTAGCAGGTAATCCACTAGAACGCCATCTTTTTCAAGCGGCGCAAGGGTTGCTTTTAAGGCTTGATGCAGCTGTCCGGTCTGCGTATAATAAATAACTAGAATTCTTTTCATAAATCTATCTGCCTTTTGCCATACTCATTTCCTTGTCGAAAAGAATGATCAGATTGATGGGAGGAATTTTTACGGGAGTCGCTTCTTTGAAAGCATCTCTCCACAGAATCGTCATTTCCACTTTCTGCATGTCGCCCGATGCTAGCGGAATGTCTTTCCAAGCGACTTTGAAATCTTCCACGGAACCTTTGTCGAAAATAATCGGACGATCGATCAGGTAATTTGCGAACTCTTTGCCGTCGGGCATTTTTGCGGCTACTTGACCGGTTTCAATGATGCCAATTTTATCACCATTGTATGACACTTTGAATTTTGCATCGGTCTTTCCGGTTTCTTTTTTGAAGCCATCCAAGTTAACGGTGAATCCTCCTGTTTTAAATTCGTTCCCAGCTGCCGGCAGTTTGAAATCCGCTGTTACATTTCCTTTTGTTTCGGTTGATACCCTGTAGATCCCAGCCATCAGGAATTCAAAATTTTCAGGGATAATGTATGCCCCTTTGATGTCAACGATGCGGTAATCTTTCTCGCCTGGTTTTATGATCAACCACTTTTCTATCGGTTTTACTTTGCTTTCCTTGATCTTAAATTCACATTCAATTGGTTTGAAAATTAGATAATCGGAAGATTTATTCTGGATGGTGATCCTGAATTTAATTCCTGTGATGCTTGCTACGGCATCGTCGATGGTTATTTTCACGTCCATGTTCTCTATTGTCTGGTCGTGGTAGAATGTTTTTTTATACTTGATGACTTTCTCTTTCTTTTGCGAGAAGGCAAGCGATGAAATGCAAAGAATAAGAAGGAAAGAAAGGACGTGCTTTTTCATAAATTCAAAATTAATGAAAAAATTGGTCCTTCTGGGACAGATTTGCTAAATCCAGAGGATTTTGTACATTTAATTTGTAAATAACCCCTCAAACTCTCCATCTATGAAAAATGTACTCTTGACTTTTTTGCTTTTGATAAACATGAAATTCCTGGTTGCACAAGGAAATGTGCAGCAATTGCCAGTTCTTTACGATAGCCGCCCTGAGATGGAATTCAGAGATTTTGCAGCAGCTGATAAATCAGGGTTCTATGCTGAGTTCTTCGATAAAAAAACAAAGTCGGTGAGTATCGACAAATACGATGTTAATGGCAAAAAATTGTTTTCCGCAAAACTGAAAGACGACGCCGAATATGAGATCCTGTCAGAAAATTCTCTTTATGTTTTTTCGGTGGACTACGATAAAGGGGCAAAAAGGGCTAAGCTTTTTTTGACAGACATTAATTCTACGACCGGAGTTAAGGCTCCAGCGACAATGGCAACGGAATTGGACGTGATCAAACACCTAGATTTTAATTACAGCTTCAGTGTGTCGCCTGATAAAACGAAATTGTTGGTAGTGTCTTGTTTCTGGGCCATGTCGGAGGAGATGGAAGAAAAAACGATCTTTCAGTTTTATGAGGTAAAGGGAATGAAAAAGATCTGGGAAAAACAGATCGATGGCAAATACACGGATACATACATTAAAACTAAACATTATACCTGCGACAATGAAGGGAACGTTTTGCTTTATTACAATATCAACAATGATATCATGCGGTTAAAACAAAGCGTATATAATGGTGGCGGTGCTCCCGCCATTGTGTATACAAAAGATAAGAAACTAAGTCCCATTGATATTTCTTTAGGATCAAAAATGCAGATCTATGAAACAACAAACAGATTTATGAACGATGGCAAGCTGATGATCATTGGAATGATGAGAGAGCCGAACAACAGTGAAAAGGACATTAAAAACAATCCGCCTACGAAAGGCGGAATATTCTTCATGACGTATGATTTGAAGACCCAAAAGAAGATCGATTCAAAGGAAAACTGGTTTGATGAAAAGACAGACAAAAAGTTGACCGGTGAACTTTATGGGGCGGGAGACGTTCTTTTTTCAATAGACGAATTCGTGGAGCACAATGGAGATTACTATATTGCTGCTCATCAAAAGGATGTCTATCGTCCAATTATTTATGTTTCTTCCGGCGTTCAAACGTATTATTCTGGGGATCTGCTCTTTGCGAAGATGAAGCCTACGGGTGTGGTAGAGTGGATAAGGGTTGCTCCGAGAGATATAGCCGTTCGCGGAACTACAGGAGCATCTCACTCCATATTGTCGTACAACTTTTTTGCATCCGGCGATAAATTCAATTTTGTATACTTGGAACACCCTGCCAATGCAGCTAAATATACGTTGGATGACGCAACTAAACCCAAAAAATTCGGATCGGTCGGCGAAGTGCACAACGCAAATGTGATCTTGACTTCTTTCGATTCGAAAGGGCAAGGGACGAAACGCATCATTATGGACAATGTAGAAAACTGCATGCTGCCTCAGACAACAGCAGCGGTGGGAAATACTTTGGTACTGTATATGGAAAATCAGAAGAAAAAAGAAAAAAGATTCGGGCTGATGACTCCTTAGTCAGTTCGCCGGTCAGAGATACTAAAAAAGCAGAACCCGTTTTCGGATTCTGCTTTTTTATTGAATTAAAAACGTTTTATTTCTTACCTTCTGTCAAAGCCTCATCAAATTCCATGTTCAGCGTTTCGTTCTTCAGTTTTTCAGGAGTTGCTTCGGTGAAAGTCTCGTTCCATTTAATAAGCATTTCTACTTTTTGCATGTCCATTCCTTTTGCTTCCATTCTGTCCCAGCTGCCTGTAAGTGTTTCTGTTTGCCCTTTCGTTAAAAGCATAGGTCCTTTTTTAGCCAACAAGCCTTTCGGTTGAACGGATGCATATTCGTTGCCGTCAGGCATTTTTACTCCCATTTTAGCTGGAAATACAATCGCTACTTTGTCGCCGTTGTAAGCACAGTCGAATTTCGCTTCTGTCTTTCCGGACTCTTTGGTAAGTTTCGTCATTGTCAAAGTGAAACTTCCTGCTTTGAAATCATTCTTGGAGGCGGGTAATTTAAAATCCGCCGCCGGAACAACAGTACCGCTCGTCGTAACTTTGTAAAGACCACCTATCTCGAAGGTGTAGTTCTTTAAGGCGTTGTAGCCCGGTCCTTTCAAATTTACAATCAACCAGTCGGAGGAGTTCGGCTCGATGGTCTTAGGTTTTTCAGTCGGCTTGGAATTTTTTCCGTTGATGGTGAATTTACATTCTTCCGGTTTGAACAGGATGTAATCTGCTGTTTTGTTGGTGATCTTCAATTTGAATTTTGTTTCTCCGTCCGTTGAAACAGCATTGTCGACACTTACGGTAATTTCGCTTGTTTCAAGAACGATGTTCTTATAGTAGAGTTTGTCATACTTTTTTTCTTTTTGGGCAGATGCAGTTAACATACTTGCCACAGCGATCGATAGAAATACAATTTTCTTCATAATTTTATTTTTTGGTTTGATTGGGGTTTGCAATTTTTTTGCCAAAGATCGAAAGAGCGTCAAAATCAAAATATGGATAGAAGGGAAAAATCGGCCATTCTGAATTATTTCCGTCGTTGAGATCCGTTGAAAAGGCTTTCTTTACTGTGTTTTTATCAGAATGTTTATGAACTCGTAAGGACTGAAATCTTATTTCAATTTAAGCTTTTTTAGTTTCAAAAAGGCCTGTTTTTCAATGGCTGAGATCTCCATGAGCAGGTCGGCACAGACGTCAAAATCTGCTTGTTCGTTGTTAATCCTTCCTTTGTAGATCCTTCCCATCTGAACAGCACTCTCCCGCCAGAGATCACCTGCTTTGGTGAACTCTTCGGAGATCTGAAGCAAGCCATCGTTTTGAACGTAAGCATGAGCCTGCTCAAGAAAAGCAGCATACAAGAAACGGAATCCGCCTCCGCCTGTTCCGATCTCTTCCTGCATCCTTACAATCTGGCCGAGGTAGAGTCCCGCTTTTCTCGGTCCTAATTTGTCCCTCCATTTGCGGATCTGTTTTGCTGTGTATTTGATTCCGTCCACTCCAACAATAGGACCAGGCAAGTTCAACATCACGAAAGTATTTCTCTTGATTCCCTTGATGATTCCACGCTGAATGGTTTCTCGGCTGACGGGGTGAACGTTCTCAGGGAAATAAACATGTCCTCTCGGAGCCAAAGGCCCTTTGGCAAAACGCACTTTGATCATGTCTTCTTCTGATAAAGTCGTTACCGTTTCCATGACAGGATCACTGATCAAGTAGTTTCCGTTTTCTTTTCCATAAACGATTAAATTGTGCGCATTGAAATGGAACCTGTATTCCGGCGGGAAATAGGGGAGATTGAAAACACCTACTTGGCAGCCAACCGGCACTCCTTCTTTTACTTTTTGGTCGAGGAACTCTTTTGCTTTTTGTTCGGAACTGAATTTTGTACGGTTCACTTTTATGTCCATTGCCTTGGCGGCCATGCTGAAGATCCAGCCCGGCATTGAACGGTAGGCCAGTGCCGGCCCATTATTTATTGTCAGGACAGGTATGTGCAGGTAAAAAAGTCCTGAACCCATTCCGAAGATCAAGGGTTCTGTTATGAAATCCAGTCCGTGATACCTCATTAGGCTCACACCAACTCCATTTTCGCAATGAGCAGCTTGTAGGTGTTTAAATTCTTTTTCCATATTGTGTTTTCACCTGTTCCAAATTTCACGCAGACCCGCCTACCGGCAGGCAGGTTTTCGCGGAAAAGATTCGCAAATTTTTATTTGATTTTTGTCAGAATCATCCCTTGAAGTTTTTTAGTTCTTCTAAGCTGATTTCAAATGCTTGCGCATAAACATTTAATTTTTTATTACTGAGTGATTTGAATACAGCCGGTTTCATGTGACGTTTGATGTTGAATCTCCAGAAACCGGTGTATCCCGCCAATATGGTTAGATCCATGAGTTTTACTTCCATGAAATAACAGATCGGACTTTTTTTTCCGTTCTTTACCGCCAAGCGCGCCTCTTCCGAACGTTCTTTGATATCATCCCAGGCATTGTCCAGCGCATGTTTCTTCACGTCCCAACCCGTGCTCAGGTCGGTTGTGTATTTTCCGTCTTTGTCTTTTACATACATCAACTCCTTGGTCATGCTTTTTAAGGCGGAGTCATCTTGCGGTAAATCTTCTTTCTTCATAGGGTAAGGATAACTAACAAAAACGATCCCGATAGCTATCGGCGATGCGAATCTGTGTGGTTAAAAAGTAAAAAATAATTGCAAATTTACAAATCTTCAATCTTAATTTTTGTCTTTTCTTTTTTTATTGCCAATTGCCTGTTTTTTTCTTATTGCCTATTCCTTTTTTTAATTGTCTATTGCCTATTCTTTTTTATTGCCTATTGCCCATTGCCTATTTCTTCAAATCACTCTCCATCTGCAAAATAAAAGTACTGAAGGAAAATTTGGGCACGGTTTTGTTTTTCACGGTAATCTTCATCGCTTCTTCTGCGCTCAAGCCGTTAAAGATCCGGTTAGCGAGGTCGATCTCGTCGGTTATGCAGTCGGCTTCCGTTCTTGATTTTGCAACCATTGCGGCGCCGATTCCCAACTGTGCGGCATGAATTCCTGCCGATCGGATAAGATTCCGTAGCGTTTCTTCATCAAATCCTCCTACAAAACAACAAGCGATTGAAACTCCTCTCCAAAGGTCGGAATGCCGTTCTGAAGAGAACTCAGTTATCATTTCTTTTGCTTTTTTTTCATCTCCCTTGCAAGTATACCAGAGGCTGCGCCCTAGTCCTTCATCGTAAGCCTGATAATCTTTCGGCTGAATATATTCTAGTCTGTTCTGTCCTTTTATGGTTTGCCTTTGTCTGAAAATACCATCAAAATAACCACATCCATCCCAGATGCGGAACTGCATGTTCTTGTTTAATTCCGGCAGAAAAGGCAAGGAGCTTCTTTTTTCTTGTCCTACCGCCCAACCCATTCCTATGTATATCTGACAAGCATACTTTTTTGAAACGTTCAGGAATTTTTTCCAGCGCTCAACGGATTCGCCTTCAGAAAAATCAGTCAATGCCAGTGTCATCGCTGCTCCTTCGTATGCGACGGGTAAAAATTCTTTTTTCGTCGTCTGCAACCAGGCGATCAGGTCGTCCATGTCTTCAATCCGGACCGCGGTTTCCTGCGCAGCCTGGAAAATGGTTTTGATGATGTCCATATTTGAAGTTATCCTCGTGTTCATTTCTCGTTTTACATTTCAGGGTACAACCATAATTCACGGATGTCCTTTGTTATTTCCGAATCAGGTGATAAACCGTTCTCGTGTTTGCTCATGTCTGCATCGTCTGCCAATGAAATGGAATACGGATCCACTTTCATGTCGAGCGCCGTTCCTTTTGCCTGATGGCTAATGAACCTGAACATGGTTGCTGCAGTTTGTTCCAGAATATCCATATTCAGTTTGATTTGTTCTTTCAATTGTTTGGGTTGGTGCATTACTACCATTCCTTTTTGAAATTCTTTCAAAATTCTCGCATCAAAAGCATCTATGTAGGAATTCGAAAAAATTTCCGTTTCATATTTCTGCCAGGCAAGAAAAAGATCCTGCATGATCTTGTTCAGCTCTCCGAATTTTCTGCCTATGCTGTCTGGTCCTGCAAAAAGATCGCGGAGGACCTTAAGGTCAGTAAATGCATTGTTAGTGAACAACAAGCAAGGAACTCCCCAATACACTGCCCAATCCCAGGATATTTTAAAGAGCATGATCTGGGTATTTCCCATCAGCAGGTATTTGTTCTGATAAATCGGGATCCAATTCTCCAGGTGCGAAAGGTGGGACTGCTCATAGACACTCGCGCGCAAAGTAATGTCTTCGCCTTTCAGGTCACGGATAATCAGATCGGTAAGCCAGGTGTTGTTCATCGCAATGAAATCTGACCCCGGCGAATAAAGAGGGTCAAGAAATGCACCCGCTTCTCCTGTAACGCCCCAGCGGTCGGCAGAATAGAGACGGCCCGTGTCGTGTGCAAAATGTTTCAGCACCCGGAAGTCCATCAGTCCTGTTCCTTCTCCTCTGGGCTTCAGCATTTTATGACAAAGCGGCTCATTCTTTTCAAGCCAAGCCAAAGATTTCTCATAAGTGTTGATCTCTTCGAAAGGATGAACAGCTGGATCAGCCACAATACCTATGCTGGTATTCTTTGAGCCCAATGGGATCACCCATACCCAATAGCCTTTGTCCATGAAATGCACTGTTGCGTGGTATCTTAATTTCGGTTCTAGAAAGTTTTTCCATTTCTCGTTGTCCGACCAGTCGTCAATGTCTATCTCACCGGTCAACCGCCACCAAACCGCGTTTACGTGGTGCTCCATCGTCTTCTGGAATTTCTCTTTCCGTTTCAATAAACTGCCTCTTCCCGTTGCGTCTGCGATCCATTTTCCTTTTACTGGTATGTCTTCTCCTTCTTTGCCATAAGTCAATGTATGTCCTTCTGCAGAGAACTGAACATCTTTAGCCTTGGCACCGAGGATCAATTCGGCTCCCAGCTCCTGAACATGTTTTGCAAGATAGTTTTCCAGTGTTCCTCTGTCGAGCTGATGGCTCAGGACAGTTAGTTTCTTTTGTGTTCCGAACTCCACCCGGTTGGAGATTTCTGCTTTGTTGTTGGTCTTGAAGAAGAACCGGAGGCCTTGCTTGGGGAGTTCATGTTCTTCCAGGTAACCTTTCAGGTCCAAAACTTCCCGGAAGTAATGTGTCGCTAATTCCACAGTGGATTCACCTACTTTGTGAGCTCCTGTCGCAGCTTCGGTTTCCCTGCTCTCCAAAATCAAGATGGAGATCCCGGGATTTGCCCGTTTGAGTTGAATTCCCAGCGTAAGACCAGCGAGCCCGCCACCTGGAATAATCACATCATATATTTTCTGCATTCAGTTGCTATTAGCAATGATTTAAAGCGTAAGAATTAGGTTGTCATTTCTGTTTCATTATAAAACCACATCACGTTTACGTCTTTTTTAATAGCCTCATCTACGCTCAAAGCCATGGCGCTGGTGGTGTCCACCGCTTCTGTAAGGCTGATCGTATAGGGATTTACTTTCATATCGAGCGGTGTGCCTTTTACCTGGTGACTGATGTGACGGAACATTTCGGCAGCGATCTGCTCGATTTTGCCCATGTTCTTTTTCATCTGCTCCAGCAAAGCATTCGTGCTGCCATGCTGAAATTCAATTCCTGTTTGAAATTCACGCATATACATCAGGTCGAAAGGATCAATGTAACGGTTTGTAAAAGTAGCGTGTTCATGCGGCAACCATTGAGTGAAAAGGTCCTGCATGATCTTATTCAAGGCCTGGAATTGTGTTCCGATGCCATTCTCTGAAACAAAAAGGTCGCGTAGTACTCTCAGGTCGGTGTACCCTTTGTTTGTGAACAATACGCAGGGAACAGACCAATAGATAGCCCAATCCCAGAAAATCTTAAACACCATGATCTGGGTATTTCCCATCAGTTTGTATTTGTCCTGATAGAGTGGGAGCCAGCTTTCGAACCAGCGCAAGTGCATGGTTTCATACACTTCGGTTCTCAAAGCTATGTCTTCACCGGCTTTGTCACGTAAGATCAGATCCGACAACCAAGTATTGTTCATGGAAATGAAGTCGCTTCCGGGAGAATAAAATGGATCCAGGAAAGCACCTGCTTCACCTGTACAGGCCCAACGGTCTTTTGAATACATTCTTCCGCTGTTGTGTGCAAAATGTTTTAAGATACGGAAATCGAGGAGTTCTTCTTTGGGCGGACAAACGTGTTTTGCAGCAAGAGGCTCGTGCTTCTTTATCCACTCAACTGCTTTTTCATACGTGTTGATGGTATTGAACGGATGAATGTCTTCATCTGCCACGATTCCTATGCTGGTGTTTTTTGAACCCAAAGGAATCACCCACAACCAATAGCCTTTGTCCATGAAGTGAACGGTACTCAAATACCGCAATTTCGGAGCAAGGAAATTTTTCCATTCTTTATTATCGCTCCAATCATCAATGTCGACTACTCCTTTCACGCGGTACCAAACGGCATTTACGTTGTGTGGAGCTTCTTTTTCAAATTTCAGTTTGCGTTTCAAAAGACTGAAACGGCTGGTGGCATCCACCACCCAACGGGCTTTCAAACGTTTTTCTTCTTCGTTGTGATTGAAGATAACGGTATGTCCCGCTTCGTCGAATTCTACGTCTTTCACGCGTGCACTCAGCATGAATTCAGTTCCCAGTTCTTTGGTATGTTTTTCCAGAAAGTTCTCAAATGTCCCTCTATCCAGCTGATGGCTTGGTGTCGGGAGTTTTAACCTTGGTCCTAATTCAACGCGGTTGGAGATCTCTTCTTTGTGATCGGAGTGAAAGAAAAAGCGCAGTCCGTGTTTCGGCAATTCAAATTCTTCCAGATACTCTTTTAAGCCCAAAACTTCACGAAAATAGTGTGTAGCCAGCTCCACAGTGGATTCACCCACTTTGTGCGCTGCAACAGGGGCAATGCTGTCGCGGTATTCCATGATGAGGATGGACACATCGGGGTTTGCTCTTTTTATCTGAATTGAAAGTGTCAGGCCAGCCAGTCCGCCTCCTGCAATAATTACATCGTACTGTTTTTGCATATTTTTTCTTTGAAATGTAAAAATACTAAAATAGGGGACTGGTCTTACGGTAAAATGGCAATTTTACTGTCTTTATGTTGGTTCTTTTGATGAAAAAATGGATTCAACTGGCTTGCAAGAAATTCCTGAAACCGGAAATATAGAAGCTTTATCCCTGCTCTTTCCAGAAAGCATAATAGTTGAACCACTGTTCCGGATAACGGTGCACCATCTTTTCAAATTCCGTTACGTAATTTTTTAACAGGCCTTGAGCGGCCTCATCTGTCTGCGCTTCGGAGCGGGTACGTTTCAGCTGAATGGGTTCGGTTGCAAAGAAATGATAGTGGGTGGAAGTTTCTTTTACGGCAAAGACGAAAGTGACCGGCACTGCGAATTTTGCAGCCATAATGAAGGGGCCCGCAGGAAAATGTGCTTTTTTGCCGAGAAATAGTTCTTCGTAGGTTTTGGCGCCTTCGCGGAACCGGTCGCCGTGTAATACCACCAACTCGTTTCTGGCAAAGGCATTGTGAAGTTCAATGATGTGTCCCAATTCACCATCTTTTATGGCAATGATGTTCACATTTTTTTTCTTCTCTACTTCGGCCATGTATTTTTTGATGTTCTCGTGTTCGTTTTCGTACATAAGAATATTGAAAGTGGTATTCAAGCGGTTGAGCAGCTGTCCTGCAATTTCCCAGTTACCGATGTGCGCGCTGATGAGGATGCCTCCCTTGCCGGTGTCAGCGATCTTATCCAGAACACTTCCGCCTTCGTGATCTACCGTGAATTTTGTTTTCACTCCTGCGTGCAGCGCGACCTTATCGAGGATGGTCTGCCCGAAAATGTAGTAGTTTTTGTAGATCTTTAAATAGGTGGTGAGGCGTTTGTATTTTAATACTTCGTGGAAGAAATAGAAAACGCTTTTGCTGGATTTGCGTGCGAAGAAGAAATAATAAAGGGCTACAAACCTTAATACAATGTACGCCAGCTTTAGCCCTAAATGATTTAAAATGAAAACGAATATCTTATGGCCTAATACGGTTCCTCTGGATTTTCCTTCCCACTTTGCCATAGCTGGTTCATTAGTTTATTTGTTCATTTGTTCATTAGTAGGGTTGGAGGTGAGAGGTTTTATTAGTTCGGAAACACATAGCAAACCAATAAACCAATGAACGAGTGAACTAAACGGTTGCTTTTTCGGCCACTTTGCGTCCTACGTAATCGTAAAAATTCTGGAATGTATGAATGTTGATGAAATCTTCAGCTACTACTTTGAAACCGAAATTGCTTTCAATGATCACCACCAAATCAACATAGTCAAGGCTATCTAAACCTAAAGTTTCGCGAAGGTTTGCATCCGGGTTGATCTTTTCTGCATCCACTTCAAATTCTTCTACTAAAAATGTATTGATGCGCTCGATGATTTCTGACTGTGTCATTTAGGAGTTGGGTTTTGTTTTACTTTACTTTTTTAATTATGAGAGATGAGTTTGTGCCTCCAAATCCGAAGGAGTTGGACAAAAATACGTCAATATTTTTTTCTGTGGTCACCTTGGCAATATTTAATTTTGCTGAAGCTTCGTCAGGGTTCTCAAAGTTGATGTTCGGAGCCACAAAGTTGTTCTCCATCATCAGCATGGAATAAACGATCTCGCTCGCGCCGGCCATCCAGCACTCGTGTCCGGTCATCGACTTGGTAGAACTCACTAAAGGTTTGCAATCCCCGAAAACTGCATCAATTGCAGTAGCTTCTGCGAGATCTCCTCCGGGTGTGGAAGTAGCGTGTGCATTGATGTAATCCACGTCTTTTGCGGTCAGCTTTGCATCGTTCAATGCCATGTTCAAAGAACGCACTTGCCCGTCGACGTTGGAGTTGGAGATGTGTTCTCCATTGGAGGAGAAACCATAACCTACTACTTCTGCCAGGATCGGAGCACCGCGCTCTATAGCACTTTCGTAGCTTTCCAGGATCAATGTTGCTGCTCCACCGCTTGGAATCAAGCCGTCACGGTCTTTGTCGAACGGACGGGAAGCTTTTGCGGGGTCATTCTCACGAACAGAAAATGCGCTCAAGCCGTCGAAACTGCCGAAAGCAAATGGATTTACCTCTTGTGCGCCTCCACAGATAATGTGTTTTTGTAATCCCCATTTGATCATCAGGTAACCCAGTCCGATAGAGTGGGAGCCACTTGCGCAAGCTGCACTGATCGTAAAGTTGATGCCTTTCAGCTTGAAAATGGTGGAAAGATTCATGGTTACGGTACAATTCATCGACTGAAAAATAGAACCGGAACCCAATAATGTAGTGTCTTTTTTGATGCGGATCGTATCGATCGCTTCGCTTACTGCTTTGGCTGAACTGTCATTTCCGTATAGAATCCCTACTTCATTCTTCTCCACCCAGCTCATGTCCATCTTTGCATTCTTCATGGCTTCCAAAGTGGCCATGTAAGCATATTCTGCTTCTTCAGAAAGGCCTATGCGGGCTCTTCTATCTAAAATTCCCTTTAACTCAGGTTTCGGCACTATTCCGGTCAATCCGGAACGGTATCCCCAGGCTTTGCGCTCCATGTCCATGCCAATGCCCGATTTCCCTGCACGCAATGACTCCTTCACTTCATCCAGGTTGGTACCCAGACAACTCCATATTCCTGTTCCTGTTATAACGACTCTGTTATTCATGTTTTTTGTTAAAAAAGAGTACAAAAATAGTCAAATTTTTCAATGTATCAACACGTAAAAGAAAATGCTAAAGCGTTTATGACCAACACTTTAGCATTTTCAGCAGATCGAATGAGATGTTTAGCTGTAGAGGCCTCCATTTACGGACAATACCTGCCCTGTAATGTATGACGATCTCTCTGATGCAAGAAATTCCACTGCATCTGCCACTTCTTCGGATGTTCCGAAACGGTTCACCGGGATCAGTTGTTTATAGTCTTTTTCGTTGATGCCTTCTGTCATGTCGGTCTTGATGAAGCCAGGAGCCACACAATTGGCGGTTACTCCACGTCTTCCTACTTCTTGCGACAATGCTTTGGTTGCACCTATCACAGCAGCTTTTGCCGCTGAATAATTGGTTTGTCCGGGTAATCCTTTTAATCCAGATAAAGAAACTACACTCACCACGCGTCCGTATTTTTTTACCAACATGCCTTTTATGATCAAGCGGGTAACGTTGTACCAGCCACCCAGACTGATGTCCATGACTCCATTCCATTCGGCATTGCTCATCCACATCAGCAATTGATCTTTGCGGATGCCTGCATTGTTCACCAGGATCTGGATCACCTTTTCAGGATTTTTTTCTATCCATCCGCCCAAAACAGCGTCTACTTCAGCCTGGTTAGAAACATCAAATTTCAGGATTTCTCCATCGGCTCCTTTTTCGCGGACCATTTTCAAAGTGTTTTCAGCTTCGTCTTGTTTGGAAGTATAGTTGATCACTACGTAGTGCCCGGCTTCTGCCAGTTTCACACAGATCGCGCGGCCTATTCCTCTTGAACCTCCTGTTACTAATGCGTATTTCATTTTTTTAGAATTGTAGATTTTTAGTTCCGATAGCTATCGGAATGTAGATTTTTAGATTTAGGAATTCTTGAGTCCCATTTTTCTCTAATTTATCAGGGCCGTATTCGTAACCTGAAGGTGTTCTTTTACTTTTAAAAGTTTCTTGTAAAGAATGGTGTCGTCTTCAAAACGCGGTACGATCGCACGAATCTGTTTGTAAGTGTTTTGTCCTTCGGTGGAAAGTTTTTTATCGAATTTCAAAGCATCTACAGCCTGAACCGCGCTGAGTAATTCAATCGCCAGCACCTGGTAAGCATTCTCGATCACCTTGGCAGTGATGGTTGCAGCGTTGGTTCCCATGCTGACGATGTCTTGATTGTCGTTGTTATTCGGAATGCTGTGAATGTACATCGGGTTGGAAAGCATTTGATTTTCAGCCGTTGTAGAGGTTGCCGTGAATTGTGCCGCCTGCATTCCCAAGTTCAATCCTAATTTTCCTAGGTTCACAAATGGAGGAAGTTTTCCGTTCAGTTTGTCGTTCATCAAAAAGTTCAATTGCCGCTCTGCAAGCATGGTTAGCTTGGTCAGCGCGATCTTTAGCTTGTCCATTTCTAAAGCAACGTAGTCGCCGTGGAAATTTCCTCCGTGAAAAATGTTGTTGTTGGCTTTGTCGATGATGGGATTGTCGTTCACCGAATTCACTTCATTCTCCAGAACGGTCTGAGTGAAAGTGATGGTATCCATTACCGGGCCCAGGATCTGGGGCACGCAGCGGATGGAATAATATTCTTGTACTTTGTCCTTGAAAACATCCACTTCTGCATGTTTGTCGTTGTCGAATAAATGATCTTCACGTTTGCGGATCAGCTGGCTGCTGCTCATGGCGTTGTCCATGGCATTGGCGATGGCACGCTGACCTATGTGAGGTTTAACGCGGTGCAGTTCTTTTGAAAAATGGTCGCTGTAAGATTCTACCATTTCTATGATAAGCATCGAAGAAGAGATTCCCCAGTTCAATAATTGTTTTGCATGCAAAACGTTGACCATCGCAATGCCGGTCATGACGGACGTTCCGTTGATCAATGCCAATCCTTCGCGCAAACGAACGGTGATGGGTTTTACACCGATCTCTTTATAAACATCTGCCGTAGGGCGCAATTCACCTTTGTAGGTAACTTCACCTTCTCCGATCAGATTCAAAGCCAAATGGGCCAATTGAACTAAATCACCACTTGCTCCAACGCCACCGTGTTCGAAGATCTGAGGATGTACGTTATTGTTGATAAGGTCTTTGAGCAAGATCACCACCTCTGAATTGATTCCGGAATAACCTTGCATCAAAGAACTCAGGCGACAGATCATGGCGGATTTTACATGGATGTCGGAAAGGCGGTTGCCTGCTCCGGTACAGTGACTGCGGATCAGGTTGTATTGCAGGTCCAGCTGGTTCTGTTCGCTGATCTTGTATTGTGCCATCGGGCCGAAGCCAGTGTTGATCCCGTAAATGAGTTTATTCTTGGAAAAGGCTTTCAGGAATTCGTGACTCTCATCCACTTTGGTAAGTGCAGCCGGGTCAAGGTCTATCTGCTCTCCGGCATAAAGGATCTTGTAAAAATCGTTTGCCGTTAAAGGCTTTTTTCCAATGTGAATCATATTCAGAATCGTGCAAATTAGTGGTACTCTTAAAAGGAGAGCAAAAATAGTCCTTTCTTAGTTATATGCAAAGTTTCAGTAGGCAATTTTAAAAAAATAGGCAATAGGCAATTGAAAAAAGGAATAGGCAATTTTGGAAAATAGGCAATAGAAAAATTGCTTGTTCTTATCCATTGTTTTTTATTTTTTTATTTTCAATTGCTTATTCCTTTTTTCAATTGCCTACTGCCTAATTGCCTACTGCCTAATTGCCTACAGCCCTACTGCCCAATTGCCTACTGCCCAATTGCCTACTGCCCTACTGCCCAATTGCCTATTGATTTCCGTTTCCCATTTTTGATAAAGTAATTTCCCGTATTTTTGAGATTCAACATGACGACGGAAGATCAACGAACTTGTGCTATTATCGGAGCCGGAATTTCCGGCATTGCTGCTGCCATCCGCATGCGGAACAAAGGTTATGTTGTAACGATTTTTGAAGCGAATGCTTTTCCTGGCGGTAAATTATCTTCGGAAAGTTTGAAGGGATATCGGTTCGACATGGGGCCTTCTGTTTTTACGATGCCGCGTTATGTAGATGAGTTGTTTGTGTTGTCGGGCAAGGATCCCCGCGCTTATTTCAATTATACTCAACTCGACCCTGTTTACCGTTATTTTTTTGAAGACGGAAAAGTTGTTCATTCATATCATGGAAAGGAGCGCTATGCTGAAGAGATGGGGAAGGTGATGGGTGACGACAAAAAAACTATTTTAAACTACTTGGATCATACCGAAGAAGTTTATGGCTTAACAGCGGATGTGTTCTTGCACAATTCTATCCATAAATTCAAAAATATGTTTACTAAGAGTGTGCTGAAAGGCTTGCTGAACTTCGGAAAAATCGGTGCATTCGAAACCATGAATGCAGCGAATGAAAAAGCATTCACCGATAAAAAACTCACTCAGATCTTTAACCGCTATTCGACCTACAACGGTTCAAGTCCTTATCTGGCGCCGGCTACCTTGAATGTGATCCCGCACCTGGAGATCATGGAAGGAGCTTATTATCCTGAAGGAGGAATGGTTGCGATTACGGAATCTCTTGTCCGGCTGGCGAAAGAGATAGGCGTGGAATTTAGATTCTCGACTAGGGTATCAGAAATTCTCACTGAGAATAAGAAAATCAAAGGCCTAAGGACAACCGCCGACACTCATGATTTTGACTTAGTGATCAGCAACATGGATGTTTACAATAGTTATTTGAAACTAATGCCTTCTGTAAAAAAGCCTATGAAGACCTTGAGTCAGGATAAGTCCAGCTCTGCCGTCATCTTCTATTGGGGCATCAAAAAAGAATTTCCTGAATTGGGTTTACATAATATTTTGTTCAGTGAAAATTATCCCAAAGAATTCGATTGCATTTTTGGCAAGAAGTCCATTTATTTTGATCCGACGATCTACATCAATATCACTTCCAAACATTCTCCCGAAGATGCGCCCAAAGGAGGAGAGAACTGGTTCACGATGATCAACGTTCCGAATAACTCAGGACAGGATTGGGATAAATTGGTTGCGGAAGCAAGAAAGAACATGATCACAAAGATTAACCGCGTTCTGAAAACGAACATTGAAGAATACATCGATTGTGAATTTACGCTTGATCCAAGATTGGTTGAAAGCAGGACTTCCAGTGCGTTCGGAGCTATATATGGAAATGCTTCAAACAATAAGTTCGCAGCCTTTTTGCGACATGCGAACTTTTCTAAGGAGATCAAAGGGTTGTATTTTTGTGGTGGAAGTGTTCATCCGGGGCCGAGTATTCCGCTTTGTTTGTTGAGTGCTAAAATAACGGCTGATTTGGTGAAATAATGACCAGATAGGTCTTGTCACTAGGCAGAGCCTAGCGCCTACGAGGGTGCCAATCTTTGTCACACATCAAAAGGTCATTCTCTGTCAGTTTTGAAGCTGTTGCCGTTTTTGGCTTTGCCGCTCCTGTCGTGGCAGTTTGTGCTGTTGCAACTGTCACAATCACTAATGTCAGGCTAAGAATCGCCATGATCTTTTTCATGATTTTTATTTTGTCTGATAAAGGTATTAAAAAGAATTAAAATGTGCAATTGAGTTTCAGTCCGGCACCTCCTGCAGAGAGTGTGATTTTGTCCATCATCTTCGACATTTTTTTGCCGTTGCGCTTGTGGACAATGTACATGCTGGTATCGAAAAGGAATAGGAAGGCTCCGTTGTAAGCGATTGCATTTCCCCAGCCTTGATATTTATCGTGATTGTCAATGTCGTTCTTTGCTTTTTCGGTGAGGTAGAGACCACAAGTGGAGTAGACGATGTCGAGCGCAGCACTGGCAATGTAGGTGGCTTCGGTATTGCTCTGCCAGCTGAGTGTCTTCGCAAGGTTCAGGTCGTTGCGGTCTTTTGGAAGGAGGCTGACAGCGACGATAAAGGTATTTCCGGCATTCCACATGATGTTCATCTGGTGAAAGGATTTATCCACTCCCGTTTTTGTCGAATAGTAGTAGGCACTCGTTCCCATGTTGGCAAGAGCCCATACGCCAAGGACCTTCAATCCTTTCCTGGTTTTTTGATTTCGGGATTTATTGAAATCAAAGAGTTCGGAACTGGTTGGTGCTTGTGAAAACAAATGACTGCTCAAAGCAACAAGCAAAAAAAGCGGGAGTATTTTCTTCATTGTTTTTTTTGTTTTAAATATTCATAAATGGTCATCACCAGCAAAAAGTTCAGCATTCCGTAAAACAGGTCTTCCAGCGGTATGGTATAGATACGAATATTGATGTTGTACAGATTGTCGTAGATTACAATTGGTAATCCGGTAATGAAGCCGTTGACCAGAAAGAAAGGAATGATGCAGACCGACCAGGTAAGATAGAACCTACCTAAATAAGCAGATTTCAGGACGTATTGATGGATCAGCAGAAAACCTCCCAGCAAGGAAAAGTCAACAACGGTGTACAGCCGGTCGTGATAGAACGCAGCCGTTGCAAGCAATCCCAAGCCGAGGATGGAATTGATGTATTTTACGGATCCAGCCAGGACATCTTTTTTCACAAAATAGAGGAGCACTTCGTGAATGAACACACAGGAAAAAGGCGTAATGAAAAAGAACAACCACTCTTCAATGGGCAATCCTAATAAATAGAACCCTGTAACAAATTCATTGTTGAAACTCCATACGCCTGCTTTGGTGAACCAGACATCCCAGGCAATGAATAGCGCGGCGGAGATCAAAATGGCAGGAAACAATGCCGGCCACTTTTTGTAAAAGCGGATCTTGTCCTCGAAGCTCTTGAAAAGAGGGTAGGAGAGTGTGAAAGCCAATATGAGAAAATAGACAGAATGCATTTAGATAAAAGCTAAGATCATAAAAAATATAAGTTGCACAGCGAACAAGATGCTTGCCAGTTTGTTTTCCTTGTTAAAATTCAATGAATAAAAGAGCAACAGTAAAACGAATGAAATGACGAACCAGGCCATGAAATTTTGAGGAGGCGGAATGCTGCAAGCAAATTCCCAGAAATCATATTTCACAGCGACAACTTCAATGAAAAGATCCGTGGCAGTTAGCAAAGCCGCTCCGAAAAGGCTTTTTACCATTGTCGAGGCCGGGAGCTTGTTTGAAATAACTCCGATGCAATAAACCAACAACAGCCAGTTGACGCCGATGATCAGCGGAACGTCCAGAAGTTTTATTCCTAGCGTGTCACCATAGGCATAATCCCCGAAGATCATTTTTGTTTTTACGCCGGCTACTTCAATAAAAAATCCCGACAAAAAAGTAAGCAGGGAGAAAAGAAGAAAGGGTTTTCCAAAATCTTTATGATTCCATAGTAACAAAATAAGACAAAGCATTAGAGTGACCGGAGTACAACTCAGAAACAACTCTTTGTATGAAGAATGGATTCCGATAATGCCGGCTAGGTGCACCACCATAAGAATGATCGCAGATACAAAAAGCCGTTTATCTTTTTGCCCTTCCGCCATCTATTTCAGTTTTTGTTTTTCCGCTTCCGAGAAAGATGCACTTTGTAAAGCGAAAGAACTGATCATTCGTTTGATGGCCAGGTTGGTTTCGGTGGGATAATTCTTAAGAATGAATGCTTTGTCGGGGTTGATCTGCTTGTAATAATTCAAGGCTTTAGGACAAGCGGTTTGAATGCTTAGGCGCAAGAACCGTGTTTCGATACTGGAAGAGTCGCTGGTGATAGACTGTTCCAGAAGTTTTTTTCCTGAATTGAACAGAGCTAGTTTTTCCTTTTTGCTTTTAGAATGATTGGACATGGCCGCGGTAACTGCGCCGCGATATGCAGTGGTGATGTTGTCTGCGTTTTGTGATTTAATGACTTTTTGGTAGAGTCTTGCGCAGGAAGCACTGTCTTTGCTTACTTCAACGTATGATCTTCTCAGCGCATCGGGCGTGATCACCTGTGCAACACAGATTGTTGCTGGGATCCCGATAGCTATCTGGAGAAACAGAAGAAGGAAAAGTTTTTTCATCATCAGACGAGATTGAAACGGTGCTTGAAATAAGAGCTCATAAAAAGCAAATATTTTTTTCGATCCGAAATGCGGATGCGGGTATGCATTACTTTTTCGGGCGCTGTTTTTTGTATCTTTTTGAACAGTGAAATGTAATAGATGTAAGCTAAATACACACCTAGCCGGGCTTTGTGCGGCAATTCTTTGATTCCTCTCAGTCCCGCATCAAAATCCTTCTGTATGTCGGCTTCTATTTCTTTTTTTGTCGCAGCATTAAAATTGTTGACATCAAATCCCGGGAAATAGGCTCTTCCCAAGGTGTGAATGTCTGCTTTAAGATCCCTTAAAAAATTAATCTTCTGAAACGCTGAACCCAGTTTCATCGCATCGTGTTTTAGCCTTTGGTATTCTTTTTCATCGCCCTCGACAAAAATTTTCAGGCACATCAGGCCAACAACTTCGGCGGAACCCAATATGTATTCTTCGTAACCCGCCTGGTTATAGTCATTCTTGTCCAGGTCCATCTCCATGCTCCGAAGGAAAGTATTGATCAGTTCCAGATCAATATTGTATTTGTTGACAGTGTCTTGAAAGCTATGTAAAATGGGATTAAGACTAATCTTCTCATCGATGGCATCGTGAGTGTCTTTTATGAAATGATTAAGCAGTTGTCTTTTGTCGTTGGCATGAAAAGTATCCACGATCTCATCCGCAAAGCGCACGAAACCATAGATGGCATGAATCGGCATCACAAAGTCTTTGTGCAGCAAACTCACTCCCAATGAAAAGGAAGTGCTGTAGCTGTTTGTCACCAGCTTACTGCAGTTGTATGAAACTTCGTTGTAAAGATCTTTCACGTACTTTTGTTGTTCGTTATTTGTTGTTTGTTTTGCCCTTTGAAAAAATTGCTTTCCCGAAGTCTCGGCAAAACGATGCTCCGGCTAAAATCACCCCATCACCCCATCACCCCATCACCCCATCACCCCATCACCCCATCACTTCATCACTTCATAACTTCATCACTTCATCACTTCATCACCCCATCACTTCATCACTTCATCACCCCATCACTTCATCACCCCATCACTTCATCACCCCATCACTTCATCACCCC
>JBKJQG010000267.1:0-2937 GCA_046594925.1 Bacteroidia bacterium
CTTGCTAAGGGATGCGGATGCCAGCCTGAAAGGCCGTCATTGGGGCACAAGGTATACAGAGTTCATTTCTACAAATGTGGGATTCAATAAAACACAAAACAAATTAGAATTTGTATCTTCAAACTTTATTTCAGAGACAGTGAGGGAAAATGGCTTTAATTTGGAAAAGATCGATAACACTAAACTGACCTCTAACATTACATACATTATTAAAAAGTAAGTCAGGTACAAATAACCTGTCTGCAGGCGGGCGGACAAGCCGCCGCGGCGGACGAAAGCTGAGAACAAAAAAATATGTCAAAGTACGATGTAGTAATCATAGGGAGCGGTTTGGGGGGCCTGGAAAGTGCTTTTATCCTTAGTAAAGAAGGATATAAAGTGCTGGTGCTTGAAAAGAACCGTCAGCTTGGCGGAAGTCTGCAGATCTTCGTGCGCGACAAGGCCATCTTCGATACCGGCATCCATTACATTGGTGGACTGGATGATGGACAGAATTTAAATCAAAGCTTCAAGTATTTCGAGATCATGGACAAGCTCCATTTGCATAAAATGGACATGGATGGTTTCGACAAAATCAGTTTTGACAATGATCCGGTAGAATACAATCACGCTCAGGGCTACGATAATTTTGTGGAACAGTTGTCGCTCCAGTTTCCGAAAGAGCGTGAAAATCTGAAAACATACATAAAACAGATCCGGGAAGTTTGTGATTATTTTCCGCTTTACCAATTGAAGCAGGACGATGCTCCCATCCTTGGCACCAAATACCTCGACATTAATACCAAGGATTTTATTGCAAGCATCACTTCGGATCAGAAACTGCGGAGCGTGCTCGCGGGATCCAATCCTCTTTATGCGGGTGATGGATCAAAAACACCCTTATACGTACACGCTCTGGTTGTGAACACCTACATTGAAAGTTCCTATAAATGTGTGGACGGTGGCGCTCAAATCGAAAGACTGCTTACCAAGAACATCAAGGCCATGGGCGGCGAGATCCGCAATTATGCCGAGGTCACCAAAATTGTAGAGAAAGATGGAGTGGTAACCCACGTTGAATTGAAGGGCGGCGAGATCATTGAGGGAAAGAATTTTATTTCCAACATTCATCCTGCTTCAACTATGGACATTCTGCAATCCGACAAGATCAAAAAAGCATTCCGCAACCGTGTCAAGGGATTGGAAAATTCATCTTCAGCTTTCATCGTAGACATTGCCTTGAAAAAGGAGTCATTTGAATACAGAAATCACAACTATTATCATTTCAGGAGGAACGATGTATGGACAGGAATGTACCAGACAGGTGATGCATGGCCGGATGGATATTGTGCCTTCATTCCGAAGACTTCGAAATCCGACAAATACGCCGACAGCATGACTATCCTGAGTTATATGCAGTACGATGATTTGAAAAAATGGGAAGATACTTTTGCAACAATTCCTAAGCACAGAGATAGCCGCGGACAAGAGTACGAAGATTTCAAGATCAGAAAATCAGAGCAATTAATTGATGAAGTACAGAAGAAATTTCCGAATCTAAGAAATAACATCCATTCTTATACCGCTTCCACTCCACTCACCTACCGTGATTACATCGGGGCGAGAGATGGCGGATTATACGGCATTGCCAAAGACTACCGTGATCCGCTGAAAACTTTTATTTCTCCAACGACTAAAATACCGAACCTGTTCTTTACCGGGCAAAACTTAAACATGCACGGAGTACTGGGAGTAACCGTTGGTGCTATCCGGACTTGCGGTGTGTTTGTTGGGCAAAATTATTTGATTGACAAGATCAACAAGGCATAAATTAGCCGTCTTATTCACAAAGCAATGCTCCAAGCTATAATGATCTTCCTGGCTTCCAGCTTCGTCAGCTTTCTTGGATCGTTGCAGGCTGGTCCGGTAAATCTTTTCGTAATAAATACACTTCTCAACGGAAGCAAAAAAAACGCCTATGCTGTCGCCATTGGTGGATGCATTCCGGAATTTATCTACTGTGCCATTGCCGTTTGGAGTTCCGACTATTTGCCAAAATTGCAATCATTTAATGCGATTATCAAGGTCGTGTTTATTGCAATACTTTTGACAATTGCCATTCTATTTTGGCTCAAAAAAGGATCTCCATTTTATAAAAAAGAAACAGCTACTAAAGCGACCTATTACAAATCAATAATCAGAGGTTTTACTTTAGCTGCGATTAATCCTCAGTTGCTTCCCTTCTGGATATTCATACAAATCTATTTCAATTCCATTCCGCTTCTGGCGATAAAAACCGGATTGGATAAATTTTCGTACATTTTGGGTGCAGGAATGGGTGCATTTCTTCTTTTAATGACATTAATTTCTTTAATTAGCCGGTTCAGGGGCAATCTGATGAAATACCTTGGCAGCAACTACTATTATAAAACATTGGCAATTTTGTTCCTATTGATCGCTATACATCAATCTTTTTCATTTAAATAGAAAATGTCTCAAGACAATAAATACTGGTATTTAAGGAATCACCGTCTATTCGAACAGCTTAGTTCCGCTGAGATAGATGATCTGTGTATTATATCGAACATGAAAAATGCTGAAAAAAATGATATTATTTTTTTCTCGGAATCAGAGGTAAAAAAAATATTCATCTTGAAGGTTGGAACCGTAAAAATTTGCAGGGTGGATGACACGGGAAAAGAAATAATTACCGAAATGTTGACTCAAGGAGATATTTTCGGGCACTTAAATGCTTCGGGCAACCGCCAGGAGTATGCAAAGGTATTAAGTGACCAGGTGAGGCTGTGCTTCTTTGAAGTAACAAATTTCATGAATGTTCTTAAAAGCAATTCTACGTTGTCCATAAAATATGCTGACACGGTTAACGAAAAACTGATTGCGTTTCAGCAAAAATATGAAGATTTGATTTTTAAAGATGTAGACACCAGAGTTGTTGAC
>JBKJQG010000269.1:0-3839 GCA_046594925.1 Bacteroidia bacterium
GGATGTATATTTTTCTCCATTGGTTCTGGCATAATAGCCGCTCGCTAATCCAATTCCCACATTGACAATATGAGTATGCTCGTCGAAACAGTTGCCTCCTTCACCCTTAAGTGAAAGAAAATTCTTATTTGTGCCCGGATCTCCCGCATTGGCGGAAAATGAAAGTGCTAAAAGGCCGAGGATCGCGAATGTTCTTTTCATGGCTTTATTTTTATATATGTTTACGAAATAAATTAATAGAAGGTTCCTACAAAGTTAAATGTTGAAACTTTTAATCCAAAAAACTTAAACAAAAAAATGCCCCTTTTTACAAAGAGGCATTTAAAATTGTTACAGAATTTATCGAATCATTAATTTCTTCGTGATCATATCGTTCCCCGAACGCAGACTGACAAAGTAAACACCGCTTAGCAGCGATGATAGATCTGCCTTAACACTTTCCGCAGTCAGTCCTTTAAATTCGTGATGATAAACCTGTTTTCCTAAGACATCCACAATTTCAATGACCCCATCCTGCTTCGAAGTCATATTCACATCGATGTAAACACTTCCATCCGTAGGATTTGGATAAACGTTCAAAGTCGTGTTGTCGCTCAAAATATAATCGTCCACTCCATTTGTCAAGCCGACCGTAAACTGCTGATAGATCTGGCCGCCACAATCCTGCGGATAGGTTTTAATTATTACAGAAGGAACCACCTTCCGTAAACGCAGATAGCCGCTCCCTTGCGCAGCGTTTGCCCAAAAAGACAGGCCGTCTTCGCCGGAGTCTGTCAGTTCGAGAGTGTAACATCCATCTGGCAGAGTAAGAGTATCCTTATAAGTGGTATTTGCAGTCAGAACCGCTCCGTCTCTAGCATGAACAATTGTTCCTGCGTCGTTTTTCACGGTATATTGATTTTCCCATGGATAATTATTTGTCTTGAATTCAATTACGAATTGCCAAGGCATAACTGCAGGATACGTATACTTATTAACTTTGGAATTGTTGTTCGTATATTGGTCTGCCCCGCCATTCGGATTGCTGACTGTCACTGTAAAATCAGTTGCACCCATTCCCCAATTAAATGCTCCTAGTGTAATGGTCTCTGCTTCCATAAATGCGAGACTACCTGTCCAGTTATAAACTGAGGGCGTTACGCCATTCATTCCGTAAGTGATGGTCAAAGAAGTCAAGGTGGTTGACCCTGTATTTCTGATCTTCACAACCGGAGCCGTACAAACCGGATTCATTCTTGCCCACATCTGATCTTTGCTTGGTGATAAGATATCTTCCAGGGCAGCATCCAAGGTAAAGTTTGGAGCGCTGTAACTCACCAGCTGATCTTCGATCTGATAATAATCCCATCCGCCGGTATGTGTATAGGCCTGCACATCGTGATCGAGACTCACGGTTCCTCCGGGTGTTGTGAAAGGTGTAAGTTCCCAGTCATAGGTCCAGACTTCCGCTCCGGGACACCAGTTGGCACGATCGTATACCCATGTCCCTCCTTGCGGATACAGTGGATTTACATCGCAGTTGTCCCTCCAAACTACTTTGGAAAATTCCTGCACCCCGTTCACTTTGAAATAATGTGTCTTTGCACAGAACTCCGCACAATTTTCCGGTGAATCCATTCCGTGTCCCGTGATGCGCGACTTCCAACGTGTGGTCACTCCGTTCACCGAAATTGTTTTGGTTTTCGCCAATAAGTAATTGTCGATCGGGTCTCCGGCGACCCCATAATTGAAACCGCCGTTCCATAAATTCTGAATGTCCACGACATCCCGCGGAGGCGTTCCTTCGATCATTAAGAATTCCATCTTCAATAATTCCTGCCAATTACCGGCTTCCAGATGAACGCTGTCGGCCAGCAAAGTTCTATAGTCACTCACGTCAAAGGTCCATGTCCACCCGCTTCCCAAACTCAATCCGTTTCCGTAAGGCGTAATGTAACGAGCCAGTTCATAACGGATGACCTGAGGAAACTTCTGATACCATTGATAGTGCAAAAGATAAAGTGTACTGTCTGCTCCCGCAGAAGAAGCGGCCGGCCAAACCACCATCGTATCCACTGCTATTCCGGGATTGCTGATCGAATCGGTATAAGTGATGATCTGTATCGGAGCATTCATGGTTGAATCAACTATAAGTACTGAATCGATCACGGTTGTATAAACACCTTGTTCGAAAGTGATGTTAGGACGCAATGTGGTTTGTGAAAAATTACTGATGAGCTCAGTAGCGCTTTTCATTGGATTGTCCACGCTGATCAAATTTGCGGGAGCATGTAATCCAGGGGCAGCATCTGCAAAAGTTGAATAATTTCCGTCGTTGCATTGGTAATACAAAGCGAGGTTCGCATAAGCAGGGTGCGCTGCCGTGATCTGTTTGTTCATATAATTCTGAATAGTGGTTGCACTCAACTCCACGTTGAACACAGCGAACTCATCGATTTTACCTTCGTAAGTCTGTGAACCGCCCCAATTTCCTCTACCTATCTTGAATTTCGAAATACCATTCATCGGTTTCACTTTCCCTGTGCCGCTGTGCCACAGTATTCCGTTCAGATAAACTTTCATGGAACCCGTCCCCACATTTTTTGTAAATGCCCAATAGTTCCACTGTCCTTTGATATCGGGAGTAGTAGCCACTTTGTTGATACGGTCGTAAGCTGTCCCGGAATAACCTGCATCCCAGTATACATTGCTGTCGCTCCAAGGTAAATGACTGTTCAACAATCTGCGGTCCAAGGAATCTACGGCTTCAAATGCTGTTCCGTCCATTGGTTGTGCAGGAGCGCCAAAACACCAGAATGCCACCGTAACAAAAGAATCGATCGCTGCAAGATTGGGATTTACGGGCACTTCTACATAACCGTAAGTACTAAAAGAAGCGACACGATCAGCGCCCGCATTTGTAAGACCCGAATTAAATGTAGACGTGCTTGCCGCGACCAGATTATCCATTGCTGTGGCCAGATTCTCATAGGTCACATCCACCAAAAGGTTGGAAACTCCATCCCAGTTAAACGGTGTTGTAAGCTGTAGGCTATTCCATCCCAGTACGCTGAACTGAGTATTCTGAGCATAGACCGTGGTGAATCCTGAATTGTTAAAAGTACCTTGAGTCAGGGAATCCAGTGCAACGGCTTTCAGTCTGATCGTCATGTTTTGCATTTGCGCACCCAGCGCCTGAAGGAAAAATTGAAGACCGGTAATATTTCCAGCGCTCATTCCTGCACCGGAAATTTCAGATGCCTTCCAGAGATATTGTGAACGGGAGACAGGAGCGGAAGCACCAAATGGATAAGGATCATTGGTCGCACCCGCGCCGACACTATAAGTATTGAGCGATGCGGTATCGGTATGCACGGCATTGTATTGCCAGTGCGAACTGTAAGAAAATGTAGGTGAGTTAGAGAACATGATACTGTCAGGAGAACTACCATTCACAGTATAGGTCGGTTGATTGATGAGCGTGGAATCCAACAAGCCGGTATGATCATAGAGATAAGTATAAGTGAGATAATCCCATTCGCCGCATGGAGGCGTTTGTGCCGGATTACATTTCAACGTATATCGCATTAATATTTTTTCAAAACGGGTAGTGTCGGAAGGAAAGACAAACCAAGCATTTTGAGGAGTTCCGAAATTAAAAGCTTGCACAACAATAGTATCACCGGGATTTGCAACCGCAGCCGAAACGCTCATGGTGACTAATACGACAGTTAAAAAAAGTAATTTTTTCATTGAAATTTTCAGTTAAAGATTATCTACAAAACGAAGGTACTTAATCAGCCCCTTCGATACAAAAAAATCGCAAACGATTCTTAGCAATTGATGGAAGTCAAAACCCT
>JBKJQG010000030.1:0-5845 GCA_046594925.1 Bacteroidia bacterium
GTATCCGGGTAGAGAATCAAAGCAGGTGCATACTTACAATAAATATACAAAAGATTAACAACAAAAAAAACGCCTTCCGAACGGAGGGCATTTTTTTTGTTGTTAATCTTTTGTATATTTATTGTAAGTATGCACCTGCTTTGATTCTCTACCCGGATACAATGAAAAAAAAGTTCGCTTCCATTCTTCTTTTTTTACCCCTATCATTTAGCATTCCTGCTCAACAAGTAATGCCAAATACCAAAGTGATTGATTCACTTCTCTCTGCATTAAAGGAGACAGACAGCGATACCGGCAAGATCAGGATCTATAACAAGCTTTCCGAAAAATACCGCAAGACTAGCAAAGATAAGGCCCTGGACTACGCGCTCAAGGCACTTGAGGCATCCAAAAAAGCAGACTGGAAAAAGGGATACTTCTATGCACTATACAACCAGGCGCTTGTGCTCTACGATTACGGAGATCGAAAAAAAGCTTTAGAGCTCTTTCTTTCAGGCCTCAAAGAAGCAGAAAAAGAGCAGATGCTTACCCACCAGTCCGACTTTGCTTCCGGAGCGGCCAACTGCTACTACCAGATGGGCGACAAGGAAAATGCACTGAGATACCACTTGCTGTCAAACAACTATTCCGAAAAGCTGAACGACAAGAAAGACATTGCTTCCGGACTGATGAACATTGGTCTCTCCTACGGTGAACTGGGCGACTATAAGAAAGAGCTCGAATGTTACCAAAACGCGCTGGTGATCCAGGAAGAATTGAAAGATTACCCCAACGCCGCCAATACATTGGAGAACATGGGCATCTTTTTCATTTTCAGAGGGGATTCAGCGAAAGCTTTCAGACACTTGAAAAAGGCTCTGGAATTGCGGATCAAACTGGGCGACAAAAATTTAGAAGCCGGAACCCTTAACAACATTGCAGGGGCTTACGGCAATTTCGGGAACCTGGAAACTTGCCTTTCCTTCTTAATGGAAGCTCTAAAACTTCATGAAGCCCTCGGTGACCATGCAGGCATGGCAGCATCGACTAACAACATTGCGGAGACATACGGGCGGTTGGGCAACTATGCCAAAGCCATTGAATTTTCCAAGCGTGCGATGATCGAGAATGTCCAAACGAACGATTCCGCCGGAATTGCTGTCAATTATAAAAATCTCAGTGCAATTTACCTCGAAACAGGAAAACTGAAGGAGGCGGAAGAAGCCGCGAGAATGTCTTTTGAGATCTGCAAAAAATACGGTTCCCAGGATATGATTATCGACAGCTACGTAACGCTTGCAGATGTGCTGTTCGAAAGAGGCGACACCCGAAATGCATTTCTGCTTCACAAACAGTACAGCCACCTGAAAGATTCCATCCATTCCCGTGAGAACAGCAGGCAGATCACTGAAATGAATGCCAAGTATGAATCCGAAAAGAAAGACAAGGACCTGCTTCTCAAAGACAATGAGATCAAAGACCGCGAAGCCGATGCCCGACAAAAATCCTATCAGCGGAATGCTTTCATCGCCGGCTTTTGCATCATTTTAATTCTGTCTTTTTTCATTTTCAGAAGTTACAAGCTGAAAAAACATGCGAATGTGGTCATCACGAAACAAAAAGAAGAAGTTGAAAAAGCAAAAGAAATAATAGAAGAAAAACAGAAAGAAATTCTGGATAGCATCTATTATGCAAAACGTATTCAGCAGTCTTTACTGCCAAAAGAAAAGTACATCGACAAAACGTTCAATCGATTGAACAAAAATTAATTTCATGAATTTCATTTTACGTCCATTTACGATCAGCGACCTCGACAACCTTGTCAAACATGCGAACAATCCTAAGATTGCAAACATGCTCACCGACAAATTTCCTTACCCTTACACCAAGGAACACGGAAAGATGTTTATTGAATTCGCCACCAAGAATGCACCAACGAACATTTTCGCAATCGATATCAAAGGAGAAGTTTGCGGCGGCATTGGCATCCATCCACAGGAAGACGTACTTCGCAAGAACGCAGAATTGGGGTATTGGGTAGCAGAACCCTTCTGGGGGAACGGGATCATTTCCAGAGCCATCCCCCAGATGGTGGAATATGGTTTTAAGAATTTCGACATCAGCAGAATCTTTGCACGTCCGTATGGCACCAATGCTGCTTCACAGCATGTGCTGGAGAAAGCAGGATTTATCTTGGAGGGACGGTTTGAAAAAACACTTTTCAAGAACGGCGAATTTTTAGACGAGTTGATTTATGCCATCCGAAAAAAATGAGGCTATTCAAAAACATAAGTTCCTTCACGTCCCTGCTTCCTATCCAAAGCTACTCCATTGTACGCCCTGGCCTAAAAGGAAATCCAGAAAATCGACCCGTGCTTCTAACTTTTGATGACGGCCCCAATCACATCGATGATGTTTCAATGAGCCTGCTTTCCGTTTTGAAAAAGCACAACGTGAAAGTAATCTTTTGCCTGATCGGAAAAAACGTGAAACAGCATCCACACATCGTAAAACAGATGCACGCCGACGGACACGTGATCGCGAATCACGGACACAAGGGCGATCCCTTCATCTTCAAACGGATGAAGAACATCTCAGAAGACATTGACGCCTGCAGCAAAGCCATCTGTGAGGCTATTGAAAATCAGGAACACCGGGTAGAATATTTCCGTCCCGGCTACGGAGCATATTTCAGCAAGCACAAACCCTTCTGGGAATCCCGAAACATGCAATTGCTTCCGGTAACCGATTTCTTTTTTGATCATAAGATCAAACCTAGCGGCATGGAAAAACTGGTGGCACAATTTACGGATACAGTGAGAAAAAATCATGGAGGGGTGTATGTTTTGCACGATGGGAGAAACGAACACCAGGTAATCAACTCCAGAATGGAGACCGCACGTTCGCGGAGACTGGCTTCGGATTACGACCGCAGTTGGGTTCCTTTCGCCGTCGATAAGATCCTTACTGAATTAAAAAATGAAGGGTTTAAGCTTCCGGCTTTGAATGACGGCCATAACAATCAGCTGCACCCTGAATTCAAGAGGTTTCTTTTTCCCGAATAAATTTAACTACAAGTCCGAAGGGGTTGAATACGGTTGGCGGCTTCGATCAATCAACCCTTTCGGGGTTTACCGAAAAACATAAAAAAAGCCATTCTTGCGAATGGCTTTAAATAATTTGAAAAAGTTTCGTACTATTTTTTATAAAGCAAATAATGTTTAACAATTGATGTTGCACCTTCTTTTGCCGCTTTGATCTCCACCTTTTCTTCAACAGGCTTGTAGCCTTTCACATCTATCTTAACGGTATAAGTTTTTCCTGCTAATAAGGTTAAGAAATACTCTCCGCTGCCTTCGCTGGAAGTCGTGCTTCCTACTTTCTCAGCACCTGTTTCATCGAACACAAGTATCTCTGCTTCCATTCCTGATCCCGCACCTGCATCAAAAATATCTCCTTTCAAGATCGCCATCACGGGTCCGTCGGCCTCTGTCTTTTTCTTCATGTCTTTTTCCAGCACTGCATAATTGCTAAGATCTACCTTATAAACATCACGTCCGCCCAATCCGCCTTTTCTGTTACTTGCTATGTAGCCTGTTTTTGCGTCAACGGATAAGCTGAAACAGAAATCGTTGTAGATTGTATTTATGGGATATCCCATGTTCACTGGAGTGCTCCATTTTCCACCTTCGTTAATGGTCTTGAAAATATCGTATCCACCCATTGAGTTATGTCCTTTGGATGTAAAGAACAATGTTTTTCCGTCGGGCGCTAAAAAGATTCCGGCATCGTCTTCTTTCGTATTTACCGCCTCACCGAGGTTAACCGGTTTTTCCCACTCGGTGCGGGTCTTACGTTTCACCATCCAGATGTCCGCATTACCTATACCTCCCTGACGCTCACTCACAAAGTATAAGGTTTTTCCATCGGGAGAGATGCAAGCACCTAATTCAGCATAAGTTGTATTGATTGGTTTTCCCATCGACTTCGGGGCGCCCCATTTTCCGGAAGAACTTAACCGGGAAACATAAACGTCACCGCCGCGTGATTCTGCTTCGATGTCGTTCTTGAATAAAAAGATCTGTTTTCCATCAGGAGAGATGCTGGTTGCGGCATCCTGTCCTTCGGTATTCAGTGAACCCGGGATCAATTCTGCATCACCCCACATTTTTTTCAGAGTGTCCCAACGTGAAATGTAAATATCCTCGAAATACATCCCGTCATCGGGATTCACAGCACTGGATTTGCCCGGGCGCTGAGAAGTAAAAATCAGCGTTTTTCCATCCGCACTAACCATCGGACCTTTGTCTTCAAATTCTGAATTGATCACATCACCCATGTTTTCCACTTTCACGTCGATCGGTGCAGCCATTAATTCTTTTGCGGTGTTTACCTGAAGGATGTACATGTCGACGTCACTTTCCTGAATGCTCTTGCTTCCGGCACCAGCTTTAAATGCAGTATATTCAGCCAGAGCCTCGTCTTTCATGTCTTCCTGCTGATAGATCTTTCCAAGTAAAAGGGAGTTGTTGACGTTTGCTTTCGGGTCTATGCTTTTCGCTTTCTCAGCATATTCGCGCGCTTCTTTTGCCTGTTTCAATTCGTAGTGGCATTCAGCAACGTGAAAAATAACGTTCGCATCGGTAGGTTTGTTCACCAGTACATCTTTATAAATCGCAAGTGCGCCTACATAATCCAATGCATAGAATTTTTGCTCAGCCAGAATCATTTTTGCGGCATCGCTGCCTTTATCAAAAACGTTCTGTTTGTTGTCGGTTGTTTTTTCCTGGGCAGAAACCGCAGCTGAAATGCTTACCAAAAACGCCAAAAAGTACATTGCTTTTTTCATATAGAAAACCTTTATTGTGAAATGTAAATATAAAAAATTATTGCTCAAGACGGGCCTGGTAAGACAAAAATAGTTCCAAACCTTTCCTTTTGGCTAGATCGTAGTCGTAGTCGATATTCTGGAGGAGGTAAGTTGCTATATCGACTGCATATTTATGACTTTTTTGAAGATCTCTTGCCAATCCGGTGCGCATATCAAGTCCTGTTTTAAGAGCTGTGTTAAATTCCTTGATGAAGTCTGCAGGTAATTCTTTGTTAGCTACCCAACAAGCAAATACAAAAGGTAAGCCGGTAAATTTCTGCCATTCTTCGGCAAGGTCATAAGAGAATTTGTATTTGTTCACCAGTCCGAAAGTACGGTCACCAATGATCACTGCTGCTGTTGTTCCAGCGATCTGCTCCTCATACTTTTCATCGGCGAGGATCCATTCCGGGCGAATTTTCCAGAAATTCTGAGCCAACACACGCACAAGGGAAACAGAAGTACGGGATTGATAATCAAGCAACACAGATGTGATTTCATTCAAGGGAACCTGACTGTATAGCATCACGGAAGCCACCTTTCCGCTTGCTCCTATACAGTAATCACTTACGATATGAGCTTCTTTTAGCAAGGGAATTACGGCCACAGGAATTAAACCAAGATCCACATCCCCGGCTATCAGTTTTTTCGCTATGACAGATGGAATATCCAATGCGAGGTCGATCTTTTCTTTCAGCGCAGCATTTTCTAACCCAGCAATGAAAGGCTTGGAATTCAAATAAGAAACGATGGAGATCCGGATCTTAGACATTGGCGACCTCCCGTTTATCAATTTCCAATACGGCAATGCAGGCCGCCACCGGCGCTATCACCGCTGCTATCATTCCTCCTATGAAAGGAATCGCAAAGAGCAATGAAAAGATGAATCCGTTTCCTATCGCTAACCCTTTGTTCTTTCTCACATAAGAAACGCTTTTCGAAATGCCCATCTTTCTTCTCTCACTCACGTAATCGATCATGGAAAACCCATAAAAG
>JBKJQG010000078.1:0-14081 GCA_046594925.1 Bacteroidia bacterium
AGAAAAATAAAACCCTGCGAAAGCAGGGTTTCATTTCATTTATCTGCGGAGAGTGAGAGATTCGAACTCTCGATACCCTTGCGAGTATACAAACTTTCCAGGCTTGCTCATTCGGCCACTCTGACAACTCTCCGGAATCGGGTTGCAAATGTAAGAAAGTTTTTAGCTATTGAGACTATTTTTTTGCAGAAACAGCTATTCCTTTCCCCGTCTTAACGAGTTTCAAGGGTTCCGGGTTAAAAATGGCGATACCTTTACACCATAGATAATACTTAGGGGAGATTTTTAATGAGAAATCTGAGAAAAGTAAACCCTCACAACTTGATCCCGTTGATACGGGCGAAAGGAAAGTAAGATCACACACCCTTTTCGGGCAACCGGAAAGGGTTTTTTAATCAAATTCCGGAAGCAGCTCGAAATAACTTATTTAAAAAGACGAATCTCTCCCCCTTCGTTTTTTACGCTGCCCGATATCGTTCCATGAAAATACAACAGCGACCCTTTTTTTAAAACAATGTCTTCTACCCTGCCATACACTCTTGCCATTGTGTTTTTCGCCAAGATCACTTTCTTCGCGTCGACATTGTTGTACTGACTGTTTTCCTTGATCCTTATCTTTCCACAAACTCGTTTCTCTATTAGTTTTAAATCGCTCATTGAGATTTTATGTATAAACCTAACGAAGGTATTCAGACTCGGAACTGACAAAACGCAAATTCGGTCAGAGAGCAATTTTAGCGGCCAAAACCCGAAAAAAATCGGCGGAGAGATCCCCCTTCTCAACCGATATTGAGTATCTCTTTCAACGGGATTAAAGCACTCTCCAACTATAAGAACCTTGCTTTTATCACAAATCTGCAGAAAAACAATTTGCCGGTTCTATTTTTGCTTTTTAAACCCAAATCGCATGGATCTGTGTTTCGAGTCTTTAATAAATAAGCAAAAGACGTTTTTGCACACACCATCGACGGGACCAAGAAAAATCAGCAGGCAATGGTCACTTATTGGGCAGACTGTATTCCTCTCAAAGATTTTTAGACCAATCTGTAAATGAACTTAAATTCAACATCGTGACCAAATATGCAACGATCATTTTCGCAACTTCTTTGATCACTATTTCCTGTTCCTTACAAAAGAACCATCAGTTTGCAAGCTCACAAGCACTTGCAGCAGATGCGCACAGTATTTCCGATGCCCTTTCCCTGAACAAAATCGAGATGAAAACAAGAACCGGGGTCTACAGCCTGGAAAATGGAGGAAATAGTTTCTTAGCAAGAGTGTGGTTGTTTCAGCATGCTCAACAATCTATAAACATTCAGTATTTCAGTTTCTCCAAAGACGAAACAGGACTTATAGCCTGTGACCAATTGTTACGGGCTGCGGACAGAGGAGTGAAAGTTCGCATACTCATTGACGATGCAGCAGGAAAGATGCGTGACCGCGAAATACGATTACTGGATTCACACGACAACATTGAAGTGCGGGTTTATAATGCGGGCATTCGTCTCGGCCGGGTCGACCGGAAAGTCTTGAAACTGGTTGATAATTCCAACAGGCTACTCCGGCGCATGCACAACAAACTTATTACTATTGATGATGAGATAGCAATAACCGGAGGCAGGAACATCGCCGACAAATACTTTGATCAGGATAAAAAATATAATTTCAGGGACAGAGATCTGCTACTGTTTGGAAAGGTTGTAGAGAACGCCAGGCTTTCATTTGAAAAATTCTGGAACGACGAACTCACTGTCGGCTGCGCAGAGCTTTGTGGAAAAAATAAAAAACGATGGCTCACCGATCCTGAGCGCTTCGACGATATCCATAAAGAAGCTGCTCAAACATTCAGCACAGAATTGAAAGAAAAAGCAAATGAATTCCAGACTCAGTTTAAAAAAGATGCTGCAGAAGGCAAACTGGTTTGGGTCAATCAAGCATCCTACGTATCAGATGAACCGGGCAAAGATGCAAGAGGAGTGAAACAGATAGGGAGTGTCTGCACGGATTCTCTGATGGATCTTATCCGCAAGGCAAAAATTTGCATCGACATTCAGACACCGTATCTCATCCTTCCCGACAGCAGTCTACAACTGATCTCCGAAGCAATTAAACGGGGTGTCAAGATCCGCATCCTTACAAACAGCCTCGCTTCCATTGATAACGTTGAAGCATTCAGTGCTTATCAGAAAGGAAGGCCGGCAATCTTAAAAGCAGGTGTGTTGCTTTATGAATTCAAACCCGATGCAGAGATTCGTTACAAACTGATGAGCCCGCTGATACGAACCCTGAATTATAAATCTGCTTATGGGCTGCATTCAAAGACAATGATCATTGATCATCGTATTGTCTTGGTGGGAGCCTACAATCTTGATCCCCGCAGCGCTGCTTTCAACACAGAAGGCTTTTGCATCCTCAGGTCGGCCCAGGCAGCAAAGAATTTATCCAACTATGTTGAGGAAGAATTCCTGCCAGAGAATTCCTGGCACACAACGCTGGATTACAATCCAGACGCGGCAGCAGGAATCCGTAAAAGATTTAAGGCCATAAGAAGATGGAGCATTCCCAAAAAACTCCTTTAATAGAAATTCTTCCGCCGTTTTCGGCAAAAACTTATCAGCATCACCTTTTTGCCGCCCTTATGCCCAAAATTCACACAGTTATATGAATAACGCTTTTTAAAAGACCTACCCTTTAAAAATAAAGACCAATTTTAAAAATCGGACTTATGAACATCGTTTTAAACTTTTTGCAAACCACCGGTTCATATTTTCTAAAAAGTAAAGTGCATCAAAAGAAACCCAAAGGCTTTACATTTGAGTTATTCAAAATTTTCCAAAAAAAAATGACGGCAGAACAAAAAGAGATCCTGTTGAATTATGCCACGCTTAGCTACCAAGCTCCAATTATCTACATAGTTTTTAAAGACAATGTGGAAATCGGATTTCCCGAAATCAGGGAGCTCACAGCTGCTGCAGAAAAACTGAGCGATAACAAACCCTATGTTGTTTTTGCCGATGCCTGTATGAATGTGCAGGTGACAAAGGAAGGAAGAAGAGCCGCAGCAAATGAAAAAGAAGCAGCATTTCACAAAGGCTGCGCAGTCCTCATAAAGAGTAACATGCTTGTTCTAGCCATAAATTTCTTTAATGGTTTAATCTCCCCGACGTATCCCTATCGTGCTTTTACTGATAAACAGGAAGCCATGGACTGGCTGCTGAAACTCCCACTGGATCTGCAATAAATTTTTGATTGTTTTCTTTGCCGAGACTGCCCGCTTAGTATAATCAATCACCAACTAATAACCAGAATAAATCCAACCCTCATTTAATTGGTCTGGACGGAATTAAGATCGCCGAATCAATGAGTTCATTGCCTGAACATCATTCTATGAATAGGAAAATTCATAGCTTTGTTAAAATTAAATTCCAATGAATAAAAGCCGTTTTTTAATACTGTTCGTCGTGTTGATCCATCATCTGGCAGTTGCACAAAAGGAAAAAGTAGTGGCGCCAGTTGATGGCGATTGCACGGAGGACAAGTGGGAATTGAAATTCGAAGACAATTTTGATGGAGAGCAGCTTGACCTGAACGTATGGAAAATGCGCGGTTCAGAAGGGACACTTAGTACAGAAGCCGTGGAAGGATATTACGCCTACGAAAACATAGTGCTGGAAAACGGTATCTGCAAACTTGTTCCAAAAAAAGAAACACTCGTACGTAAAGCAGTTGGTTGGCAGCCCGACAGTATGAAATTATCGGATGGCCTGACTAACATCAGAACCTACAACTTCACATCCGGTTGGATGGAAACAAAAAACTCTTACAAATACGGAAAGTATGAGGTCCGCTGTAAGATCCCGAAAGAAAAAGGCTTTTGGCCCTCCGTATGGATGTACGGCATGCGTGGTGAAGTCAACAATGAAATCGACATCTTTGAATTCTGGAACGAAGAGAATTTCTTTGGAAAGTTCAGTTCTAAAAAATTATCGATGGTCGATCACATGACTGCCCATTACAATAAAAAGATGAGTTCAAAAAAATTTGAAGGGCCTGATTTTTCACAAGATTTTCACGTATTTACTGTTATTTGGGACAGTACAAAAATTGAATGGCTGGTGGATGGAGTATCAAAAAGAATTTATACCGGCTACGTCACCAAAAGAGGAAAAAGTGTGGACTGTGAGGATGTGAAAGCAAATAGCACTTACTATGTAAACCCCGTTTTCCCAAAAGACTCGATGAACATCATTACCAATCTGGCCATACAAACAGGAAAGGACAGACCCGAGGTGAACACTTTCAGCACAGCGTTTGAGATCGACTACATCAGGTATTATCAGGCTGTCAAGTAAAGACTAAACCGTCATTTCTCCGCGCAAGTCCATTCTCAACAATTTCTCAGCAGCACCTTTATCCTTCGCAGAGCCAAGCACGAACATTAATTTGGCAACCGCAGCTTCTGTGGTAATATCGCTGCCTCCGATAACGCCTATTTTTTTCAACGCAGCGCTAGTAGCATACTTTCCCTGCTCTACTTTGCCAGCGTTGCATTGAGTGACATTTAAAATGATGGTTCCTTTCGCGATGGCTTTTTGTAATGACGCGATGAATTCTTTTTTCGTGCTTGCGTTCCCGGAACCAAAAGTTTCAAGAATCACTGCTCTCACTCCCTTGGCATTCAATACTGCTTCCACTACATTTTGTGTAATGCCGGGAAATATCTTAAGGATGGCAATATCCGGCAATAAGGACGTATGCACTTTCAGTTTTTTAGCATTCCCTTTTCGAAGAGCTGCGTGATTGTATTTCAAATGAACCCCTGCTTCTGCGAGGACGGGATAGTTAGCCGATTGAAAAGCCTGAAAATGTTCGGAGTTAAATTTGTGTGTGCGGTTGCCGCGGTACAATTGATATTCAAAATAAATGCAGACCTCCGATACCACCGGCTTGCCCTTTTCTTTTGCAGCAGCTATCTCGATGGCGGTTATGAGATTCTCCTTTCCGTCAGTCCGTATCATTCCGATCGGCAATTGTGAGCCGGTCAGAATCACCGGCTTATTAAGATTTTCCAGCATGAAGCTTAGCGCTGATGCCGTGAACGACATCGTATCGCTTCCGTGCAGCACCACAAATCCATCTACTTTGTCATAATGCTTTTCAATGGTCTTTGCGATCTCCGCCCAAACCGCCGGTTGCATATCGCTGGAATCGATCGGATTTGAAAAGGAAACAGCAGAGAGTGTCACGTCAAATTTGTTCAGCTCCGGGATCTGATCTGTCAACTGTTTAAAATCAAAGGGCTTCAACGCTCCGGTCTTTGCATCCTGCATCATGCCGATGGTGCCGCCTGTATAGATCAATAATACTTTAGACTTCATGTGCGAATAACGAATAAAACGAATTTTACGAATCTGTGTATTTCAAAAAATCCTAACAACCAAACACATCCATTGAATTTTTTGTGGTCACTTCCACCACTTCTTCAAGACTTATCTTTTTTATTTCTGCAATCTTTTTTGCTACAAGCATCAAATATTCCGGGAGATTGGTTTTCCCCCGATGTGGCATCGGCGCCAGATAGGGCGCATCAGTCTCTAAGACCATATGCTTCAGATCTATTGCTTCCACCACTTTATCAAGTCCGGAATTTTTGAACGTCACCACGCCGCCAATTCCTAATTTGAAATCTCCTGCCGCTATCACTTGCTCTGCCTGCGCGATATTTCCACTGAAACAATGAAAGATCGCTTTGAGCTTATCGTCTTTGAATTCGTTCACTATTTCCATCACTTCATCGAATGAATTCCGCGAATGGATCACGTATGGAATCTCGTGTTTTTTTGCAAGGTTGATCTGCATGCGGAAAGCATCCTGCTGCTGCTCGAAAAATGTTTTATCCCAATAAAGATCAATTCCAATCTCTCCGATTGCGACAAATTTTCTTTTGTTCAACCAATATTCAACCACCTGCAGTTCCTGCTGATACCTTGCGTTGACCGAACAAGGATGTAATCCCATCATCGCAAAACAATGGTCCGGAAAAGCCTTTTCCACCTGAAACATTCCGGGTATGGATTCGCTATCCACATTCGGCATAAAAAACCTGTTGACACCCGAATCAATGGCGTTTCGTATGAGTGCATCTCTGCCTTCATCAAACTCTTTTGAGTATAAATGCGTATGTGTATCCGTCACGCTCATTTTTCAAAATTACACATTTTCAATCTTTTAATGCTACAATATTCTTTATCTTTGTAAGCGTGAAATACATCGTCAAAATAGCCTTTTTTACCCTTTGCATCCTCCTTGCTTCCTGCAAAAAATATGAGGACGGGCCGGCTTTCAGCCTGATGAGCAAAAAAGCCCGGCTGGCTAATATTTGGACAGTGGACACTTATTACCTGAACGGACTTGACAAGACCCAGCAATACAGGAACATTGTCACCCGCGACAAACTGATCATTTTCCAGTCCGGAGCATTTGAGTACAGTGAGGTTTCCAGCTGGCTCTGGGGAATGAATTACAACGGGAAATGGAATTTTGAGAACGACAAAGAAGAACTGTTGCTGACCCCCGAGAACTCGCCAGTGAAGCCAAGAACCTTGAAAATACTGCGTCTGAAGAACAAATCCATTTGGCTGGAAGAGCGTATCAGCCCCGACTCCTTGGTAGAATACCACTTTTTGCCCTATAGCGAGTAGTACTCACCCTTTCCTTTCTTAAATCGGTCGGATTTTGCTTTTAATTCTCCTTTTTATTCATTAGATTTGTTTTATGAATACCATTGGCAAATCGCTCATTATCGACATCAAGCAAGTCACTAAACGCAATCCCGAATAGTGATCCTCTAATATTCCTTCGCTGAGGAGGAATTCGTTTGTGCTGACAGCACTTGCATTCATAATTGACAATCCATCATTTATAATTATCTTAAAAATGCCTATCTACCATAAACTGGGATCATTTCCACAAAAACGTCATACACAATTCGAAAAACCGAAAGGCGGATTGTATTATGAGCAACTGTTCGGCACGGAAGGTTTCCACGGACACTCTTCTTTGTTGTACGAAGTACACCGCCCCACACAGGTAAAAGAAATATTAAAGTCGACCGATGTATCTCCGAAGATCGCCGTTTCCAAAAACATCAAAGCACTTTTGCTGAAAGGTTTTCAGGTGAAACCTGCAGAGGATTTTCTGGAAAGCAGAAAAGCGATGCTCGTGAATTCCGATTGCATCATTGGACTGGCGGCTCCTCAAAAATCACTGCGCAGCTATTTCTATAAAAATGCCGATTCAGATGAATTGCTTTTCATTCACAAAGGAAAAGGGAAACTGCGTACGATGATGGGAAACATTTCCTTTGAGTATGGCGACTATCTGATCATTCCACGTGGCATGATCTATCAAATCGATTTTGAAACCAGCGAGAACCGCATCTTTTATGTAGAATCGCATTCTCCTTTTTATACTCCAAGAAGGTATAAAAATGATTCCGGTCAGTTGTTAGAACATTCACCCTTCTGCGAGCGTGATTTTAAATTGCCGAATGAACTAGAAACATTCGACGAAAAAGGTGACTTCCTGATCAAGATCAAAAAAGAAGGGATGCTGCATGAAGTTGTGTATGCTACTCATCCTTTTGATGTGATTGGATGGGATGGTTACAACTTCCCTTATGGATTCAGTATCCATAATTTTGAACCGATCACAGGACGCGTACATCAGCCACCTCCTGTTCATCAAACATTTGAAACTTCCACTTTTGTGGTTTGTTCTTTTTGCCCGCGCATGTACGACTATCATCCGAAATCCATTCCGGCACCATACAACCACAGCAACATCGACAGCGATGAAGTATTGTATTATGTCGACGGTGATTTTATGAGCAGGAACAACATCGAACAAGGACATATCACCTTGCATCCGAAAGGCATTCCTCACGGACCGGCACCCGGAGCTTATGAAAGAAGCATCGGCCACAAAGAAACCCAGGAGCTGGCCGTTATGGTTGACACTTTCAAACCTTTGATGGTTACCGAAGAAGCAATGGGCATTGATGATGGGAAGTATTATAAGTCTTGGGTAGAATAAACCAATTTGGAAATGGGCCAATTTGGAAATTTGAAAATGAGCGTTGATGAAATCAATGCGACCATGTTCAAATCACACCAATTATTATCAAAAAGTATAAAAATTCATCACTGGTTAAAAAACAATTTTCGAATTTTCAAATTAACAAATTTTCAAATTTAACAACATGAGCAAAGAAATTAAAAATGTAGAGTACGGTTTAGAAAAAATATTTGAAGGAGCGAAGGATTTTCTTCCTCTATTGGGAACCGACTATGTAGAATTTTATGTGGGTAACGCTAAGCAGTCTGCACACTATTATAAAACCGCATTCGGATACCAGTCTTATGCTTATGCAGGACTTGAGACAGGATTGAGAGACAGAACCTCCTATGTATTGAAACAAGATAAGATCCGGATTGTGTTAACAACCGCTTTGGTCAGCGATTCACCAATCGGTGAACACGTAAAAAAACATGGAGATGGCGTGAAGGTGATAGCCCTTTGGGTAGAAGACGCGCGCAAATCTTGGGAAGAGACCACCAAGCGTGGTGCAAAATCTTTCATGGAACCAACTGTTGAAAAAGATGAGAACGGAGAAGTGGTACGCGCAGGCATTTATACTTATGGTGAAACCGTTCACATGTTCGTAGAAAGAAAAAATTACAAAGGAGAATTCTTGCCCGGTTTTAAAAAATGGGAAAGCAACTACAATCCTGAACCTGTAGGATTGAAGTTCATCGACCACATGGTTGGAAACGTAGGCTGGAATCAGATGAACGAAACGGTAAAGTGGTATGAAGAAGTGATGGGCTTTGTAAATTTCTTGTCGTTCGACGACAAACAAATCACCACCGAATATTCCGCCTTGATGAGTAAAGTGATGAGCAACGGAAATGGAAGAATTAAATTTCCAATCAACGAACCAGCCAAAGGAAAGAAAAAATCACAGATCGAAGAGTACATCGATTTTTATGAAGGAGCCGGAGTGCAGCACTTAGCTTTGGCTACCGACGACATCATCAAAACCGTAGAGCAACTAAAATCTCGCGGCGTGGAATTCTTACCTCCTCCTCCGCAAGCATATTACGATGACATTCCGAACCGATTAGGTGTTCACATGGACATCATGAAAGAAGACATTAGCAAATTACAAGAATTGTCAATTCTGGTAGATGCCGATGAAGACGGATACCTGTTGCAGATCTTCACCAAACCGGTGGAAGACCGTCCGACCTTGTTTTATGAAATCATTCAGAGAATGGGTGCAAAAGGATTTGGCGCAGGAAATTTCAAGGCATTGTTTGAAAGTATCGAGAGAGAACAGGCTAAGAGAGGGACGTTGTAGTAAATATATCTCTATTACAAAGATCCCGTCCCAGAAAGGGCGGGATCTTCTATTTTCCGACAAATCCCTGATTTTTTACTCCCAATTAGCTGAATAACAGGACTTAAATATTTCGTGTCAAGGCGAAAATGGACTACTTTTGTACCCCAAATGAAAAAACATCTTCTCGTATTTTTTCTTTTTCTGATCAGTTTCAACGCCCCGGCGCAGTTGAAAATGATCGTTGATTCTTTACAGAAAAGAGTAGATACGGCAGCTACATTGGAGTCAAGGATAAAATGCCTGAATGACCTTGCTTTCCGCCTCTTGGATTACGATAACGATCAGGCGTTCAGAACAGCCACCGAAGCAAAAACCATCTCCGATTCCATTTTTTCTACAAAAGGACAAGTCAACGCCTTGAACATACTTGCATTGGTCAACAAAGAAAAAGGGAATTATACAATAGCGCTGGAACAATTAAAAACAGCACTATCCATCGCCGAGAGCACCAACGATTCTATCTCCCTGGCACGTACTTGTTATACGATCGGAGATGTGTTCAAATCCCTGAAAAGTTATGACCGTGCAACTATCTACTTTAGACAATCCTATGAATATTACGTGGGCTTAAAACAGTGGTCGATGAGTGTTATCGCCACGAACAAGATTGCACACACCTATCTTGACAAAGCCATAGACCGTGACGATACAGTGTACTACAAAAAAGCAATGGATTGGTACAACAAGGCTTTGGAGGGATCCATAAAACTGAACGAAAATCACAAGATCACGGTTGCTTATGTGAACCTTGCGAACGCTTACAATAAGCTCGGTAACAAGACGAGGAACGAAGAATATCTTTTCAAATCACTCGACTATTCCATGAGGGGATTGAGACTGGCGCGCAAAAGCAAAGATAAAGTACGAGAAGCGATGAACGTGACCAACATCGGCGAGGTATACGAGTCGTTGGGGCAATTGCCAAAAGCTTTGACATACTACAAAGCAGCATTAAAACTTTTTGAAGAAGCCGGCGTCACCTTTTGGGTAGTCTACAGCAATGGCGCCATCGGAAAGATTTATTTCGAAATGAAAGACTATCCGAATGCCATCCGCCATACGGCACTCAGTCTTCAACTGGCAAAAGAAAGAAACCTGAAGAGTTACATCAGAGACTACTATCTGCAGCTCTCGGACATTTATGCCGAACAAAAGAATTTTGATCTCGCCTACTCGAATTACAAATTAGGAAATCTTTACAAAGACAGTCTCTCCAGCGACAACAATGTACTTTCTGTGATCCGTCTGGAAACAGAGATGGAAAGCGATAAGAAAGATAAGGAGATTGAACTTTTCAAAAAGAACGATGAGATCAAAAATGAAAAAATAAACAATCAAGTGATCTTCCGAAACTCATTGATCGGAGCGGTGGTCCTGCTTCTTGTTTTATTGGCTGTATTGTTCCGCCGCTACCGTGATAAACAAAAAGCGGAAGCACAAATATTAAAAGCCAAAGAAGCAGCAGAAACTGCAAAAGAAATGCAGGAACAATTCCTGGCGAACACCAGCCATGAGATCCGCACACCGATGAACGGAATCATTGGGATGACGAGTCAGTTGCTCGACAGCGAATTGAACAAAGAGCAGCTGGAGTATGCATTGGCCATAAAAGAGTCGTCCAACAATTTATTGGTGATCATCAACGACCTTTTAGATCTCTCCAAGATCAAAGCCGGAAAGATGGCCTTTGAAATGATTCCTTTTAGTTTGTCGGACCTCTGCAAAAATTTAATTTTTACTTTACAATACCGTTTATCCGAAAAGAACATACACCTGATCTCAAGCATTGACGAAAAGATCCCGGCAGTACTGGCAGGCGATCCGATCCGGCTGAACCAAGTTTTGCTCAACCTTGCCGGAAATGCGATTAAGTTTACAGAAGTAGGTGAAGTGAAGATCAATGTCAAACAGCTGAAAGACGATGGCAAAAAAGTGCGTCTTTTATTTTCTGTTCAGGACACAGGAATCGGAATTCCGAATAATAAACTCGATAAGATCTTCGAAAGTTTCACTCAGGTGAACGCTACAACTACCCGTAAATATGGCGGAACAGGATTGGGTTTAACCATCGCGAAACAAATCATTGAACAACAAGGCGGAACGATTTCGGTAAGCAGCAAAGTGAATGAAGGTTCTACGTTTATTTTTGCGCTTGACTTTTTAAAGACCAATAAAAAAGCGATCGAGATCAAGAAACAACAATTAACTGATTCCTATCATCAGACCGCAGATCTTTCAAAAGTGAATGTGCTGGTGGTAGATGATAATCGTGTAAATCAGCGTGTAGCTTCCCTGACGCTCAAAAAATGGAATGCGAATGTGAGCGTAGCCGATGACGCCAAGTCAGCCATTGATCAATTAAAAGCCGGAAACTTTCATTTGATCCTGATGGACATTGCCATGCCGGAAATGGATGGATTGGAAGCGACCGATTTCATCAGAAAACAACTGCCGGCTCCAGTATGCGATACACCCATCATTGCCATGACCGCCTCCGCCTTGATCGGGGAAGAAGAAAAATGCATCACGGCAGGGATGAACGATTACATTTCAAAACCATTCAATCCGAATGACCTGTTCAACAAAATCGTCCGCCTGATCCCAAAAGAACTGATCGCGGTGAATGAAAGATCGATCGACCTCACTTTGCTTCACCGCAGGGCCGAAGGAGATATGGAATACCTGAAAGAAATCTTTGAAAGTTATGCCACCGAAATGCCCCTCTACTTAGAGGAGCTCAACCGCCATATTGCTGCCAATAACTGGGTTGAAATAGGCAAACAGGCTCACAAGATGAAAAGTCCGGTTGCTCTGGTAGGAGCACACGAATTAAAGTACATTTTTGAAAGAATAGAGCTGGAAGCCCCTACCGAGGAAAGCCGTCCTGAACTGGCTATTCTGTTTGAAGAAATGAACAAGCTTACCCTCACAACGATTGAAGATATTGAAAAGGAACTAAAATCCATCCTTTAAAACAATCTTTCAGAATGCTTTTATTTAACAATAATTTTTCTGTACTTTGCTTACATAAAAGCTACGCAATGTCCAATCGTGCCCTTTTCCTTCTGATCATACCGTTTGCTCTAGTTTCCTGCAAACACGAAACTGTTTTTACGGAAGTGAAAGTGAATAACCGCTATTCGATGAACGTTCCCGATTATCTTCAACCTTGCACCGATCTTCACAAAGATGCGTCGATGCAATACCAGAACGTGGAAAAAGACATTTATGCGATGGTGATCGATGAGAAGAAAAAAACGATGCAAGATTACAGCCTGGATTACGACATCGTCACTTATTTCGACAACATTGCTTCACAAGGATTTGCTGACAACATCAAGGACGGACAAGTGAGCAAACCGACACAGAAAGAAATCAACGGACACAAAGCAATGATTGCTGAAGTAACCGGCAAGATAGAGAACAATGAAGTTTATTATAAATTGGGACTAATCGAAACACCTTACGAATTTTACCAGATCCTAATATGGACCAGGGCGTCCAACAAAGAAAATTTAGAATCCGACATGGTTAGGATGGTAGAATCCTTTCAGGAGCTGCCTCATCCTCAGGACGAACTTCCTGATCCGAAACTCGACGATAGCGTATCGGTCACGCCAACACATTAAAAAAAGCCCTTCGAACTTCGAAGGGCTTTTTCATTTTCAGAAAATTCGATTTTTACTTTTTCAAACTGATCATCAACTCATCCAACTGTGCATTTGCTATCGTGGAAGGAGAATCGATCATCGTATCACGCCCGGAATTATTTTTAGGAAAAGCGATAAAATCACGGATCACATCGGCACCGCCAAGCAGAGAACACAAACGGTCAAATCCGAATGCAAGTCCGCCATGCGGAGGCGCGCCAAACTCGAATGCATTCATGAGGAATCCGAATTGTGCCTGCGCATCTTCTTTGCTAAAACCTAACAAGCCGAACATTTGCGCCTGTAAATTTCTATCGTGAATACGTATTGAACCACCGCCTATTTCTACACCATTGATTACCAAATCGTATGCACTTGCACGAACCGCTCCGGGATCTTTTTCCAACAAGTGGATGTCTTCCCCCTTAGGAGATGTAAAAGGATGATGTTTCGCATGCCAGCGACCGCCCTTTTCGCCGATGGACGTTGAGTCCACTTCTTCAGAGAATTCCAACAAGGGGAAATCAATTATCCAATGACATGCAAATTTATTTTTATCGCGCAACCTCAGGCGTGTTCCCATCTCCAACCGCAATTCAGATAATGCTTTGCGTGTTTTGTGTTCTTCACCTGCAAGGATCAACATCAGATCTCCCGGTTGTGCATCGAATGCCAGCCCCCATTTTTTCAGATCTTCTTCCGTATAAAATTTATCTACCGATGACTTGATCGTTCCGTCGGCATTGAAGCGTGCATAAACCAATCCAGTGGCACCGATCTGTGGGCGTTTTACAAAGTCTGTCAGTTCATCCAGCTGCTTGCGTGTGTATTCTGCCGCACCTTTCGCACAAATCCCTACAACCATTTCTGCATCATTGAATACTTTGAATTCTTTTCCTTTCACCACATCGTTCAACTCTACAAATTTCATTTCAAAGCGGATGTCCGGTTTATCGTTTCCATAAAAC
>JBKJQG010000241.1:0-3473 GCA_046594925.1 Bacteroidia bacterium
CTCCTTTTTTATATTCTCATTGTCAGACTGATTTCGATTGTTTTTTGTGAAATAAATTGTTTCAATGACTTTCTATATGATAGTTGCGAGATCCGCATCCGCGAACCCGCAGCACTGAGAGAACAATTTTATCCGGGACAATTCGCCACAATCCACGAGCCTTTTCTGCGCTTATCTGCGTGAAACTTTTACCGTTGAACTACGATTCTCTTACTCAAAACCCCGCTCCGTTTTTTTTCCTTCAAATCCGTCTCAGAAACTTTACACACATACATGCCTTGAGCCAATGCAGAAGCGTCTATCATCAATTGATTGTTCTCGATGACTTTGCTCTCGATCAACTGACCCATCAAGTTATACAATTCAAATGAATAGATCTTGTTCTCTTCATTCAATATTTTGATAGTGAAATTATCTAACGCGGGATTCGGAAAAAGATCAAAATTAAAACGAATGTTCGCTGAACTTTCCTGAACCGAGATGGGAGAACTAACTCCTTTATAAAAAGAAACGCCTCCGGAGTAATTCCCCACTATCAAATCCATCAACCCGTCATTGTTCATGTCGGTTCCGAATGGCGCACTACGTGTTCCTTGAAAGATGTTCAAAAAGGTTGTGTCAGTTTTTGCGAAAGAACCACCTAAATTTCCATCAATGCTGTCGTAGATCTGCAGGTAACCACTTTCTGCTCCGACCAGCAGACGGGATACTCCGCCTTGTTTGAACAAGAAAGGATAACTATAACCGATGAAATAACCCGGACGATTCACTTTCACATTTCCGAAAAAATGAGAGATGGAATCCATGGAAGGAATGGATGCAGTACCGCTTCCGATGTGGCGATAGTAAGCGAGCTTTCCTGATCTTCCGCCAACAACAAGGTCATTTTTTCCATCACCGTCCACATCCACGATTTGAGGTGCTGCTGCATCGCCTACATCAATAACGCGGTTGTTTGAATTTTTAAAATTGGCTGCCGTCAAAGAAAAATTTGCGGTGCTACCGATGGCTGCTGTGTTTTCAAAATACTGCAGTTTGCCATCGTGTCCGCCAATGATCATGTCGGCATCGGTATCGCCATCCAGATCACCAAATGCGGGGATCATGTTGAGAATGTTTAAGGCACTCAGGTTCATGTAATCTAACGTCACGAGATTGAAGGACGGCGTGGAAAGGGTTCCTGTGTTTTTGAATTGCGCAATTTTCGGTTGGAAGGAAGATGCTCCGTAGTATCCGTAGTTCCCTATGAACAGATCTTTTAGTCCATCATTGTCGTAATCGAAAAAAGCAGGGTAGGCCCCTTCACCGACTTCTATCATGCTGTCTTGTAATAGATCATTCTGTTGGAATGCAAAATCAGGAAAACTATTTGTCCCCGTATTTTTATAGAAGAGAACACTGTTTGCATTCTCAGAATAGTTGGGTGCATTCGGACTCACCACCAGATCTTTCAGGCCATCGTAATTCATGTCTACGAAATAAGCCGCCGGAAATGTAGTCAGCGCAACAGCAGTGGTACTGGAGTTGTTAGCAGGAAAAGAAATGTCGACCGCGTTGAAGTGTCCATCGGTCGGAGTTCCGTCATTCGTAAGCATGGTCAGGCTGTTGTATGAAATATCTCCGACAACGATTTCTTTGTCGCCGTCGCCATCCAGATCGAGACATAACTCTGTTCCGCCTGAATGCAGATCGCTGCGCAGTGCTGAACTTTCCGGAGTCAATTCGGGACTGCTCACATTAGCGATGCAGGTGTCGTTCAAAGTAAATGTATTGCTCATTGCATCTTCAGAAGCATATCCCCAGCATTTGTTTGCAATCTCAAAAATCAAGCTGTCGTTGTGACCGTATAGTTCAAAACTCTGGTTCTGATGATAAGCGATATAGGTGCTGCTGTTTCCAAAGGTTACAATGTCGAGATCACTATCGTTGTCAATGTCGCAGAACGCTGGAATGTCTACAGGTGTGATGATCAAGGTCGACAGTGCCGGGGAAGGTGGAGATTGTTTGGACTGGATCAGATCTTCCAATAAAGTGAACTGAAGTCCTGTGGAAGCTGTCGACGTATTTCTGTATACTTTTACTCCTACGCCTACATCTGAAAATGAAAAAATATCTTCTTTCAAATCTCCGTCATAATCCACGAAAAGAGCCCAGTCGTGAAGGTATGGGAAAAGACTTTCGTATTGTGGAGCATAGGTCAGGTCGACTGCTCCAACGGTTCCGTTGTTGATGAATGTGCGGAGTTTGCTGCCGCTACGGTCGAAGGTCACTACATCTTTTTTTCCGTCAAGGTTCAGATCAATGTTGGAAATCTGAACAAAATTCAAGCCTCCCGCCCAGGCGTTCGGAAGATAGGATCCGGAAGCCTGCACGGGAATGCTGCTGTCCCATTGGAAATAAGGTTGCGCAGAAAGAGTGGCAGTAAAATAAAAAAATAAAAAAAAAATACGGCTACGCAAAAAAATCATCTTTTCTTTCGGTTAATGGTGGACAATGATTTTTTTTGTCAATGCCCCCGTTTGTAGTTGTCCTTGCTCATTGATCTGCGACACTTTGCAAATGTAAATCCCTGTCGGATAAGAATCTGTCTGCAACGTCAATAAATTGTTCGTTATTCTTTCCGTCGTTATGAGTTGTCCTATCACGTTGTATAGTGCCAAGGAATAAGTTTTGTTTTCTTCGTTCAGGATGCGAATGGTAAAACTATTGTTGGCTGGATTCGGGAACAGTTCAAAATTAAAATGCATAAAGTTGTCGAGGTTGGAAGTGGTGAGCGCTGTGGTGCCTTTGTAAAAAGAAACGCCGCCTTCGTAATTTCCAACAATTAGATCCATCAGTCCGTCATTGTTAATGTCGGCACCATTTGGAGCAGATCTTGATCCTTGCGAAATATTCATGAAAGTAGAATCCACCCAAGTGAAAGTGCCGCCTAAATTTCCATCAATGTTGTTGTACCTGCGGATGAAGCCACTTTCGTTTCCAACCAGCATGTTGGTCACGCCGCCTTGTTTAAAAACAAAAGGATAACTGTAACCGGTAAAATATCCGGGTAGATTAGCAACCGCGCCGCCGAAAAAATGCGTGATGGAATCGAACACAGGAACAGCGGTGGTTCCCGTATGTCTGTAATAACAGAGTTTGCCCGTTCGGCAACCGATTACCAGGTCATTGGTGCCATTTGCATCCATGTCCACGATCTGAGGAATGGCGCAATCTCCAACATCGATTGTGCGTCCGAAAGAATTCTGAAAATTCGCTGTGATCAATACAAAGTGTGCCATTGCCCCTGCAGAAGCAATGTTGCGGAAATAATGAAGTTTTCCGGCGTTGCTACCCATCATCATATCAGAATCGCCATCACCATCGAGATCCCCGAATGCTGGGATCATGTTGGACAATCCCAAGCTGCTGAAAGGAATTCCGGTATTGTCGAAGCCATCGTAGTCGCGCGTTACCAATTGGAATTGAGGGAT
>JBKJQG010000065.1:0-12177 GCA_046594925.1 Bacteroidia bacterium
GTTTGATACTTCAAATTGGGCACCGAAGAATTTTGAAATAGCGAACAAAATAAGTGTCAAAGAGACATAGTAAAGTGCTACGTATTTTAGTGCTAAAATAATTCTTCTCATTTACAGTAGTCGATTTTGTCTGTCTGTTTGGCTTGCCACTAACATCTCGCTAACCGCAACTAGTTGCGGTTATTTGTGTATTTGGAATATAACCGCAGTCAGTTGCGGTTATATCTTTATTGAGTGCACAGGTCGTTTTCTTGTAAATAAATGAAATCCACTGATTTATATTAATTAACTCCTTTTTCATGAATTTTCAGTTCAATTTTTTATAATTCAAATTTCGGCATTACAAATATGTAAACAAAGTAGCTCAAAAAACACATTTTCAACATCACAATCAAACTTACAACATATTTGGCTTACAACATATCGAATATCTACAAATTATTCAACATGTCCAAAGGACTTTTTATCTGATCAAACCCCTTGGTAGTGATATGTGTGTATACTTCTGTTGTTTTGCTGCTTTCGTGCCCTAGCAAACTTTGTATGTAACGCAAGTCCGTTCCGCCTTCTAATAAATGTGTTGCAAAACTATGGCGCAAAGTATGTACACCAACTTTTTTGGTGATGCCTGCCTTTTTCACCGATTCACCCATAATCAATTGAATGCTTCTTGGAGAATACATCCCTCCATTAATTCCTTCAAACAACCATTGCTTGGGTTTATAATCTTTAAAATATTTTCGAAGAACATCCAATAATTTTATCGAAAGCAATGAATATCTATCCTTTTTACCTTTGGCTTGTTCAATTCTAATTTGCATTCGGGTCGAATCAATATCCTTTATTTTTACATTAACAAGTTCACTCAAACGCAGTCCTGCCGAATAGGCTAACATCAATATTGCTTTGTGTTTAATGTTTTCAGTGACGTTGAATATTTGAACGACTTCTTCTTCATTCAAAACAGTTGGTAATTTTTTTTCCGGTCTTGGCCTATCAACCAAATATACTTTTCGTTGACCGCCCAATACACGTTCATAATAAAATTTAATAGCGTTAATCGCTTGGTTTTGATACGAAATGGATATTTTGCGTTCAATTACTAAATACCTCATAAACCCAATGATCATAGATTCATCAATTGCTTCAAGTTCAATGGTATTATAAAAATTAATAAACTCTTCAAATAAACCTTCATAAACCCTTATTGTTCTGATACTATATCTCAATTCTTTTAATTTTAGGATATATTCATCGGGACAGGCTCGGTAATTTGTAATGTCATACTGTGAAGTTCTCGCTTTTTTTTCTTTGTCAAGCTCCTCTTCTTCATAAATCAATTTTAGTTTGTGATAATCTGCAAGTGATTTTAGCTCTGTTAGAAATTTTTCAGCAAAGGGTATTGTCCAACATTTGTTTTGTTCGTTCCATACAGCATAGGGGATGTTTTTAACTGCCTTGTTAAGCTCTTTATTATGAGTGAAAAATAATTTCAGTCTTCCTGCAATGGTTTTAATAATCAGTAAATCATTTTTGTCGATGGTCCTTTCAGAACGCTGCCCGCTTAAAACTTCCATTTGAGGATGAATAACAAATTCTGTTAGCCTATCTTTAAAATACGATTTAATTAATTCTAGATTTTTCCCATAATTAGGAATAATCCAGCAATACTGGCGCGCATCCCACTTGCTATATCGTAAAGTCAAAATGAAATTTGTATCCGAAGCGTTCTTCGGTAATTTAAGAGCAATTTTTTTTCCGAATACCTGAACAGAAACACCAGTTGTTTTTTGAAAGAGTATTGGAGTTTTTTGCGGCTTTATAATCTCAGTAGAGTTGGTGTGCTTTTCTATATCAATGCCTTGCGAGTCTGCCGCCTTTGATAGGTATTCTATATCGGGAAATGATTTTTTTAATAGGTCGAACGCCAATTTTGTATAAGGTATATGCCAAGCTCTATGCGTTTTACTCCAGTGGGCATCCGGAATTTGTTTCAGCGTAGCAGCAATGCTATTATTGTAAGGAAAATCAACTTTAATGCGATTCTCATTATGGTGAACTATTTTAATTGCATTCATGTTTTTATGTTTTACGCATCTAAAGCAACAAAGAAATGTTAAGATAAAATTGAAACCAAATTTATTCGTACATTTATACGGATAATAATCGTTTGTTAAACCATTGTAAAACTAAAAACTATGTTAAAATGTTTGGAATGTGGGGAGAAATTAACAGGTAGAGAAGGTCAAAAATTTTGTTCTCAATACTGCAAATCATCGTTCCACTATAAAAAAAATAAACTAAAATTACCTAGCACTTACGTTCGAATAGATGAACAATTAAAACTTAATCGAAGTATTCTAAAAAAATACAACCAATCAGGTCAGTCCCAAATTCGAAAAGAGTTACTTGTAAAGGAAGGATTTGATTTTAAATATTACACAAATGATTGGAAAGCAAAAAATGGAAACATTTATCTGTTTTGCTATGAATATGGCTTTAGAGATTTAAAAGATGGAAAGTATACCCTTATTCTATGGCAGGATTATATGGGTTAGTGTATAGAGGGTGAAAATAATTTCACTTGTCTTCAAAGAACAATGAATAGAGGGCTTGTTTTCCAAGTTGTTCTTTAAAAGATTTAGGTTTAAGCAAGTCCAATTCTTTTCTTAAATTTGCCTAATATAAAGGCACCAAGAAAAATTAAGAAATTGTTTTAACCAGGATTCAACCAACATCCTCAACCATTCACAACTTATTGATTTTTAGCAATATACAATTTTTTTTCGACTCCGCTCGACAAACCCTTCGTGATGAAAACAGCAAACAAAGACCGTGACTATGTCAAATATGGCGAACTGCATTTTACCATCAAAGGAGAGAAATGCAAATTGAATGTCTACCAATCATTAAAACTGATCCAAGACGAAAAATACAAGAACTTTCTTTTTCTTCCTTTTACGGACCTTACTTCCAATGTCACCTCATACGGCGGAGGCCGCTACATCGATTTACTTATTCCTGCCGGAAAGAAACTGACACTCGATTTTAATCAAGCCTACAACCCCTATTGTGCTTATGCCGTCGGATATTCCTGTCCGATTCCACCCAAGGAAAACTTTCTCGAGCTAAAAGTTGAAGCTGGAGTGAGATACACTGACATTGATCATTGATACCAAATCCCTTCATGAGACCTCTGCTCTTTCTTCTTCTTTTCCTGTCTTCTTTTGTCTGCGCACAAACAGACACGTCTCATATCATTAAAGTACATTTTCTTTACGGTTCAAAACCTCTTAAAAAATACAAAGGGAAGACCGAGATGAATTATTTCGGAGGCATCCACGGAGGCCACGTAAGTATCGAGATCGATAGCATCGATTATGGGTTTTCTCCTTCCGGAAAAGTTCACCTGATAGCCCGCAGAAAAAAGCACAGTCAGTTCACCGGAAAACACACCCACAATCAACCACCCTATCCAAAAGGATATAAGGTAGTCAGCTTTTTAATTCCCCTTAGCGAGGTGCAGTATGATCAAATAAACCGCATTCAGAAAGACTACTGCTCAAAACCTCCTTACGATTATGCTTTTTTCGGGATGCGCTGTTCTGCTTCAGCTGAGGATATTCTCGGACAGATCGGCATTCTTAAAAAGAAAACGCGACACAAGCAGATTATTCGCAAGAACTTCTACCCTAAGAAATTAAGAAAGCGCATGTTTAAACTAGCGGAAGAAAAGAAGTATACCGTTATAAAGCAAGACGGAAGGCCTACTCGGAAGTGGGAAAGAGATTAATCCTATATTTAATGGTTTGCCGCTTGCTGGAGGTGGCAATTTTTTCAACGCCTGCGTGCAACATACAACAAACTATTGCGTCTTTTGCTGCACGGTTGCGTTCCCTCATTTTCCTGAAAGTCGCTGTCACAAGAGCACCGTCTGAAATATTGTTTGTTGGGTTTACCCTGCATAATTTTCGACAGATTTCTGTTTCCTAGTTCTTGGGTTGTTTAGGAGCCTTTTGATTTTGTTGTGGCTGCGACTGTTGCTGTGGTTGCTGTTGTGTTTGCTGTTGTCTTGGTTGTTGTGTTTGCTGCTGTTTCGGAGCACTCTTTTGCTCAGTATTTTTTTGTTGTTGCTGTTGTCTCGGTTGCTGTTGTTGTTGTTGTTGTTGTTGCTTTGGAGCGCTCTTCGGTTCAGAATTAACTGGTTGTTGTCTTTGTTGCTGCTTCGGTTGTTGTTGTTGCTTCGGTTGTTGTTGTTGCTGCTTCGGTTGTTGTTGTTGTTTCGGACTGCTTTTCTGTTCCGTATTGTTTTGTTTCTGAGTGTTATTTTTTGGTTGTTTCACTTCATTGCCATTCGTGCGGGCTGCTTTGTTTCCGTTAGTTGGAGAAGATTTTGCAGCAGGATTTTTAGTAGCTCCGGCCGCTGCTTTTGCAGGTTTTCCTTTATTTACTGAATAAAATTGATTCTTGTCATTTCTTGCTGTTTGCTCATTCGACACTTGTTTAGAACTAGGTTTCATGTGCTTATCCTTCATTGCAACTTGTTCTCTGGCATTCGCTTTCCTTGTTATTCCCCCATTTCCATTGAAACTACTACGATTTACAATAGTCGTATTTACCGAATTATCGACATACGTATTCTGAATAATAGTTGTATTTACATTTGATACGGATGTATTGTAAAGGAATGTTCCATTATCCCATCTTCCACCATAATACCCATCGCCATAATATCCATATCCATAAGACACGCCACCATAAAACCCGATAGTGGGTCCCCAATAACCGGTATTCCATCCGTAATAGCCACCAGTATAGCCCCAATATCCGGGAGTCCAATAATATCCTACAAATGCTGGCTCCATCCATTCGCCCGGAACCCAGTAATAATCACCATAACTATATGCCCAATAACCTGGAGCCCAAAGATATCCTTCTACCGGACAATATGGTTGTTCATAAATAGGAATTGGAGGAGGAGCAATTACAATTTGTACACTTACTTGTGCATTGATGGTTGTCTTTCCAAAAAATGTTGAAGACAGAATTAAAATTAGGATCGCAATTTTTTTCATAACGGTAGATTTGATAAACATTTTTACAAAGGTGCGGTTAAGCAAGAAGTTATGCCTTACACATTTGTGAAAAAAAGTTACAGAAATCACACTGTTGCTGTCTAGCGTTTGTTTGGGTTCCTTCGCAGGTTATATGAAACTAAAAACAAATTCCCATCGTAATTGTAAGCCGAACAATATTTTTTGTCTTAATGGCAGGATTGTCGTTCATGAAATTACGGCTAACGGTTTGGAGCTAAGCGAGGTGCTGAATTTAAAAGCACTAAATTGTCTTAACCGATAAACTTTATTAAATGGCGCTTTGTCGCCTGGCGCCCGTTTGGGTTTCTGGCTATGTTTTTATTTGCGAAGCGGAATTTCAAAAGGAATTCACATTTGTCGTACGAAACGAAATGCCAAAATGGCGCCAGACGGCTGTTAGCAGTTGTGTCAACAACCTAGATGTCCAATACAATTCTGAGATTTGCTTTCAGAATATTTTTTTGTTCCTTCGTCAGTTGTCCCATTTTCTTTAGCAGTCGTTTGTTGTCAATGGCACGCACCTGATCAACAAGAATGTCGCTCAATTTGTCAAGCTGTCCTTTTTTTAAATGTACTCGTAAAAGTTCGATTTCCTTTTTAACATTTGTCGTAACTGGGCAGATTAAGGTCGACAAATGCGTTTCATTTAAAAGGTCGGTTTGAATAATTACAACTGGTCGGGTTTTCCCCGGTTCTATTCCTCTGCTTGGATTAAGGTCGGCAAGCCAAATGTCGTATTGTTTAATCTTCATCGATCAGCTTTTCAAATTCGTGAAGAATGTCCATTGAGTCCTTGCTTGTCATCTTGGATTCTTTCATTAATTGTTTTTTCAAAAGTCTGCGCTTATTGTAAAGATTATAAATGTTAACAGCTTCATTAATATATTTATTTCTCGCCAATTTAAGCTTGGAAGTAAGTTCTTCTGCCTCTTCAAAAATTTTGTCGTCCAGTTTAAGTGATAAAGTTTTCATTGTCTTATTTTCTTACAAAGGTATATATTGAAAGTATATACCACAAATTTTTCGGAGGAAATATTTTCGGAGGAAGTTGTCAGCCTGGCATTACTGACAATCGTCAGGCTTTAACTAATTCGCAAAGATCATTTTCTTACTCTCCACCGCTTTCCCATCGATCATCAAAGTATATGTAAAGATCCCGCTCGCACCATATCCGTGTTCATAGATCACTTCATTCATTCCCTGCTGCAGTTCAACCGGCATGCGTTTGATTTCCTTACCTTTTACATCAGTAATCAGAATCATCGCCTGCTTGTATTTTTTGCCTTTGTCGACATAAACCGAAATGATGGTAGATTCATCAAAAGGATTGGGTTTGTTCTGCATCAGAGATACACCTTCTTCTTTTGTCAGTTCGTTAATTCCGTTAGGAACCGTGACTAGCACTTCTTTAGAAAACAAACTTTCAATTCCATTGGTATCGATGGAAGCAACACTCATGTAATGTGTGGCGGCCGTTCCAACGGTGAACGTATCTACAATGCCACTCATGGTATAAACCGAATCCCAATCGTTGGTCGTTGTCCTGTCAGCAAAACGATAAGTCGCGTAACCCGTCGCGGCGGTGATCGTTACTTGAACCGTATTCAATCCAATCGCAACTACTGAAAGATCCGGGCTCTTTGGTCCGATCCCGGCCATGCCAATTGCATTTCCATTGATGACTGCATTTCTGGCGAGGTAATTAAAATCCACAAAGAAACTATCAACCACCATGTCGCCATTCGTATCCATTCCCAATGTATCGCGGGAACTGTGTTGTCTGTCGGAATATCCTAAAGCAGCCACATTCGCATCACCGTGTTCATTCGCAGCAGTGTATCGAATCGCGGTGTAATTGTGCTGACGGAAAGGAATATGGTCTCCTCCTCTGCCTGTGCGATCCTCTGCGCTCATGATGGAAACCGTCATCGGAACCGAAACAAACGGAAGCAATTCTTCCTTGTATTCTAATTTCGAAAAGCGAGCATATTGTTTGTGCTTGGAATTAAATCCTCCATAGGAAAACAACCTTACCTGAGTGGAATCGATGTCGTTCACACCCGGACAACTCGGAGCGGAAGAAGTATTCCCACAAATGATCCCTCCCACCACGTCGTTGTTCTGAACCGCTTTTATCTGAATACCTTTCAAAGCAACATAATCAGCGAAAGCTTCTGCACCATACAAACCTTGCTCTTCAGACGTAGTAATCATGAAAACAATGGTATGGTTGTAAGAATATTTACTCATTACGCGTGCCAATTCCATCACCAATGCTGTTCCCGCTGCATTGTCTTCCACTCCTTGAGCAAGACAAGCTGTATCGCAAAGCACTTCACAGCGGCTGTCCATGTGCCCCTCTACCAAAATAATTCTTTTGTCGGTCGTATCAATCCCTGGCAGCACGGCAATGATGTTCTTATGTCGGGTTACCGCACAAATGGTCTGATCAAATTGAAAGAAGGCAGGAAGCAATCGATTCTCGTTAGCTACACTGTATTCCTGAAATTTTGAGTAGACCCAATTTCTTGCTGCACCAAAACCTTTGGTGGCAGATAAAGTATCTGAGCCTGTATTCCGGTTGTGAAAACTTGCCAGTTTAATGATATAGCTTTTCAAAGAATCGGAGTTCACCCGCATCATGATCCCCTGTGAAATGGAATCCGGATGGTTGATAACAACAGACGCCGCATAGATCGCCGGATCGTAATTACCAAGCATTGCTTGCTCTGCAGCCGGATTGGTGCAAAGGAAAGCTGTTCCTTGCGCGGAAGATCTTTCTGTAACAAAAACTATACTTATAATAAGGAAGAGTAGGTTTTTCATCATGCCTGATTTTGAATTAAAGATAATTCAAAATTGGGAGAAATTCAATTTTGAATTTCAGATTTCATCCCGAAGCCTCGAGACAGATTAAATATCTTCAATTTGGAATTGTCGAAGAAAAATAGAAAGAGAATTTTATTTCTTACCTAAAACACGAGTGTAAAGGTTTTCATACATCGGAAGAATTCTATCGATGTTGAATTTCTTAGCTTGTTCGTAGGCGTTCAACTTGAATTGATTCAAAGTAGCATCGTCTTTTAAAATTTTAATTGCGTTGGCAGCCATATCATCCACATCTCCTACATTGCTCATGTATCCTGAGAAACCGTGAACATTCACTTCCGGGATGCCACCCGAGTTGGTTGAGATGACAGGCACTTTTGCGGCCATGGCTTCAAGGGCTGCCAGACCGAAACTTTCGGTTTCTGAGGTCAGCAAGAACAAGTCGGCAATCGCCAAAACCTGCTCTGGATTCACGATCTTACCCAGAGAACGGATGTCGTTACAAGTATCCAATTCCCGGCACAATTTCTCTATCGCATGCCGTTCCGGTCCGTCACCAACAAGGATCAACTTAGAAGGAATGACTTTCCGGACCTTATCGAACACACGCAAAACATCTTCCACGCGTTTTACTTTCCTGAAATTGGAAACGTGGATAAGTAAACGTTCTCCGTATGGAGCGTACATCTTTTTGTTGCAGACCGATTCGTTGGGCTTGTAATCATCCAGACAAATAAAGTTGGGGATCACACTGATCTCCTTTTTGACGTTAGGGAAATTCGCATAAGTATCTGCTTTCAGGCTTTCGGAAACCGAAGTCACGGCATCGCTCTCGTTGATCGCAAAAGTAATTACCGGTTCAAATGAAGGATCTTTTCCCACAAGAGTAATGTCGGTACCATGCAAAGTGGTAATGAAAGGAATGTTGATACCTTGAGAAGCGAGGATCTGCTTGGCCATGTAGGCAGCGGACGCATGCGGAATAGCATAATGCACGTGCAGCAAGTCCAGCTTTTCATATTTCACTACGTCCACTAACTTACTGGACAAGACCAATTCATAGGGCTGGTATTCAAACAGGGGATAATCGGAAACGGCGACTTCGTGGTAAAATAAATTTCCAGAGAAAAAATCGAGGCGGACAGGCTGGCTGTAAGTGATAAAATGTACCTGATGGCCTTTCGCTGCAAGGGCTTTCCCTAATTCAGTCGCCACTACTCCACTCCCACCAAACGTGGGATAACAAACAATTCCGATTTTCATGGATCAAAATTACTAAATACATTCCAATTAAATCATTTGTTCTTTCGGCGGGAAGTAAACTTATAACTGGGGAAATAGAATATTTTTCCTACCTTTGCATCGGATTAAACACTACCAATATTAGATGAATTATTCAAAATCATCTATGAATAGAACTACTACTTGTATTCATAGAATTGTTTTTGTTGGCTTTGCCTTATTTCTGCTATTGTTTGCAGGCCATTCAAAGGCTCAGTCTTCTTTTTATTCCCCAGGTTCCACCAATTGGGTTTCTGTTGGCGACTTAGATGTCGCAGGCAACCAACTGACCGTGGAAGCCCTCATTTATTATACCGGAGCTTCTGTCAACATTGTTTCAAAACATACCAATCCAAGTGACGTAAATTATCTGTTACGCATCGGAAGTTTCGAGATCACCACAACATCTGGCTTTGCAGCATTCGGTGGAGTTGCAGCCGCGGGAGTTTCCATTATACCCAACAAAATGTACCACGTAGCGGCCACCTATGACGGAGTGGATCTAAAATATTACGTGAATGGCTGTCTTACGGGTCAAATGCCTTGGACCGGCAGCATGGTGCAGAATAACCTTATCACTGCTATCGGTGACCAATCAACCTGCCAGTGCGAACCATTTACCGGCTACATAGATGAAGTAAGAATCTGGAACGTTGCTAGGACACAGGCCCAGATCTCTGCGAACATGATCAACTTACCAAGCCCCACCACACAAGTGGGTTTGCTGGGTTACTGGAAATTTGACGGGAATTATGTAAACCAGCAAGGAACTGCTGCTTTCGACGGAGTTGCCGTTGGAGCACCCGCCTACCAAGCAATCCCGCTTCCTTACCCTTCTTCCCTTTTTGAAAGTGTTACGAGTTCGGATCCTGTTTGTGCCGGCGATGCTAACGGATTGATCAGTGCTTCCGCAGTCGGCTATTATACTCCTTATGAATATTCTTTGAATGGAATCACCTATGGCACATCTCCAGTATTTACAGGTCTTCCTGCAGGTGCTTACACCGTATATACACGCCCTCAAAACAACAACAGCTGTGCTGTTTCTTCAAGTGTTACCTTAACGGATCCTCCCGTTTTGAATCCGAATCTGGTGACTACAAATGTTTCCTGTAATGGAGGTTCTAATGGTACGGCGAACGTCGCACCTTCGGGCGGTGATGGTCCGAACTACCATCAATTGTGGCAGCCTTCTCTAAATACTACAACCGGGATCAGCGGTCTTGCTGCCGGAAATTATTCCGTAAGTGTAGTGGATACTTGCAAGGCATCGGGACCTGAACTTATTGTCAACGGACATTTTGATGACGGCAACACGGGCTTTTCCAGTGGCTATATTTGCTGCGCAGGAGGTCCGGGAAATTATGCGGTAGACGTTAATCCGAATTATTACAATCCAGGGCATTTCGGTTCTGGATACGGTGGCGGCGGGAATTACCTCATTGGTGACGGAAGTACAGTGGCTGGCACAAGCATTTGGTGTCAGACGATCGCAGTAACTCCCAACACTTATTATTCGCTTTCTTCTTTTGTGGCCTCGAACTACAGTTCGGTTTTAGCTGACATCGAATTTACGGTTAACGGAACATCTGTGGGAACAGTGAATGCACCTCCGACAACTTTCACGTGGGTTCCTTTTTCGACAGTTTGGTTTTCCGGAGCCAGCACTTCGGCCACCATTTGCATCACCGATCTTAACACAATCGCAGGAGGAAATGATTTTGGGATCGACAATATTTCTTTCAAAACTTGCATCAGCTGTACTGCGACTGCTCCGTTTACAATAACAGAACCTACAGCGCTAACTTTATCGACAACACAAGTCAACGTGCTCTGCAATGGCGGAAACAATGGCTCTGCAACTGTTACAGCAAACGGCGCGACTCCAGGTTATACTTATTCTTGGAACACTATTCCGGTTCAGACAACGGCGACAGCGGTAAATTTAACGGCTGGATCTTATACTGTAACCGTATCTGATCTGAATTTATGTACCGCGACAATTTCCGTTACTATAACTGAACCGGCTTTGCTCACAGCAACAATTACTGCGCAGACAAACATTGCCTGCAGTGGCGGAAGTACCGGATCAGCAACTGTAACAGCAGGAGGAGGCGCCGGAGGTTATGGCTATTCATGGAATACAGTGCCGGTTCAAACAACCGCAACAGCAACAAATTTAGCAGCTGGATCTTATACAGTGACCGTGACAGATCTGAATTCCTGCACCGCTACAACTTCCGCTACCATCACAACCTCTCCTCCACTTTCCGTGAATGCGTCTGCAAGTGCGATGAATATTTGTCCGGGCAGCAACACCAACTTAACGGCCCTTGCCACAGGCGGAACAGGCGTTTATAGCTACGTTTGGAGCAACGGATCGACCTTGTCGGCACAAACGGTCTCGCCACTTTCCACGACAAATTATACGGTAACTGTTACGGATGCATTTGGTTGCACTGCTGTTGATAGTGTATTGATCACACTCTTCGTTCCTCCTGTCGTGAATCTAGGAAACGATACAGCGATCTGTCAGGGCGACATAATCACGTTAAATGCAGGACCTGGATTCACTTCTTATTTATGGATGAATGGAAGTAATCTTCAGACGCTGAACGCTTCCACCTCAGACTTGTATTTTGTATTGGTGACAGATGCAAATGGATGTACAGACAAAGACACGCTCATCTTAACGGTGAATCCATTACCAGTGGTTGGTCTTACCGATACGGTAAAGATCTGTCCGGGTTTATCAGCAACACTGACGGCGAACCCCGGATTTACCAGTTATTTGTGGAGCAGCGGTGCAGGCACTTCTTCCATCAGTGTAAATGCTGCCGGGAATAATGTGGTTACGGTTCAGGATGCGAATGGATGCGTCAACAAGGATTCAACAATGATCGTTGTTCATCCTGTTCCCACTCTGATCTTTTCCGTTTCACCCTTATCAGGATGCGCACCTTTAGCAATA
>JBKJQG010000109.1:0-4275 GCA_046594925.1 Bacteroidia bacterium
CTGGGCGATTTACATTCACTCCAACGTTAGATTGCCGATCGGGCCACTTAGAATATTGATTGGTGCTCCTGAACTGCACCACTGGCATCATGACTTAGAAAGAGACCGAGGGAATTATGCGAACATTTCTCCGATCATGGACATTCTTTTCGGAACCTATGTTTGTCCCGATCATGAACCCGAAAAATTAGGTATCAAGGAATCTTTTCCGAAACATTATGTCGGGCAGCTGCTTCATCCTATGCTGCCAAAAGCGATCTCCAGAAAATTTTTCAGAAAGAAAGGAACGACCAGAGCCGTCGAACCTATTGCCACCGCATCAGCTGATCTTTAGAAAAAGTCCACTCCGGAGTTTCCAGATCGCCTTCAAACACAGTGCTGTACCAAGGACTGATGTCGGAATTTTTGATATTTTTCAGAACGTGGATTTCCTGCGCAGGCATATAACTCTGCTGAATCATAAATAGTTTTTCCCCGGTAGTTTCATTGGAGCACACATCAACCACCAATACAGCGTGGCCAGGGAAACCTCCCAGAATGAATACATCTCCAATCTGAATATCCTTGACCTCACTCACCTTTTTTAATTCTTTGCTGAGGGAAGAAGTCCCGGCATAATTGAAAATGGTAGTGCAATACCCTTTGAATGTTTTGTAAGAATCGTCCTTAGCATTACTCTTGGACCAAGTCACGCTATTTCCTTTTACGACCGTGCGATTACCTTCGCTCCATTTCTTAAAACCGATAGAATGTCCGCTAGTAAAATTAAAATGTAAGGCTTCATAGTCTTTCACAGAATAAAGAAATTCAGCACGCATGCGCATCACAGCATCCGCACATTGCTGAATGTCGGTTGTTCCAACATCGATGTCGAGTACTGCAGCATGTCCACCCTGATAACGTTTTAAATCGCCGTTGTATAGATGCACATCTGGATTTCCAGGTTTCAGCGGAAGGAAGCGAAGCCAATCGCCAAAGGAACCTGATTTCACTTCTGTTCTTTTATATCCTTTCGGCACAGGTATGCGGTTGACCAAGGCATTCTTAACATCATAAGCCGTTTGCCAGGAATATTTATTTACGGTAGATAAAATAACTTCATCGGGAAGGGCTGCCATTATAATGCTCGTGTTCGCTTCATCCGCAGAGGATCGGCTACAGGCATTCAGTGCAAAGATCACACTGCTGTAGAATATGAGAATAAAGAGAGAAAAAATATTCGTTACCTTATAAAAAAACCACTCCGTAAGCCTACCGAGAGGGGAAACAGTTTTACTTGCGACTGAATTATTAGTTCTGTTTTTAAACATTTATTTGCTTTATTCGTTATTCGCACCTTTGTTTCTATTTAAAAACTGCTTGTGCGACCGGTATACGGCATAATTGAACGACAATTGAAAAACACCGAAACCGATCTGATCGGTTTTTGCAAGAGTGGATAACGACAAACTGTAACGTACTGCAAGAGCAATGTTCTCCGCCAGATCGATCTCTGTGCCAACTATTAGGCTAACGTCTGATGGCTTGATATTGTTGTAAGGCCGTATGTCAACGCCATTTTTATTCCTTACGTCAACTACCACTACCTTGGAATTGGTAAAAACGGAATACTGTCCACCAAGGTTGAAACGAATGTTATCACCCAACTTGTACTGAAGATAAAGAGGAACATCCAAATAAAAATACCTGTATTTGACCACAGGATCATCAATGCCCTTAAAAGACTTGCCAGTGTACAAAAGCTCTCCTCCCACATTTAGTTTGTCGGAAAGAACCACTGTATAAATGAATCCACCATTACACAAGATTCCCGGTTTATACTTCATCGTGTCATTCAGCAAATTGGTGCTCGTCATACCAACCGTGAAAAAGAACGTCGACGATTCTCTGTTGGAGTATACCTGTGAGAATGTTTGAAATGAAAACAAGCATAAGACAGTTGTCATTATGCTTGTTTTAAAGAATGAATTCTGAGTCATGGATTATTTTAATGAGACCTTAACAGTGTAGCTACCAGTGTTGCTGGCGCTATAGACTGTTTCATAGATCGAGATGTAAAGCATTCCCGATGAACTCGCCGATCCGCTGAATTTAGCTCCGGCTTTCAAGGCCTGTGTGGAAGTTTCTCCAATCTTATAAACGACATTCCCATAAGCAGGATAAGAGTTTCCTGTATTGTAATCACCTTCGTATTCTGGAATCGGAGCGGTTGTGGACCCAGCGATGGTTCCATCGGGTTTGTATTTGCTGCCCGACAAACTTGCAAAGGTAACCTCACCGCTTGCTGCGATGCTGAACTTCTGTCCTTGTTTCAACATGATCCCTGTTTTCAGCCAACCGCCGGCTGTATTAGCACTGATGTGTTTTGTTGCCAAAAGCTTAAAGGTCATGTCCCCGCTTCCACTATCACCCGTATACATTACGTCAATGTGCTTGATCTTTTCCTTTGGAACGCTCAGCGTTCCGTATTCTGTTTTTAGATCGATCTTGGCAAAATCATAAGTTCCGCCCATGGAGTATTCGTAATCGATGGAAACCACATCTTTATCAGAAATGGCATTGTCGACATTGTATTTTGCCTGCAGTTCAGCCAACGCTCCGTCAGCGGTGTAATCCGTATAAGTTGAGGGTTCGTACTTTTCGGAATAGATAAAATCGGAAATGGCAGCGACAGCTTTGATGTCCATCTTCACCAGTTCATCAAAAGAGGTCTTGCGCATTTTCTCATCCGAATTCCCCATCTGCTTAACCAGGTTTATCACTTTATCCGAGGTAGCCTTATCGCTCTTAATTCCCAGATCCAGCGAAGTCACATTTTTAATGGGAATCTCCAGTTTTCCGTAAGCCGTATTCAGCGATATCGCAGCCATCTTGGAAGTTCCACTCATCACGTTTCCGTCGCGGAGGGTTAATTTCAGTTCAACATCGTTCTGCCCGTTCAGGCACAAGGCACAGAACAAAGCGTAGATCACTCCGGTTATTTTCTTTATCATTTTTCTGATTGTTATTGTTGAACTTCCGTATCTCTCAGGAATTCATGTTCGGTAATAGGTACATTGTCCTTAAAGAAATAGATCGGACCAAATGAAGTCTCTTTTCTCACGTAAAGATGTCCTTCTTGTCCTTTCACCACGATCCTTCGCGTCACTTTCGCATTATTCTCCGTTGCGCTTTCTTCCGTTATCCCTTCCGGATATTTCTTAGCCAGTTCACTCTTGAACTGATCGTTTACAGCTGTGTTCGTTGTCGTGGTCGTCCCGTTGTTTTTCTTTTTCAGCAATACATCAATTTCCGCTACCCGATCCTTAGGATACTGCTCTGATGATTTCACTAATGATGCATCGAGGTATTTGTTCTTTGCCGATTTGTAATCCTTTAATTCAAACAATTTGTCAGCTTTCACAATGATCTCCTGATACTGTGCATCTTTCACTTTAGCTCTTGCCATTCCATCCAGGATGCCATTAATTTCATCGATCTTGTTTCCGGGATACGGTTCGTTCGGCTTGATCGCTTCTGCGTCTTTGTAGGCCGTAATCGCATTGTTGTAATCCTTTTTGCCTAAAATTCCATCGGCTTTCGTAATCGCTGCTTCATACTTAGCCTGTACAGCTTGTGTCTTGGCGATATCGCCCAACTGAGCATTTACTTTCACCAACTGATCCTTCGGATATTGTTCCGACGGTTTCAGCGCAGAAGCCTCCGTATAAGATGTCTTTGCTGCAGCATAATCCTTTGAAGTGAATTCAGCATCTGCTTTGGTAATTGCAGCTTTGTATTTTTCAGTCAGTTCTTTTGCTCCTGATTCTTTTGCAAGAATGGCATCGATAGCGGCAATTTTATCCTTAGGATATTTTTCGGCTGCTTTTAATCCCAAAGCAGTGTTGTAGGAAGATTTAGCCTCCTCGTAATCTTTGGAAGCCAAAGCTGCATCTCCTTTAGCAATAGCAGCCGCATACTTCTCATTCAATGCTTTTGTTGCAGCATCTTTATTAACCAGGTCGCCAAGGATCTTGTCGATCTCAGCGATCTTGTCGGAAGGATATTGTTCCGATTTAAAGCCCAATGCTTCGTTGTAAGCGGTCTTTGCAGCAGCATAAGTCTTGGCTTTAAAAGCAGCATCACCTTTCGCAATGGCGGCTTTGTATTTGGCTTCGAGTTCTTTTTCTTTTGCGAGACGATCTTTTTCGGAGGCGGCGTCTGCAAGAGCTGCATCTATTTCCGACAATTTATCTTTAGGATACTTTTCAAATGGCTTCAAGCCCAGTGCTTCGT
>JBKJQG010000257.1:0-5021 GCA_046594925.1 Bacteroidia bacterium
AACAAGTGTTAGCTGTCATTCCAGCGGTAGTAAAAGTTGCGGTAGTTGCTCCTGCAATATTTGTCCAAGGACCTCCTGAACTAGGAGCACTCTGCCATTGAATGGTTCCTGAGCTTCCGGTTAAGGTTAAATTGACCGGCGTTCCCGAACAGACGGCACCAGGCGAAACAGATGCCGTTCCGGCAACAGGTGCAGGAACAACTATGATTGTCATGCTAACGTTAGCAACTTGATTGCTGCAATCGTCGGTAACCGCACACGTGTATGTTGTTGTAACAGCAGGACAAACAGTAATAGAACTTGTAGTAGCCCCGGTGCTCCAGTTATATAAAACGGCAATTAAACAACCACCAGTTGGTGTAGCAGTAATCGTAGAACAACTTCCGGCACAAATATTATTTGCCGAAGCACTTACAGTAGCTGTAAACGTTGGCATAACCCCCGGAACCACAAATGTTTGAGTCGGGCACCATGGCCCCACCGAGAAATTGTGGTTCTCACGCATTCTGTATTGGTAAGTGGTACCAGGGCAAAGGCCCGCAAAAGAAATATTTACCCCAGGATAATTCTGAATCACACAAGAAGGTTTGTTCATTTGGGCACTTTGATAAAAAGGATAAGTAGTTAAAGGACCATAAAATCCAGGAGAAAATGCGGAAGCATTAAATGGTTCACCAATACAACGAACTTCCACATCCAACCAGTAAACAGCGCATCCGCAGGTAGGGGAATCGGAAGCAGCGTTTACAGTAATTCCGCCGGCAAATGGTGTTTGCTGGGTAAAGTTAACCAACGCAATCGCATGGCAGGCTTTCGCTTCCTTTGCAAAAAAGGAGAAAAGTGCAACACACAAAAATGTAAAGAGAATGGTAATTCGTTTCATTAGATAAATAATTAAGAGCTGTTTAGTTAATAAACAGATGACGAGAAGCGAGAAAAAGTTGCATGGGCAGGCAGAAAAAGAGGTCTTATTTTATTAACAAATCTGGGCAGGCTGTTAAACCCGATTAATCTAATTTTACCAGTTTGTAAAGTGTTGATTTTGAGTTGGAAATGAGAAGAATGGAGTAAACTCCATTTGGGAGCTCTTCAAGTCCGGTTATCAGGATGTCGCCAGAATAGTATTTTTCCTCGGTCAATTTTCTTCCCGAAGCATCAAACAACATAAGCGTGTAATTTCCAGGCTTAAGGTTTTGCAAAATGACTTGGTCGTTTGCCGGATTCGGATAAAGGTAAGCGGCCGGTTCGGCACTGCCGGCGGAAAATCCCGTAATGATGCTGGTACTGTCCGTCAGCCAGACAAAAGCATCCACGTCCGCGCCTTTGATCGTCTGGAAAACACCTGGCGTAACTGGAAAATCGACACTGTAAGTACTACCCGAAACCACGATCTTCTGCTGCATCACTTCACAGATGTCGTGAGCATAATCCGAGTTGCTTCCTCCTTTTAAATTGGATAATTCCACTGATCCGGTTGTGTCCAACTGCAGATAGCAGATGTCGGATCCGCCATTGTGGACCGTATCGTATTTGTTACCAACGATCGGGAAATCGGTGGAATTCGTTTCACCGCAAACGGTGATTTTTTGGTTAGTATTAACAATGATCCCTTTTCCTGCATCCCAGGCAACGCCGCCTGCATAGGTTAACCAGCGCAGGTTTCCAGAGGGATTGAAACTTCCTATTGTCAGATCCCTTACGCCGTTCATCGTAGACTGAAAGGCTCCAGGTGTTACTGGAAAATCATAACCGGAACAATAACCGGTCAGATAAATGTTGTTGTGGCGGTCGTTCGCCAATGCGTATATGTCTTCATTGCCTACTCCGCCCAAATAGGTTGCCCATAATTTGTTTCCCGAAGGATCGTATTTTGCAAGGAATGCATCGCTTCCGCCCATCAAAAAATTCTGGTAAGAACCGGCATCAACAGGAAAATCGGAACTGTAAGTATCGCCCCCCACATAGACATTTCCCAGTGTGTCGAACTTTATGGCGTGTGCATCTTCGCTGTTCATTCCTCCGAGATAAGTCGCCCATAAACGGTTTCCCGTGCTGTCAAATTTTGCCACAAAACAATCCAAAGCGCCGCCGAACAGAAGTTGCCAGGCCGACCCTGAGACCGGAAAATCGCTGCTGCTGGTGAATCCGCCTAGGGCCAGATTCCCTTGTTTGTCCATGTCCATGCTGATCGCAAAGTCCCCGCCTGTTCCTCCAGCAAAGGTTCCCCATAAAAAATTCCCACCCGAATCAAACTGCGTGATGAAGGCATCGATCGATCCTGAAAAGCTGGAACTGAAAACTCCGCTTGGGCTGATGAAAAGATCCGAACTATAGGTATAGCCCGCCAATGTCGGCTTTCCGGATGGTGTGACTTTGAGACGGTAGCCGAAATCGTTCTGGCTTCCTCCGTAATAGGTGGCCCAGACCCTTTGTCCAGTGGGATCAAATTTAAAAATGAATGCATCGTAATTGGCATTCAGCCCAGTTTGAAATGCTCCGGGGCTGCTTGGAAAATCGACACTCAGCGTATAACCGGAAATGTAAACATTGCCATAGCTGTCCCCATCCGATCCGAAAGATTCGTCAGCGTCACCACCACCTGCAAAGGAAGTCCAGGGGTCTATCACCAGCGATTGACAGTTGACAGGAACTTCGGCTGAATAATAAACAATGTTATTTTCAATGGAAATGCGGCAGGCTTTTTCTTCGCGCCTTAATTTATTTCCTTTCCGGATGTCGGCATAAACCAGCGGAAAATGTTCTGTTACTTCGCCCAAAGGGGTTTCAAGAATAAGGGTTTCTTTGGAAGTTGTTTTGTCGTAGCCTTTTTTTGCTGAAGCACCAATCAGTTCAAAGGAAAATTCCACTTCTTTTTTTCGAGGCGCATCGAATACAATGTCATATTTCAGGCCTGCTCCTGGGTGGTTGTAAAAAACCAGTGACACTCCAGCCGAAACATTTTTGTAAATGATCTTGTTGAATTGTCTTGCGGAAAAATGTTTGCGGTCTGAATAAAAATTCAGCTTTTCCGGTTGTGCGTCTCCGGTTTCCAGCTTAAACCCTTCTGCGTTGGTTATTTTGTAATCGTATCTGAATACATTAATCTTGCTGCCCGTCAGCGTATTGTTGAATTCTGTTTTTTCTGTTTCTTTATTCAGCACAAATGCAATGCGGTCCTTGAGAAAATAAACTGTTCCTCCTTTAACGGAAGTATAGAATAAGATCTGTTCAGAAGAGGATTGTCTAATCTGACCTTTGTTTTCGATGATGCCGGCTGCGCTTGCTAAAAATGGCAGCAACAAGGAAAGCGCCAGCAGGGTGACTTTTTTTAAAACGATGAGGTGAATCCTTTTACTTAGCATGATTAAAAGTAGCAAAAAAAGAACCGCTCCGGATTTTTCGGAGCGGTTCTTTTTAAATGAATTTTCTTTTTATTTCACAATGGTCACTGTTCCTGTGTAATTGTGTTTTTTGTCGTTCGCATCTGTAATCGAGATCTTGTAAATATACACGTCCTGCAGAACCACCTCTTTGCCCTGTTTGGCTTTTCCATCCCAATGCTTGGTGGAATCAGTCGTGAAAAAGATCAGATTTCCCCAGCGGTCGAAAATTCTCATGTCGAATTTTTTGATGAAATCACCTTTGCCATAAAACTCATCGTTGAGGCCATCATCGTTTGGCGAGAAAGCGCTCGGGATGAAGAATGTGAATTCTGGTTGAATGATAATACAATTTGTCACAGTGTCTTTACAACCGAAGTTTGTGGTCACAATCAAAGTCGCACAAAACGTTCCGGCTTCCGAGAACGTATGAGTAGGGTTCTGCAATGTGCTTGTGCTGTCAATTGTCGGAGCGAAAGCATCTCCGAAATTCCAATTCCAACCCGTAAGCGTGGATCCTGTACCTGCGGTCGACTCATCTGTATAAGGCACTGTAGGGGTGATGATGCTTGTTGCCATTGGAGCACTGAAAGCAGCATCCGGCTTCGGATGTACTACAATGTAATTCGGAACAACCAAAGTAGAAGTACAAGCACCCAAAGTTGAAACAACTGTTAGCGTCACATTGAAGTTACCTGCATCATAGCAATGATAATGGGCCGTATCAGTGGGAGTTCCGTCACCATAGTTCCAAAGCCACGATGCAATGCCGGCGCCGGTAACTGTTGAGGTATTGACAAAGGTCACACAATGCTCTTCACAAGCGGCAGTCACCGGTGTGCTGAAAGAAACAATAGGAAGCGGAAGAACAGTAATTGTTACGGTAGAAGTCGCTGTAGGCGAACATCCGTCACTTGCAGTAACCGTGTATTGAGTAGTGGTCAAAGGACTCACAACAACATTGGGTCCTGTTCCTGTTCCTGCTGGAGCCCACGTATAGGTATAAGGACCGCCATTGCCTAAAGAAGCAAGAGCATTCAGACTAGCAGACGAACCCGGGCAGATCGAAGCTGTTCCGCTTGCCAAAACAAGAAGTGAAGGGTTCACTGTTACAGTAACGTTCACGGAAGCAGCAGGACAGCCGTTCACATCGGTTGCATTTACCGTGTAGACCGTAGTTGAAGCCGGAGTAGCAGTTGGGTTAGCAATGTTGGGGTTAGACAATCCTGTAGTAGGAGTCCACACATAAGAGTAAGCACCGCCATTACCGCCAGAAGCGGAAGCAGTGATCGTAGTGCTTCCTCCTGAACAAACTGTAGCAGGTGCAATTGGTGCCACTACAACTAGTGTAGGTTCAGCGATGGTAGCAGTTGTTGTTGCCGTACATCCGTTAGCATCGGTGACCGTACAAGTATATGTACCGGCACATAGTCCTGTTGCGATTTGAGTTGACTGAGCAGGAACGGAGTTCCATGAGTAAGTATAACCAGTTGTTCCACCCGCACCTGTAGCTGTTGCCGTGCCATCACAAACTCCGTTACAAGAAGCAGGAGTGTTGACCGCAGAAGCAGTGAGCAAAGTAGGCTGAGTCACCACAGCACTATTGGTATTGGTACAACCCCAAGAATCGGTAACGGTTAC
>JBKJQG010000345.1:0-8046 GCA_046594925.1 Bacteroidia bacterium
CGCGCAGATAAAATGGATAAGCGCCAATCTCCAGGAACCAATGGAATAAGCTACCCAAAGAGCAATAAAAATAGCCAGCACGTTGATCACAGTATGCGCTCCGATAGCGACTCTGCGTTTTACACCTTTGTCGATCACCATGCGCTCTGGTTTGTTCACCTTGTCGATCTTCACGTCAAAATAATCGTTGATGATGTATCCGGCAGCAGCTATCATTACTGTGGAAAGCACCAAAAAGAAGAATTGAAATTCAGAAAGTTGCAACTCATAAAATGTGCTGCTTACTTTTATGATCGGATAAATGATGCACCAGCGAACCACATACTGCGTCAATGCAATAATGAGTAAGTTCTGAATGCGTATTAACTTAAGAAAAGCGATCATAAACTTCTTTTGATTTTCGACTTAAAAACTTTTGACTTTACAGATTACCAGACAAATCCGTCTTTGTCCAACCATTTGTCCTGAACTTTCATCACTTGTTCAATCACGTCGCGCACAGCGCCTTCACCGCCTTTTTTTCCGGAAACGTAAATGGAAATGTCCTTTATTTCCTGAGCGGAGTCGTTAGGACAAGTAGGAACGCCCACGCGTTTCATCACTTCAAAATCCGGCATGTCGTCTCCCATGTATAAGATCTCTTCTGCCAGAATGCCGTGTATCTCAATGAATTCTTTGTAAGTATCAATCTTATTATGAATGCCGAGGTATACATCTGTAATTCCCAAGCCATTTAAACGTGTACGGACCATTTCAGATTTTCCACCGGAAATGATGGCGATTCTATAACCTCGTTTTACCGCCAACTGCAATGCGTAACCGTCTTTGATGTTCATTACTCGCACTTGTTCTCCGTTCGGCATCAAAGTTACTGAACCATTGGTCAGCACTCCGTCCACGTCAAAAATGAAGGCTTTTACACCGGTGAGCTTTGTCTTAAAGTTTTCCATCGAGACTAATTTACGCTTTTCTTTTAACTATGCTTTCGCTTAGTAAGGAATACAGTTTTTGAAGGTCTTTTTCCTTAGATAGCAAGTTCAGGTGTTCTTTCATTGTTTTTTTATCCTGACGCAAAGCCGGACCCGTCTGCACATTCTTTGGCTTTCCAGTTTTAACCTTAGCCGCTGTTTCTTCGATTAAGGGCCTAAGCAGATCCAGTGGGAGTTTATCTTTTGCCAGCAACGCGTCGGCGATCGCATACATGTGATTGCTGAAATTGCAGGCAAAGACAGCTGCTAAATGAATTTTTTTTCGTTTCTCAGAATTCACTTTCTGAACATTTCCGCTGATGCTCTTTGCAAAATACAGAAGAGTAGTGGCAGTGGAGTTGTTGTTTGCTTCAATACAAACCGGAATGGTCTTGAAATCCGCAGGTTTCTCTTTTGAAAAGGTTTGCAAGGGGTAGAACACACCATAATTCCTGCTAATGCTTTTCAACACATCCAAAGGAACACTTCCCGAAGTGTGAACAACGATCTGACCTTTTAATTTCAACTGTTTAGCAATTGTTGCGATTGCATCGTCCTTTACCGCAATAAAATAGATGGAAGCCGTTTGAGCCAGATCTTTCAGATCGGTGATTGCTTTTGCATCCACTTTTTTGGCGAGTGTTTCAGCATTTTTTTTGCTGCGGCTGAAGATTTGTGAAATGCAATAGCCTTCTTTGTGAAGAGCAAGGCCCAGCTGCGTGGCCAGGTTTCCCGAACCAATAATGGATATGGTGATGTCGGATCTCATCTTAAGATTTTCTTAAACGTTCGATGATCGCTAATATGGTTCCTATCGCCATGACGATGCAGCCTATCCATAAAATATTGATGTAGGGAAAGATCATAGCCTGCATAACAATAAAATCGCGCACGTTCGATTTTTTTTCTTGCAGAGAGATTTGAATGTTTCCATTCTCCGGATTGATCTGCCAGAACATAAACTTCAGTCCCAGCTCTTCCACTTTCGCTTCCATAGGCTGTACGCTGTTGTTTCTGATGAGGTAGACAGGCTTAGCGGTATAACTTTTTTGATTCACATCCAATACTCTAAAAAAGGCTTGAACAGCTATGTCGTTTTCCGCCAGCTTATATTGGGCTTTGTCGACATTCACCGAAAGTGAATCGAAAATGATGATAGCATTGGAAGAGAAGATGCTGTCTCCTCTCTTGAGTGTATGGTCTTTTGCAGGGGCGTATTCATCTATGCCATGATCATGGCCTGCATGTTCTTCTTTCTTATCTGGCAAGGTTGCGTAAGTAACGTGCGTATAAACGTCAAAAGTTAAGAAATGACGGGTATCCGGCTCTGCTACGTTGCCCATCACAGGATTAGTTTGTAACAAGGGCGACAATGAAAACTCTTTCTTAAGTTTATTATTCTCATCCTTTGAAAAATAGTCCACGTCAAAATAAATATTGATGCCTTCCTGACGCTTTCCAAGATAGGTCACGAAATAGTTGCCCATTCTCAAAGTGTCACCTTGTGTCAGTAGAATATTATCGTTATTCGAATAGGATTTCCCTAATTGACTGACGTCCTTTCCGGAAGTGTTCTGTGAGATCACATCTTTTTTTGAAGTGGAGATTAAGGCTCCTAACAAGACCAAAGCAAATCCGATGTGGGCAACAGAAGCACCAGCTTTCCTAACTTTTCCGCCCATCACCCTGAAAAGGTAATCCAGATTTGCAACGGTCGCAAAAATGGTAGAGAAGAGCAGGATGGAGAAATAGGTATCATTAAAATTCAAACCGTAGATCGCAACAATGGTCAAAAGCACCGCTGCTAAAAATGAAAGCGCAATCTTTTTAAGAAAAACTCTGATATCGGTATCCTTGTATTTAAAAAATTGTCCCACCGCGATAAGCATCGTCACGACAAAAGCGAAAGGCAATTGCCAGTTGTTGTAAAAGCGAATCACATCTTTCAAGGGAGCTTTGTTCATTCCAAACAATTTGTTCCAAACCGGAATAGAAGTGTAAAAGATGATCTGAAAAGCAGAAACCAATAATACTATCGCTCCGACAAACATCCAGAATTCCCTGGACCAGATGCCTTCTTCTTCCTTTTGTCTAGGAAAATGTTTCCAGCGCATGATCAACAAAGTGAAGCCCAGGATCACAAAAACAAAAAGGTAGATAAGTAATTGTCCGGCCATTCCGGCTGTTGGAAAAGAATGCACAGATGTTTCACCCAGAATTCCGCTTCGGGTTAAGTAAGTGGAGTAGAGGATGAGTAAAAAAGAAAGGATCGCCAGAAAAAAGGCAGTGAACAAACTTTGTCCCTTGTTGCGGTTGATCAGCATCAAATGCGCTGCACCCACCAAGGTTAACCAAGGAACGAGGGAAGCATTCTCAACAGGATCCCAGGCCCAGAAACCACCGAAGCTCAAAGCTTCGTAAGCCCAGGCGCCACCCATCAGAATTCCGACACCCAACACCGTAACACCTGCATAGGTCCAAGGCAAGGCAGGTTTCAGCCATTCATTGAATCTTTTTTTCCACAAAGCAGCAATAGCATATGCGAAAGGAACGACCGTCAACGCGAAACCCAAAAACAAAGTAGGAGGGTGGATAGTCATCCAGTAATTCTGCAACAAGGGATTCAAGCCTCTGCCATCAAAAGCCGGATTGGAGATATAATGCGGGTCAGTAAAAAGAGGGATCTTGGAATATTCAGGATGTTCGCGCAAAAGAACGGTGAACGGATTGCTTCCCAGGTGATACTCCCAAAGTGTTATTCCCAGAAGCATGGAAGCAAGGAAGACCTGAACCAAAGAGATAACTGCCATTACCGGCGCTTCGAAATTTTTTGCCGTCCGCTGCAATATTAGACCTAAGACGACATGCCAGAAGGTCCAGAGTAAAAAACTGCCTTCCTGTCCTTCCCAGAAACAAGAAAGGATGTAGCGCATCGGCATCGCGCGGTTGCTGTGGTGCCAAACATACTCATATTCAAAATAGTGATTCATGAGCATAATGAACAAGGTGCTCACAATCCCCAATACGGATAGGCCATGCAGGCGGAAAGCAATGCGCCCTATTCTTTTCCAGGAAGATGCTTCTTCATTTTCTTTTGCCGCGAAAAAATAGGAGATACTGGCTAATAAAGCGAATACAAATGACGTAATGACAAATACATTTCCAACTTTACCAATTCCTAAATGCTCACCTATGTACTCCATAAATTAATTTTTGACTTTTAGAATTGTAGATTTTCAGATTTTTTAATCGCCCCGCTAATTCTAAAATTGTTTAACTATCCCTAATTCTAAAACTCTAAAAATATAAAATTCTAAAATTATCTCGAAGCAGTTGGCTGTCCTTCATTATACTTAGAAGGGCATTTCATCAGGATGTCGGATGCCTGAAACTCTTGGCCCTGCATCTGTCCGATCAGAACGATCTGCTCCGAACGTTCAAAATCTTGTGGTTTATTCTTGTGGAGGACCACTTTGCATTCGGTGCCTTTGTTATCAAACATATAAAAAGTAAAAAGATTGGCATCGATCTTAGGGTCGTAAACAGCTTCTTTGTCTTTGTTTAATTTTCCAACTACGTGGAATTCACTTCCCGGATCACTCGCTGCTTCCGAAAAGCTAGCGTAGGTGCTAGTGTTGTTCAATGTCGTGAATATGGCTCCAATTGCAACTGCAATGATGATGATGCCAAGTATGTGTATCTTTTTCATGGTACTGGTACGAATAACGAATAAAAATGAATTTTGCGAATCTGTGTGTGTTAAAAAAACAGATCCATTAAGTACTTTCTTTTTTTAATTGCCTACTGTCTACTTTTTAGAATTGCCTACTTTTTTTAATTGCCTACTTATTTTTTTTAAATTGCCTACTGCCTACTTTTTAAAATTGCCTATTGTTTTTGCCGACAATCTCATTTTGACGTCTCAGCCTCTTTTGACTTTTGACTTTCTTCTCTTTTAACTTATTTATTTTCCTTCTCCAATTTACTTATCTTCCGATCCAGCATCACCAAATAACCTACGATCCCAATAAAGATCAATGACATCACCACAACCACCACATAGATCTTTCCACTTTGATACAAACCTGTTGCCATTTCCACGGAGGTGTTTTCCTGAGCGGAGGCTGCTGCCGAGATGAGCAATGTTGCTGATAGAGCTATTTTTTTTAACAAACTAATCATTGAATAATTTTTTGCGTTTTAATTTTTCTATTCTTACTCTCAAAGTAAAGATCCATACGGTGAAAAGGATCCAGCCGATAACCGCAGGGTAGAAAACCATGCGCATTTTGCTGTCGAGGTCATAATTGTTGAAACCTGGATTTCCACCGTTTCCAGGATGCAATGAATCGCTCATACGGGGTAAGACCATCAGGAACACGATCAGCAAAACATAAGCGAAGATGTTATAGACTGCGGCGATCCTTGCGCGTTTTTGTTCTTCGTCAATGGAACCTCTCAAAACAAAATAAGCCAGATAGATGAGCATGGTGATGGCTGCTCCGTTCAGTTTGGTATCCGCTACCCACCAGGCTCCCCATGTGTATTTGGCCCAAACTGATCCTGTGACTAAGCCCAACGCTCCAACCAACATTCCCGTGTGTGCAGCCTGTGTGGCTACTATGTCGCTTTGAATATCAGATTTATTCAAGTATTTAACACTGTTCCAAAGTGAGACAAACAAGATGGTCATCATCGCAAACCACATTGGAACGTGGAAGTAGAGGTTACGGATGGTTTCGTGAAGTATGGGTTGTGCCGGAACCGGAACTATAAATCCTGCTACGATGGTGTATAGTACAAAGACTACAGCAATTATTTTCCACCAATTATTTTTCATTTTTATCTAATCTAAAAAGCACAAATTTCATCAAGTGCCATAAACTTATTTCATTCGCATTTACTGGATTTGAAAAGCACAAGTGTTTATCAAATGGACAACCTTTTTTACTTCTGAAGGCCACGCTCAGATAATAAAAGAGGCCTTGCCTCAGTCGCGCCAAAGATAACGAAATAATAGATAAGATAATGCGATAATTATGAGATTTAAGAACATTAAAACCATCAGGTAATTCAAGTCCCAGCGCTCCAATCCATCAATTGCATTTTTTGATAATTTTATCAAAACCATTAGCAAAGGAATGATGATCGGGAAACTCAGAATAGCCATCAAAGTGAAATTGTTTCCTGCCTTGGAAGCTATGGCTGAAACCATTGTCAGTAATGAGGAAAAGCCAAAACTCCCCATTAGCAAAGTCAGTAAGAACAAAGGCAGGTCCTGAATGATGTTCCCTATAAAAAGGCTATATGCAAGTAAACAAAGTCCGGATAAGACCATCAGCAGCAGTGAATTATAGATGATCTTGGAAAGGATCACGGCTTGCGGACTGGTGAGTGTATACATATATAACAAACGGCCTTTTGTCTCGGTAATGAAGCTTTTAGCGATTGCATTGATGGAAGCAAAGAGCAAAATGATCCAAAACAGGGCATTCCAGGTGGCGGGAGTGACGATCTTCTTAAAAGAAAGATAGCTGACGAAGATAGTGGAAACTACATACAATAAGATTCCACCCAGCGCGTACTTGTTGCGCAGTTCCAGCTTCAGTTCCTTGAGGATCAAGTATTTTATTTGTTCAAACATTTAAGCTATATTGACTGTATCACCCTGAGCCGGGATCGTAATGTTTTTAAACCCTGCAGCCGTCAATCGTTCTTTCCAGGCTAATTGCACTTCATATTCTCCGTGAACCAAAAATAGGCGTTTCACCTTATTTTTATCCTGGCATTCAAAATATTTTAACATTTCTTTGTAATCGCCGTGTGCGCTGTAGGAATCAATAACAACAACTTCAGCATTCACAGGATGCTCGTCTCCAAATATTTTCACCACCTTGTTTCCTGCACGTAATTTCCCTCCCAAAGAATTTTGTTCGGCATAACCAACCATCAGAATCGTATTGTTGGGGTTTTCTATGTTGTTTTTAATGTGGTGCTTAATTCTTCCGGCATCGGCCATTCCTGAAGCCGAAATGATTATACACGGCTCTTTTGAATCATTCAGATGTTTCGACTCCTCCACATCCTGAACATAGATCAAGTTATTAAACCCAAACGGATCCGGATCATTTTTCATATATTCTAAAATGTTTTCATTGAAACATTCGGGGTGACTGCGCATTATGTTCGTGGCGTTTACCGATAAAGGACTGTCCACATAAACATTGATACGCGGCAACATCTTTTTTCTTTCCATTTGATCGAGCGCATATACCAATTCCTGAGTACGCCCCAGACTAAATGCCGGAATGATCACCTTTCCTTTTTTAACGATACAGGTATTGTAAATCACGTCAAACAATTGCTGTTCGCTGTATTGAAGATCTGTATGCAATCGGTCGCCGTAGGTCGATTCACTGATGATGTAGTCTGCTTGGGGGAATGACTTAGGATCCTTTAAAATGCTACCGTTGTAGCGACCGATATCTCCCGTAAAACATATTTTTTTAGTTTGACCACTTTCCGTCAGTTCAAGATTGACAGAACCACTTCCCAAAATATGGCCAGAATCAATAAACTGCACCTTCAGATTTTCATAAACCGTATGCCAGGTATCGTATGGAACGCTAAGAAACAACGGAAGACATTTTTCAACATCCTTCACATTATAAAGCGGCTTTAATTGGTCTTCCCCCCGCTTCATTCTTCGTTTATTAATGAACTTCACATCGTTTTCCTGGATGTGGGCACTATCCGTGAGCATTATCTTACACAGGTCAGCCGTTGCGGGAGTACAGATGATAGGACCCTTGAATCCTTGCTTGACAAGGTTTGGAATATTCCCTGAATGATCTATGTGGGCATGAGAAAGAATAAGATAGTCGACATCAGCGGGATCAAAATTGAATACTCTATTCATTCCGTCTGTTTCCGAACCTCTTCCTTGAAAAAAACCGCAGTCCAGCAATATTTTTTTTCCATCCTCTGCAGTAATAAGATGTTTACTTCCTGTTACTGTACGCGCTGCTCCACAAAATTGAATGTTCATTACTAGGGATTAAGGTTTGTCAAAGATAGG